>JAUNMW010000069.1 GCA_030537395.1 Clostridia bacterium | reverse complement strand
GATTTTCTGCATACCCGTCTTATACTGGTACTTTTCCAAATACTGAAAAGTATCCTCCAGGAGAAGCAGATAATAGGGCATATCATCCTTCTGCGCATACTTCATCGTGCAATTGACGATCTCGTAGATCAGTTTATAATCCGGCACATCCACGCCGTGAAGCTGGCAGGTAAACCGCAACGGTTCCAGCAGCATCTGACACCGGGAAACACTGGTTCCCAATTCGGCCCGGCATACCGGACGCAGCATGTTTTGCAGCGCCACTCTGCCACCGGGCAACTGTTTCAACAGACCCAACTCGATCAGATCGTTCACGTCGTTCAGGTCTTTGAAGCCCATCCAGAATCCCAGCAGACGCATGGGGATTCCCACAGCCGGAACCAGTACCATGCACCGCAGGATATCCTGCTGGATTTCCGAAAGATTGTAAAGGCCAAACAAAGCATGAATATGATCCTCAAAGGTGTCTTTTCGGGCTTTTCCGTCTTTGACGATCCTTATTTTGTCTTTTGATCCGATTTTCGTTCCATGGAAGCAGAAGAGAGCGCCTGCGACTTCCGGCGTCAGCATACCGCTGCCGAACAGCCGGGCAGCCAGTTCAATAATCAGCGTATGGTATTGCAGGAGCATCATCAGCTTGAGGAAGAAAGGCCGCTTCTTTACTGCATCGGGATAGAACCGTACCATCAGCTGAAACAGTGCTTCGTCGTCGCCGATCCTGTCCACATGCAGGCTCCGCTGGCCCGGCCAGTGGTTCCGCGTGGTGAGGATGATCCGGCAGCGGTAATGCTGAAGGAAAATCAAAAACCGTTCTTTGATGGAGCGAACGTCAAAGTTGTCGATAATCAGCAGGGTATCTTCTTTCAGTGTTCGCAGAAAACGGTCATGCCGGAAGAAGCGCGCTTCATCCGTATCGGAGGGAAGATCGTCCGCAAAATACATGTCGGTGATATCCCGCCGCAGATCGCCGGAATACATGAAGTAGATGCTGTTCGTGTATTCTTTTTTGTGTTCTCTGGCGTAGGCTTTTGCAATTTCGCTTTTCCCGATCCCCGCCACGCCTTCCAGAAAAAGAACACGATAGCGGATCAACGCTTCATGCAGTTCCTTCAATTCCTGATCCCGGCCGCAGAAATGCGCGCAGGGTGCTGGAACCTCATTGCCTAAAATGTAGTCCCGAACAATGGGCGAAAGTGTTGTGGCGGCTGAATTTGATTTGCGGATATCATGCGCCTGAAATGGGCGAATCATACCGAATATCAGCACGTCCGCCATAAACGCGGCTTCATCCGCGCACGTTTCACAGGGATAGCGGCGGCACAGTTCCTGTTTCTTCCTTTCGGAGATAGAAGGATCGTGGATCAGCAATTCATAAATCTGCTGGATTACCATAGCGCTGTCAGACAGGGAAGGGATAATGGCGTCCTCCAACGTGATCGCAAGTGCTTCCCGGTTTTTCGCGTCCCGCCGGTAGAACTGGCCAATGACAGGACTGAGCCTGGCCAGGCCGTTGAGCCATCTGTTCAGAAGCCCCATGTCAAAAAGCACGTCGATAACTGGAAAACAGCGCTTCCGCAAAATCTGTCTGATTATCGAAGTTCCCGTCCAGCAGATCATCGCGGATGATCTTGGCGACGGAGGCAAAATCGCAGCGTTTCATGGCTTTCCTTCTTCACTTCCTTTGGCAGTTCATCCCCATTATACACGAATATCCGGTATCTGTCTGCTTTTTTTCAATTTTCACTCAATTTGCGCTCAATGTGATTTCCTCCCTTTTTCGATAGAATCAACTGTGCGAAGAAGCAGCACCATTCGCCATGGAACGGTGCCGATCTTCCGAGAGATTCTGCGAAAGGGGGGTATTTTTTTGAATGAGATTGCAGTCAAACAGGCTGTACCGATGGCCGCGCCTTATCAGCGAAAAATCGGCAAAGTGATTTTTCAGGTTTCCGCCTTTGGAAATTCCCAGGCGAAAGAAACCGGGCAGGAAATGATCCTGCGGATGCTGGAAAACAAGCTGACATTTGAAAAACAGGGAAAGGAGGAAGCCTGCGCATGAACGAGATTCACAGCACCAACCTTCGGCTGAACATGAGGAAAGAATCACACCGCAAGGCATGGGAGTATCTGCAAACCATGGATAAAGGTCAGTACAAATCCTACAGCAATGTGATCGCCATGGCACTGGTGGAGTTTTTTGAGAGAAAAGCCAAATTGCAGGACGATCCCTATTTTGAAACCAGGGAACGGGAAGAACGGTTTATCCGGCAGATCATCAGCGAAGTGAAAAAGGCGCTGGATAAGATTCTGCCAGCTTATCTCGCGGGTTTCATGTCCGGTATATCCGGCGCAGCGAAAAACAATGATGAATAAAAGAGAAGGGAGAAGAATAGATGATTACAGATTTCAATAAGCCTGATCGTCCTGTCATTATTGGCCTGGATCATGGCTATCAAAACATCAAAACGGCTCATGCCTGTTTCCAGGCTGGGGTCACTCGGCACATCAATGAACCCACCTTCAAGAGCGGTCTCATGTTTTATGAAGGAATCTACTACACTATCGGGGAGGAACACAAGGAATTTATTGCTGATAAGGTGAACGACCAAGACTATTTCATTCTGACCCTGGCGGGTATCGCTTCCGAGTTGGCTTTTTATGGACGGCAGACCGCCGATGTTCACTTGGCTGTGGGCCTGCCCCTGACTTGGGTGGCGGAACAGAAGGATGACTTCAAAAAGTATCTCATGCAGCGCGATCCCCGTGAAAAAATCGTGTTCACCTCCAAGAGCAGAGAATACCGCATCCGCATTACCGGCGTTGATGTGTTCCCGCAAGGCTTTGCCGCTATCGTCAGCCATCTGTCCGACTTCAAAGGCGTGAATATGCTCTGCGATATTGGCAACGGCACCATGAACGTCATGACGATCACAAACGGGCAGCCTATTTCCAGCAAATGCTTCACGGAAAAGTACGGCACCCATCAATGCACCCTGCTGATCCGGGAAAGGCTGATGCAGAAATTCCACGTCATCATTGAGGACGCTGTGATCGAAGAAGTACTGCGCACCGGCACCGCTGGCATCGGCAAGCAGTATCTGGACACGATCACCGAAGCGGCGAAGGAATACACAGAAGGCATTCTGCGCCGCCTGCGGGAGCATGAATACCATCCCGATCTTATGAACCTGTACATTGTGGGAGGCGGCGGCTGTCTGGTGAAAAACTTTGCCGACTACGACGCTCACAGGGTGACGATCAACGAGGACATCTGTGCCACGGCCAAAGGTTACGAATACATGGCGAATGCCCGGATGCGGAAAGCGGGGTGATAGATGAAAAGGATCATCAATACCAACATCCGATTCGACCTGAACAGGGAGGATGACCGTCAGGCTTATGAATTTCTCCGGCACATGGATCGGAAGCAATTCAAATCCTACACCCGCGCGGTGGTCGCATCCCTCAACGATTTCTTTTCCCGGCGAGAAAAGCAGCAGGCTGATCCATACCTGGAAACCAGAGAGAAGGAGGATCGTTTTCTGCGGCAGGTGCTGGATACGATCAGTGAAGGTGTTCGGCAGTGTATGAGTCAGGTTCAGGTCACGACCACGACGCAGCCCAACGAGATTGTGGCGAAGCCGACAGTGAAGGAAGAAACCAGCGGCGTGGATGGCGAGAATTACGAGATTGCGGAAGCATTTTTGAAAGAAATGGGCCTGTAACAGCTTCCGTCAATTGGTGGGCGATTTACTGTCACTTTTACAGAGTGGCAGTAAATCCCTGCTTTTTCCTGTCAGACCGTGAGACGCAGAGAAGGAGATTTTCTGCCAATATGGAGCTTATTTCTGTCACGATTTTGAGCCCGAATGGAACGGGAAACAGGCCGTTTTGGGTTCTTGCCACGAAGAAAGGCCCACGAAAAGAAACGAAAAACCAGCCGGGAAGAACCGTGAAGCCGGGGTCACGCTCTCAGGTCACGGAAGTGCGCACTTCTATACAGGTGTCCCACCTGTATCTACGCGCGCTCTGCGAGGCCGCCTGTCAGGCCGCATCCGAATGCAGCAGACAGGCCGGATGGGAAGATGCTTTCGGTGCTCATCACCTGCATCTTCCCCTCCCTCCAAGGGCTGCGGCCCTTGCGCCGCTTCGCGGCTATCCCATGAGCAGTAACGACGAAGCAGAAAAGAACAAAGCGAGAACAACGAAGCAAGAACGACGAAGGAGGCATCCCACGATGAAGAAAACGAGAGACGAATTACAGAACGAATTGGCCGAAGCGCAACGCCAGTACGACCAGGAACAGCACCGTCAGCAACGATTGCAGAATCGGAAGGAATACTTTGAAACCACCACCCGGAGGCAGCGGAATCACCGGCTGATCACCAGAGGCGCGGCTATGGAGAGTGTTTTCCCCGAGGTCAAACCCTTAACGGAACGAGAATTTTACGAACTGGCTGAGCAAATGGCGGATGCTCCAGTCATTCTCGACCTGGTTCACAGTGCTGTTTTTCGTCACGAAGCAGGCGGGAAAGAATCGGAGGCTGGATAATGGCCCTGTATCATTTCCACGTTGACCAGATCAAACGAAGTGCCGGGCAGAGCGCCATTGCCGCCGCAGCTTACCGGGCAGGAGAGAAACTGTACAGCGAATACTACGGGGAAACAAACGACTATTCCCGAAAGGGTGGTGTGCTGCATACCGAAATCCTGCTGCCGCCCAATGCTCCACCTGAATACAAAGACAGGCAAACTCTTTGGAACGCGGTGGAGAAAGCAGAGAAAAACAAAAAGGCGCAGTTGGCATACAACTTCGATATTGCCCTGCAAAATGAACTGACCATGGAAGAAAACATCACCTTGGCTCGGCGCTTCGTTCAAGAACACTTCGTAAACAAGGGCATGATCGCCGATCTTGCCGTACACGAACCGGATAAAGAGAACGGCATTTCCAATCCACATTTTCATGTCATGACTACCATGCGTCCCCTCAATCCTGACGGCACCTGGGGCAACAAGCAACGCCGGGAATACGTTCTGAACGAAAATGGAGAACGAAGGAAGGACGAGAACGGAAACTATATCTTCACGGCCGTTCACACTACGGACTGGCATGAGCCGGAAACGCTGGAACATTGGCGGGAGACCTGGTGCCGGTTGGTGAACGCGGAATTTGAAAGAAAAGGCATCGCCGCCCGTATTGATCATCGCAGCTATGAAGCTCAGGGCATTGAACAAATCCCCACCGTGCATGAAGGGCCGCTGGTGCAGAAAATGGAAAAGCGCGGTATCCATACTCAGAAAGCCGACCTGAACCGCTGGATCAGAACCACCAATCGCTTAATCACCGCTGTGAAAAAGGGAATCCGTACTCTGCTTGACTGGATCGCCGCGCTAAAGAAAGAAATCGAAGAAGCCGAGAAACACGAGCCTTACCTAATCGAACTGATCGGCAATTACTATCAGGAGCGGAATCGCAACGCGTGGAGCCAAAAAGCGAAAAATCAGAATTTCAAAAGATTTGTCGCTGCATACAACTTTCTGCAAGAAAACGACCTGCACACCATAGAGCAGTTGGAAGAACGGGTAAAGAACCTTTCAAAGGAAACGGGCGATCTGCTTGCCCGAGTAAACGCAAATTCCGCCCGTGTAAAGAAACTTCAGGACATGATCAGTTTCGGAACAAACATACAGCGCATCCAGCCCATCATCGACAAGATGAACGCTATCCACTGGAAAGGAAGCCGGGAAAAGTTTCGAGCCTCCCATCAGGGGGAAATTGACTTATACTATACTTCAATGCGTATTCTGAAACAGAATCATGGTGTGACGAAGGTTGACATCCCTGCATGGCAGCAGGAACAGGAGGCCCTGCGCGAAGAAGAAAAAGCATTATCTGACGAATATAAATCGTTGCGGGGGAGGCTGCAAGAAATGCGGAATGTTCAGTATTGCGTAGAGATAGCGAAAAGAACGGAGGAGAGAGTTCGCACAGAAAAAACCAGACAGCTACAGCGATAAACATACGTTCATTCCGCCTCTTGTATTGTACAAATAGAAACTCAAAGCCCTTATTTGATTGATATTTATGCGTTTTCATGGTATCATGGTATCGGTTGATCAGACGGACGGTATATCCAAGCAAAGAAACATACCCCCAAACGAACCCAAGCGGGATACAGGGAGATATACAGCCATGGCGAATGAAAAAATAAACGTTGTCGGCGCGAACATCGCGGAAAAGGCCACCATGATCTGGAACGTGGCGGACATGCTGCGGGGCCCGTTCAAGCCCCACGAATACGGGCTGGTGATCCTGCCCATGACGGTGGTGAAGCGGTTTCACGACTGCCTGCTGCCCACCTGGCAGGCGGTGCAGGATACCTATGCCCGGGTCAAAAGTTTAGCGGTGATCGACGGGTTTTTGACCCACGCTTCCGGCTACCAGTTTTACAACACCAGCCAGTTCACCTTTGAAAAGCTGCTGGCCGATCCGGAGAACATCGAGGCCAATTTCCGGGACTATCTGGCGGGCTTTTCCGGCAACGTGCAGGATGTGCTTTCCAAGTTTGATTTTGACAACATCATCAAGCGCATGGTGGAAAGCAACACCCTGTATCTGGTCATCAAGGAGTTCAACAGCCCCAAGGGCTATTTAGGCCCGGACAAAATCAGCGCCGTGGACTGCGGCTATATTTTTGAAGATTTGGTGCGCCGCTTTTCCGAATCCTTCGGGGAGGAAGCCGGGGCCCACTTCACCAGCCGGGACATCATTTACCTGATGACCGACCTGCTGCTTTCCGACGCCGATCTGACCCGGACGGGCAACGTGACCGTATACGACATGACCATGGGCACCAGCCAGATGCTTTCCTGCATGGAGGAGCGCATCCACGATCTGAACGCGGATATCGAAGTGACCTGCTTCGGCCAGGAGTTCAACCCCTCCACCTTCGCCATCGCCAAGGCGGATATGATGATCCGGGGCGACGACCCCAACAACATGCGGTTCGGCGATACCCTGAGCGACGACCAATTCAAGGGCTACACCTTCCAATACTGCATTTCCAACCCGCCCTTCGGCATCGACTGGAAGCGGGAGCAGAAGGCGGTGGAGGCGGAAAACAAGCGGGGCGAATTGGGCCGCTTCGCCCCCGGCCTGCCCAAAATCAGCGACGGGCAGCAGCTTTTCGTGCTGAACGGCCTTTCCAAGCTGGCTCCGGACGGCAAAATGGCCATTATCCAGAACGGTTCGCCCCTGTTCAGCGGCGACGCGAGCAGCGGCCCCAGCGAAATCCGCCGCTACATTCTGGAAAACGACTGGCTGGACGCCATCATTCAGCTTTCCACCGACCAGTTCATGAACACCGGCATCAGCACCTATATTTGGGTATTGAGCAAGAATAAGCCTGTACAGCGGGCGGGCAAGGTGCAGCTGATCGACGCCAGCCATTGCTTCGAGCCCCGGCGCAAGTCCATCGGCACCAAGCGCAACGATATCACCGACCTGTGCCGCACCCTGATCGTACGGGGAATACCAAAATGGCGCGGTGTACGGCGACAAGGCAGGCGTATATTGCCAGAGCAAGATTTTTGATGCAGAAGAATTCGGCTATCAGAAAATCACGGTGGAACGGCCCCTCAGAAAAAAGATTGTGATCAATGATGAAACGCTTGAAAAATACAAAGATCGTTTGCATTATTATAATAATAATATTGATATTGACCAGCCAATTATCGACGTAGGCGGCAGGATAACAAAACGGACAGCCATCATGCCGAAAGAAGACGGCCAGATTGCCGCTGAAATGGATATGCGTCTGCATTACAAGGTCATGGCTTCCATGAAGCGGGACGAACCATACATGAGCTATAATGAATTTGAAAAACTGTACAGGAAGAACCCGATCAATACAAGGGAAGAATACTTGAAGCTGGCCGTTTTCAACGATCCGGAATATAGCCAATACTTTTGGAAATACGGTTATACGAACCTGTTATTCACCAACAAAAATACGTATGAGTATAGCTCTTATGAAGATATAAGCGCATACATCTTTGAAACCATCTGCCCGGAAGCAGAAATCGTATATAAAAGAGGAAAGCCTGTACCAGACCCGAAACTGCGGGACACGGAAAACGTACCCCTGAAAGAAGATATTGACGAATACTTCCAGCGTGAAGTGTTGCCCTACGCCTCCGACGCCTGGATTGACGAAACAAAAACCAAAATCGGTTATGAAATCCCCATGACCCGGTATTTCTATGAATACCAGGCCCCGGAACCCGTGGAAACCATCATGGCCCGCATCACCGACCTGGAGCGGCAAATCAGCGACAGCCTGACCGCCCTGTTCCATCAGGAGGGCTGAGCCATGGCAAGGGAAATGAAGGATAGCGGGATTGAATGGGTAGGAAGAATTCCAAGTACATGGGATTCTATGAGGTTGAAATATGCTGCTTCATACAATGATGAGACATTAGATGAAAATACCGCTGAAGATTATGAATTCGATTATATTGATATTGGTTCAGTAGAGTATGGAAAAGGAATAACTCAGTATCAACACATGCGTTTTCAAGAGGCCCCCTCGCGAGCAAGAAGAATTGTGAAGAATAATGACGTTATTCTTTCAACGGTAAGAACTTATTTAAAAGCAGTAGCATCCATAGAAGAAAGATCTGATCCACAAATCGTTTCTACTGGTTTTGTTGTATTACGGGCAAGGATAGGCAAAATAACTCCATTGTTTCTAAAATATGCCGTTTTATCAAATGCCTTTATCAGTTTGGTTGAAGCAAAATCTACGGGAATTAGTTACCCTGCAATCAATTCGACCGATGTGATGAATATAGCGATTCCTCTACCTGAGCTATCTGAACAGCAGAAAATTACCGATTATCTTGATATTGAATGTGCCCGCATTGATGCAGTGATGGAGCAGACCCGGGCATCCATTGAGGAATACAAAAAGCTGAAACAGGCGGTCATCACCCAGGCTGTCACCAAAGGCATCCGCTCAAACCGCCCCATGAAAGATAGCAGGATTGATTGGCTTGGAAAAGTGCCAGTAGATTGGAATGTGTACCGAATTGCTAATCTTTATGATGAACGGAATGAAAGCGGAGAGGACAGTTTGCCGATTTTATCTGTTTCCATCAATACAGGTATTTCAGATCATGAAGTAGCAGACGAAGAACAAGCGAGGGTCTTTGTTCGGTCAGAGGATAAATCAAAATATAAAAGGGTTTATCCCGGCGACCTTGCCTATAATATGATGCGTGCTTGGCAAGGGGCTTTCGGCGCGGTTCGCGTCGATGGCATGGTAAGCCCGGCGTATGTGGTCGCAAAACCGAAACACAATATCAATCTTGATAGCAGATACATGGAAGCGCTGTTGCGTACGCCGTCAGCTATTGAGGAAATGCACCGATATTCGCATGGAATAACGGATTTTCGTTTGCGGTTATACTGGCCGGAATTCAAGAATATAAGAGTGTGTATTCCATCTATTGACGAGCAAAAAGAAATATCAGATTATATAGATAAAATAGCTTCGGATGTTGACACAATGATCAGCAGAAAAGAACAATTGCTTACCGAAATGGAATCTTACAAAAAATCTTTGATATTTGAATATATTACGGGAAAGAGGGAGATAAAATGAACAGAGGAGACGAGTTCTTTAATTTATTGTTACCGATTCAAATTGATAGCACAATGAACAACGAAACCATGAACAGTCAACTGCAACCGCTTGCAAATTGGCTTTCCCATAATACTCCTGCTAAATTGTATCGTTTTTTCAGCGGAAATGAAAGAAGCATAGAACAGTTTAAAAAGGACGAAATTTGGGGAAGCAGAGCTTCGACTTTTAACGACCCATATGAATGTTTACCTTCATTTGATATGGAGAGAATTAATAATGATTTGGTAAAAGCATTGGACATTGAAAGATTGAAAGCATTTTTTGAAGCTGTTAAGAATGGATATAGAATTCCCCAAATGACAGGAATACCAGATTCATTAATGCAAAGTGTTCTTGCTTTTCTCGATCAACCTGACTTTAATAAACAATTGGAAAGCAATTTCCCCTTTTTTAGAAATCAAATTATTCTTTGGTGGCAGAGTATATACAGAGAAGTAATCTATAAATTTTTTAACTTGTTCGATCAAAGTCAGCGACAACAATACATTACCTGTTTTTCAGAAAACAAAGATGCAACATTGATGTGGGCACATTATGCAAACAGCCATAAGGGTTTCTGCCTGGAGTATAACTGGGGTGAAATTGTATCGCAAACAAATAACTGCTTAGCAGAAGATAAAATCCTCTTAATGCCTGTGAGGTATTCAGAAAAACGATTTGATGCTTCTTCTTACATTTTTCCAATTTTACAGGATTGGATAAATACAAGAATGAATTTGAATATTGGGTTATATTTTAGTGATTTTCTTATTTATATTAAAATCCTATTGACAAAATCACTTGATTGGAGCTATGAAAGAGAATGGCGTATGTTTTCATATGTAATTGATGCAATGCCAGATACAAACTATAGAATTCAGCTCATTCATAGGCCAACTGCTGTTTATTTGGGGGCAAGAATGCCACAAGAAGAATCAGATATGATGGAACAATTGTGCATGGAAAAAGATATTCCTTGCTATAAAATGATACAATCCTATAATGATAACAGATTCGTTGTTGAACCTGAATTATATAGCGTAATAAAAAAAAGAGCAGGTATACATAATCCATAAATTGTCCGCACAATATTATTATGCTCGGTGTGAAAGAGCAATTTATGCAGAGGTATTTTATGGAATCTTATTCCCCTCCTTTCCGCATGACGGACGAAATCACCGGTTTGGTGATCGAGATTGGCGAGCTGGTGGGCGCGGTGTCAGTGGACGCGGGGCTGTCGCCGGACCCCATGCTGCGGCGGGAAAACCGCATCCGCACCGTGTATTCTTCCCTGGCCATCGAGCAGAACACCCTGTCGCTGGATCAGGTAACGGACGTGATTGACGGCAAGCGGGTGCTGGGCCCGCCCAAGGATATCCGGGAAGTGAAAAACGCCTATGAAGCCTATGAGCGGATGGAGCTTTTCGACCCCTGCTCCATGGACGATCTGCTGGCCGTCCATCGGCTGATGATGCAGGATTTGGTGACGGAGGCCGGGCAGTTCCGGGCCGGCAACGTGGGGGTATTCCGGGAAGGACAGCTGATCCACGCAGGCACGCCCGCCGCTTATGTGCCGGAGGTGATGGCGCAATTGTTTGCCTGGCTCCGGGAAAGCGGGCTGCATCCGCTGATCAAAAGCTGCGTGTTCCACTATGAATTTGAGTTTATCCATCCCTTCGCCGATGGCAACGGGCGCACTGGGCGCTTCTGGCAATCGCTGATTTTGCAGCGGTGGAAGCCCATCTTCGCCTGGCTGCCCGTGGAAACGCTGATCCGGGAGCGGCAGGAGGAATATTACGCGGTCCTGAACGCCGCCAACAGCCAGGGCGAATCCACCGCGTTTGTGGCGTTTATGCTGTCCGTGATTCGGGACGCGCTGGAGGAGCTCCGGCAGAATCAGCGGCTGCATGTCGTAAATAATGACGCAGAAAATGTCGTAGATCAACGGGAACAAAACCGGCGCTCGCTGCTGACCATCGTGAAACAGCGGCCCAAGTGCTCAGCCCGGGAAATCGCGCTGCTGATGAACCTATCCCCCCGGCAGATTCAGCGCATCATGGCCGATTTGCAGGCCGATGGAAAGCTGATCCGGCATGGCTCTCCCAGAAATGGGTTCTGGGAAGTGGCGGACTGAGGAAAAAGGAGGCTCCGTATGCCCATCGATCAAACCAATGAAAAACGCTTTGAGGATGATATGACCGCTTCCCTGTGGTCGGCGGGCGGATACAGCCGCAACGAGGACGTATACGATCCCAAGTTAGGGCTTTTTCCGGCTACGCTGATCCGGTTCGTGAAGCAAACCCAGCCCAAAGAGTGGGCGCGGTTTGAAAACGCCAATAAGGTGGACACGGAAGGGAAGTTCTTCGCGGCGTTCAATAACGCCTGCGAGATGGACGGCCTGGTTTCCGTGCTGCGGCACGGGTTCAAGCATCGGGGCATCACCTTCCGGGCATGTTATTTCAAGCCCGAATCCGGGCTGAACCAAACCGCCGCCGCGCAGTACGCCCAAAATGAAATCAGCTGCAACCGGCAATGGTTCTATTCCGCCGAAACCCACAACAGCGTGGACGTGATGCTGGCGGTGAACGGCATCCCCGTGTTCGCCTTTGAATTGAAAAATCCGTATACCGGCCAGACCGTGGACAACGCCAAAGCCCAATGGATGTACGACCGGGATCCCCGGGAAGTGTGCTTCCAGTTCAACAAGCGGGTTTTGGGCTTCTTTGCCGTGGATCATACGGAAGTTTGGATGACCACGGAGCTTCGGGGCAGGGACACGTATTTCCTGCCCTTCAATCAGGGCAGCAGCGGCGCGGGCCGGGACGGCGGCAAGGGCAATCCGCCCAACCCGGACGGCTATCCCACGGCCTACCTGTGGGAAAACGTGTTCCGGAAAGACAGCATGATGGATATTCTGCAAAAGTTCCTTCATTTGCAGGTGACGGAAGAAAAGAAGCTGCTGGCGGACGGCACCGAACGGGTCGTGAAGAAAAAGCGCCTGATCTTCCCCCGCTATCACCAGCTGGACGCGGTGCGGAAGCTGATCGCCCACGTATCCGAACATGGCGCGGGGCATAATTATCTGATCCAGCACTCCGCCGGTTCCGGCAAATCCAATTCCATTGCCTGGACGGCCTACCGGCTGGCCTCTCTGCACGATCAGGAGAATAAAGCCGTCTTTTCCAGCGTGATCGTGGTCACCGACCGGACTGTACTGGACGCGCAATTGCAGGAAACCATTTCCGGCTTCGATCACACCTTGGGCGCGGTGGAAACCATCGGGGAAGATAAAACCAGCCGCGACCTGCGGGACGCCATCAACGCAGGCGCGCGCATCATTGTGACCACCCTGCAGAAGTTCCCCGTGATCTATCAGGAAGTGGACGCCGCCAAGGGCCGGAATTACGCCATTATCGTGGACGAGGCCCATTCCAGCCAGACCGGTTCCTCCGCCCTCAAGCTGAAAGCGGCCCTGGCCGATACGGAAGATGCCCTGCGGGAATATGCCGAAATCGAGGGTAAGGCCGAGGAAGAAACCGATCCCACCGACAAGCTGGTTAAGGAAATGATCGTTCACGGCAGGCACAAAAATCTGTCCTTCTTCGCCTTTACCGCCACCCCCAAGGGCACCACCCTGGAAATGTTCGGCACGGAATATGAGGACGGCAGCTTCCACCCCTTCCACATTTATTCCATGCGGCAGGCCATCGAGGAAGGCTTCATTCTGGACGTGCTCCAGAATTATATGACCTACGACACCTGCTTCAAAATCGCCAAAACCATCCCGGATAACCCCGACGTGCCCGGCAGCCGCGCCGCCAAGGTGATCCGCCGGTTTGAGGAACTGCATCCCTACAACATCAGCCAGAAGGCCCAGATCATCGTGGAAACCTTCATGGGCACCACGCGGCACAAGATCGGCGGGCGGGGCAAAATGATGGTGATTACCTCCTCCCGGCTGGCGGCGGTAAGGTACTGTCAGGAGTGCAGGCGGTATATCGCAGAAAAGGGATATAACGATGTTGGGGTGCTGGTGGCGTTCTCCGGCTCCGTTCAGGACGCGGGAGAGGAATATACCGAACCGAAGCTGAACGTCCGTGGGGACGGCAGCCACATCGGCGAAGCCCAGACCAAAGCAGAGTTCCACGAAAACTTCCATGTGCTGATCGTGGCCGAAAAGTACCAGACGGGCTTCGACGAACCGCTGCTGCATACCATGATCGTGGATAAAAAGCTGCGGGGCGTCAAGGCCGTGCAGACCCTTTCCCGCCTGAACCGCACCTGTCCCGGCAAAACCGATACCTTCGTGCTGGATTTCGTCAACACCCGGGAGGATATTCAGGAGGCGTTCCAGCCCTTCTATCAGGAAACCATGCTGGAGCGGGAAGTCAATACCGATCTGCTGTATCAGGTGCAGAAGGAACTGCGGGGCTACGGTATTTATTCCGATAGTGATATTGCCGCGTTTGCCGCCGAGTATTTTGCCCGCGGCAAACAGGATAATCGCGCCATGGGCCGCATGACCAGTATTTTGAAGCCCGTCGCCGACCGATACAACAATCTGACCCCGGATGAACGGTATCAGTTCCGCCGCCTTTGCCGGAATCTGGTCAAGTGGTACGGGTATATTTCCCAGGTGGCGCGGATGTTCGATACGGATTTACACAAGGAATACGTGTTCCTGAATTATCTGCTGGGCCTGCTTCCAACCGAAACCGCGCAGATGATCGACCTGGAAGGAAAACTGAAGCTGGAGTATTACAAGCTGCAAAAGACCTTTGAAGGGGCCATCGCCTTAAACGAAGAAACGGGCGTCTATTCCCCTGCCAGCGCCAAGGGCGCGGTGAAGCCGGAGGAAAAGCAGCCGCTGGATGAAATCATCGAGAAGATCAACGAGCAGTATAAAGGCGCGTTCACCGACGGGGACAAGGTGCTGGTGGACGCGCTGAAAAAGCGGCTCATGAATAATCCCAAGCTGCAAAATATGGCCCGCACCAGCGACCCCGTGATCTTCGCGGAAAGCATCTTCCCCAAAGCCTTCGGCACGGCGGCCCAGGATAGCTTCATGGAATCCCAGGATACCTATACCTCCCTGTTTGAAGATCAGGCCAAGTATAACGCCATCATGCATGCGCTGGGGGCGGTTATTTACAGGGAAATGCGGACGGGGGGAAACGATAAGGCGTAATGGATGCGGATTGTGTTATTTTTTCCCGTGACATGATGGCTATCATTAGAATTATGACTGCAAATATGGACGCGAGTTTTTTGAAAAAACTGAAGTAATTTTGCCAACTCTTCTGCCAGGGAAAAACGTCGTGGTCAAGCGCGTTATCGTAAAGTATTTGGAAGGAACACCTGGAGTTAACGCGGGAATTTAGTTAGGGATCGTGATGTAAACAGCTTATATCAAAAATAGATAGAGAGGGTTGGTATGATGAAAATTGGAAGGAATGCCCCTTGTCCTTGCGGAAGCGGGAGAAAATATAAGCATTGTTGTCTCAAAAAAGTAGTCGCACCAACTACTGAACCTGCATTGGAAAGCCACGACCATGTAAATGAAACTGAGTCCCCATTTGAATACATCAATGATACAGCAGAGAGAATCAGTTCGGTTTTATCTCAGTATAGAATCGAAGATGTCACGAAAGCTGTATACTGTATCAATGCGTGGAGACCGAATCGCTCAGCTTTAGCACAATGCTATGCCGTAAATAAAGCGTTATGCATGTGCAGTAAATATGGCAGCCGACGTATAATTACTTACAATGATCTAGAGTGTGTTTCTAAACTCATAATGACATAACAAAAGCGAAAAAAGATGCAA
>JAUNMW010000068.1 GCA_030537395.1 Clostridia bacterium | reverse complement strand
CATAGCCCATTTCCCGCAGGGTCCAGACGCAGTGCACGGAGGAATAGTCAAATTCAATACCCTGCCCAATGCGGATGGGGCCGGACCCCAGCACGATCACCACGGGCTTTCCGCTGCGGGGAAAGGGGCGGGCCTCGCAGGCCGTGTCGCAGCAGGAATAGAAGTATGGCGTGCGGGCCGCAAACTCCGCGCCGCAGGTATCCACCAGCTTGTAGCCGACATGTAAATCGGGAAGCTGATCGGCATGGAACAGGCGGCGTATGGCCCCATCCGGATATCCCCACCGTTTCAGCCGTTCGTAATCTCCTGCCTGTAAGCCGGTCTGGGCGATGCGGTTTTCCAGCATCGCCATGGATTGCAGTCTTGATAGGAACCAACGGTCAATTTTCGTCAGCGAGAAAACGGCGTCCACCGTCATGTCCGTTTTCAATGCTTCAAACACCGTAAACAGCCGGCGGTCATCCTGATAGGTCAGCCGAACGGAAACGGATTCATGGGTAAGCGGCGGCGCGTTTAGGGTGTCCAGCCCAATTTCGGCGCCCCGCACCGCCTTCATCAGCGCTTCTTCAAAGCTTTGCCCAATGGCCATCACTTCGCCGGTGGCCTTCATTTGCGTGCCCAGACTGCGGGACGTGCCCTGGAATTTATCAAAGGGCCACTTGGGGATTTTCACCACCACATAATCCAGGGCGGGCTCAAAAAACGCGCTGGTTTGCCCGGTCACGTCGTTGCGAAGCTCGTCCAGGGTGTAACCCAGGGCGATGCGGGTGGTGATTTTGGCAATGGGGTATCCGGTGGCCTTGCTGGCCAGGGCGGAAGAGCGGGACACCCGGGGATTGACCTCGATCACAGCGTATTCAAAGGAATCGGGATTCAGCGCGAACTGGCAGTTGCAGCCGCCTTCGATCCCGATGGCCTCGATCATTTGCAGGCTGGCGGTGCGCAGCATTTGGTATTCCTTGTCGGAAAGCGTCAGCGTGGGAGCTACCACGATGCTGTCCCCGGTGTGGATGCCAACGGGGTCCACGTTCTCCATGGAGCAAACCGCGATGGCGTTTCCCAAATGATCCCGCAGGGTTTCAAACTCGATTTCCTTCCAGCCGGCAATGCACTTTTCCACCAGGATTTGGTGGATGGGCGAAGCGTCCAAGCCCGTTTTGGCAATGGAAAGGAGCGCGGCTTCATCCTCGCAAATGCCGCCGCCTGTGCCGCCCAGGGTATAGGCCGGGCGGACGATCACGGGATAGCCGATTTCACGGGCGGCGCGCTGGGCGCTGTCCAGGGTCTCGGCAATTTGGGAAGGCACGCAGGGCTGGCCGATCAATTGCATGGTATGGCGAAACCGCTCCCGGTCCTCCGCTTTTTCGATGGCCTCCATGGACGAGCCCAGCAGCCGCACGCCGAATTCTTCCAAGGTGCCGTCCCGGCTCAATTGCATGGCAAGGTTCAGGGCGGTCTGCCCGCCCAGCCCGGCCAGCAGCCCGTCGGGCCGTTCCTTTTCGATGATACGGCGCAGGACAGGCGCGTTCATGGGTTCCAGATAAATGTGATCCGCCAAATGCTGATCTGTCATGATGGTGGCCGGATTGGAATTGACCAGCACCACCTCCACGCCTTCTTCCTTCAGGACCCGGCAGGCTTGGGCCCCGGCATAGTCAAATTCCGCCGCCTGGCCGATCACGATGGGGCCGGAGCCGATCACCAGCACCTTGCGGATGGATGAATCCTTAGGCATGCGTGTTCCCTCCCATCATGCGAATGAAGCGGTCAAAGAGAAAGCCCGTATCTTTGGGGCCGGCGCAGGCTTCCGGATGAAACTGAACAGAGAAACATTGAAGCTCCGGATAGTCCATGCCTTCGCAGCTTCCATCGTTCAGGTTGACGAACGCTTCCCTGCCGATACCGCGCAGGCTGTCTGCCACCACCGCATAGCCATGGTTCTGGCTGGTGATCCAGCTGCGGCCTGTGGTCAGGTCTTTGACCGGCTGGTTGCCGCCACGATGGCCATATTTCAACTTTATGGTATTCCCGCCCAGGGCCAGAGCGATCAGCTGATGGCCCAAACAAATGCCCATCATAGGTTTTTCCCCCAGCAGTTTGCGGATTTCAGCAATGCAGCCTCCGTTTTCTTTGGGGTCGCCTGGGCCATTGGACAGCACGATCCCATCCGGGTCATCTGAAAGCACCTGTTCCGCTTTCATTCCAGCGGGCCATAGGGTAACCTCGCATCCTCTTTCCTGCAGCGAGCGTATAATACCGCGCTTCACGCCGTAATCCATCAGCGCCGTACGGAAGCGCTTGTTTCCGGCAGCTGGGAAAACTTGCTTTTCCCGGCAGGTAACGGCGGCCACCGCGTTATCCACCCGAAATGCCTGGAGGACAGATAAATCAGCAGGCGGCGCATCGGAAATCATGGCGTTCATGACGCCTTCTTCCCGCACGGTGCGCACGATCTCCCGGGTGTCCACCCCGCACAGGCCCGGAATGCCGTGGGCAAGCAGAAAATCATTCAGCAAGCCTTGGCTTCGGAAATTGGAGGGCGTATCGCTCAGATTGCGAACGATATACCCAAAAAGCCGCGGCATTCCCTCAAAATCCTCCGGGATCACGCCGTAATTGCCGATCAAGGGAAAGCTTTGGGTGACGAGCTGACCATAATAGCTGGGATCGGTCAGGGTTTCCAGACAGCCTGTCATCCCGGTGCTGAAAACCAGTTCCCCCACACGATCAACAGGGGCGCCGATTCGGCGTCCCTCAAAGATGGCTCCATTGCTGAGCGTCAGAAAAGCCATGGTGTTTTCCTGCCTTTATTGATTATTGACAGCTGCCTGAATAAAGCCCACGAACAGCGGATGGGGCTTGTTGGGGCGGCTTTTGAATTCGGGATGAAATTGGACGCCCACGAAGAAATCATCCTCCGGCAGTTCGATGGTTTCCACCAGCCGTCCGTCTGGGGAAAGGCCGGAGAGGCATAAGCCCGCCTGCTCCAGCGCATCCCGGTATTCGTTGGCAAATTCATAGCGGTGGCGGTGGCGTTCGCTGATCTCCCTTGCACCGTAACAACGGGCGATCACGGTGTTTTCCTTCAGTATGCAGGGATATTTGCCCAGGCGCAGGGTGCCGCCCTTGTCGATTTCGTCGTTCTGCCCCGGCATGAAGTCGATCACTTTGTAGGGGGCGTTTTCGTCAAACTCCCGAGAGTTGGCGTTTTCCAGCCCGGCGGCATGGCGGGCAAATTCGATCACGGCGATCTGCATGCCCAGACAGATGCCAAAGTACGGGATATGATGCTCCCGGGCAAACTTTGCCGTCAGGATCATGCCTTCGATGCCCCGGCTCCCAAAGCCCCCAGGCACGATCAGGCCGTCCAGAGGAGACAGGGCTTCATTCACATTCTCCTCCGTCAGCGTTTCCGAATCGATCCAGGTGATGTCGATTCTGGCGTCCAGGGCGTAGCCCGCGTGGCGCAGAGCCTCGGCCACGGACAGGTAGGCGTCGTGCAATTGCACATATTTGCCCACCAGGCCGATTTTGACCGTCTTGCTTTGATACCGGATGCGTTCCACCAGACCCTGCCATTCGGACAAGTCCGGAGCAGGCGCTTGAATGCCCAGCTCCCGGCAGACGATGGAGGAAAGATGCTTTTGCTCCAGCATCAGCGGCGCTTCGTAGAGAATGGGCACGGTCAGGTTTTCGATCACGCAGTCGGGCTTCACGTTGCAGAAATGCGCGATCTTGGTAAAAATCGTTTCATCGGTGATTTTTTCGTCCACCCGCAGCACGATGATATTGGGGCTGATGCCCATGCCCTGCAATTCTTTCACGCTGTGCTGGGTGGGCTTGGATTTGTGCTCCCCGCTGGCTTTCAGGTACGGCACCAGGGTGACATGGACGTACAGGGCGTTTTCCCGTCCTATCTCCAGGCCCACCTCGCGGATGGCCTCGATGAAGGGCTGGGATTCGATGTCGCCGATGGTGCCGCCGATTTCGGTGATCACCACGTCCGCGTCGGTCTTTTCGCCCACCCGGTAAATAAAGCGCTTGATCTCGTCGGTGATGTGCGGGATGGTCTGCACCGTGCTGCCCAGGTATCCGCCCTGGCGTTCCTTGTGGATCACATTGGAATACACCTTGCCGGTGGTCAGATTGGAATACTTATTCAAATCCTCGTCAATGAAGCGTTCGTAATGGCCCAGGTCCAGGTCGGTTTCCGCCCCGTCCTCGGTCACGTACACTTCCCCGTGCTGGTAGGGGCTCATGGTGCCGGGGTCCACATTGATATAGGGGTCCAGCTTCTGCGCCGCTACCTTTAATCCCCTGGCTTTCAGCAGCCGCCCCAGACTGGCAGCTGTGATGCCTTTGCCCAGGCCCGATACCACACCGCCGGTCACAAAAATGTATTTGGTCATTGTTTCAGCATCCCTTCATCCAAGATAAAAATTCATCGGAAATCACCGCTTTGAATTTGGGCAGATACGCATCGAAATGCGTGAGAATCTCTTTGGCTTTCTTTGATCCCGTGGCACGCTCGTGCAGCTGCAACAGGCGCTGCAATTCGCCCGCCTGGTCGGACAAAACGGCGTAGATTTTCATGTGGCCAGGGTTCATGTGATCCTTCAAATGATTTTCTTCATCCAGCACCCAGGCGACGCCGCCGCTCATGCCCGCGGCAAAGTTATCGCCCACCGGGCCCAGCACCGCCACCCGACCCCCGGTCATGTATTCGCAGCCATGATCGCCCACGCCCTCCACCACGGCCCAGGCCCCGGAATTGCGCACGGCGAAGCGCTCGCCAGCCATCCCGGCAATGAAGGCTTGGCCCGAGGTGGCCCCGTACAGCGCCACATTGCCGATCAGGGTATCTTCTGGCTTCCACACGCTGTCCACCGGAGGACACACGGCAATCGTGCCGCCAGATAAGCCTTTGCCCAGATAATCGTTGGCCACGCCGTACAGGGTGATTTGCTGGCCCTGCGGCAAAAACGCCCCGAAGGATTGCCCGCCGCAGCCCTGGGCTTGGATATGCCGATCGCCCTTCAGCATCGTGCCGAAGGCCCGGTCTGTGGTCATGAGCTGCACGTGATCCTGGAAGAGCCGGGCGTCTGTGCGCTCACTCAAATGAAAATCGTGCCGGGCATCGGGCTGAAAGTGCGTGTTCCGGGCAAAGCCGATGAGGTCGCTCAGATCCATCTTTGCATCCGGCTTCATTTTCAGCAGGTCGCTGCGGCCCACCAATTCCCTCACCGTGCGGGCCCCCAGCTTCGCCATGATGCGCCGCATCTGCTCCGCGATAAACAGCATGAACCGCTCCACATATTCCGGTTTGCCGATAAAGCGCTTTCGCAGTTCCGGATTTTGCGTGGCAATGCCGAAGGGGCAGGTGCCCAGCTGGCACACCCGCATCATGCGGCAGCCCATGGTGATCAGCGGCGCGGTGGCAAAGCCGAATTCCTCTGCGCCAAGCAGCAGCGCTACCATCACGTCGTGGCCGGTCATCAGCTTGCCGTCCGTTTCCAGCGTCACCTTCTGGCGAAGCCTGTTGCGGCACAGCACCTGATGGGCTTCGGCCAGACCGATTTCCCAAGGCAGACCGGCGTGGTGTACGCTGCTCATGGGAGCCGCTCCCGTGCCGCCCTCGCCGCCGGAAATCAGGATGCCCCCGGCCCCAGCCTTGGCCACCCCGCTGGCGATGGTGCCAACGCCGGTGGAGGAAACCAATTTCACGGTGATCTTGGCCTGCTCATTGGCGCATTGCAGATCGTAGATCAGCTCGGCCAGATCCTCGATGGAGTAAATATCATGGTGGGGCGGCGGAGAAATCAGGGAAATGCCCGGGGTGGAGCAGCGGGTCTTGGCCACGCTTTCGGTCACCTTGGCCCCCGGCAGATGCCCGCCCTCGCCGGGTTTCGCGCCTTGGGCCATTTTGATCTGGATCTCCTTGGCGGAAAGCAGGTATTCCCGGGTGACGCCGAAGCGTCCGGAGGCCACCTGCTTGATGGCGGAATTGAGATTCGTTCCATAGCGTTCGGGCAATTCGCCGCCCTCGCCGCTGTTGGATTTACCGCCCAAATGGTTCATGGCCTGGGCCATGCACTCGTGGGCTTCCTGGGAGATGGAGCCGTAGCTCATGGCCCCGGTGCGGAAGCGCTTCACAATGGCAGCGGCGCTTTCCACTTCTTCCAGAGGGATTTCCTGGCAGGCGTCATAGCGGAAGGTCAGCATGGAGCGGATGGTGCGGGGGCCGTCGTTTTCCACACGATCGGAATATTGAGCGAACAAATCTTTATTTCCTGTCCAGACCGCCTGCTGCAGCAGATGAATGGTTTCGGGAGAATAGAGATGCTCCTCCGCGCCTTCTCCCGAGCGCAGCTTATGCACGCCGATGCTGGGCAGGCCCTTTTCCATTCCGGCAAAGGCGGCGGCATGATGAAAGCGGCTGTCCGTCTCGATGGTGTTCAAGCCCGTGCCGCCCAAAACATGAGGCGTGTTGGTGAAGCAGGTTTCCACGAATTGCCCGTCCAGACCCACCGCCTCAAACAGCTGTGCGCTCTGATAGGCCTGCAGGGTGGAAACGCCCATCTTGGAGGCGATCTTCAGCACCCCGGCGGTAAGCGCCTTATCGTAATCCCGGATGGTTTCCTCTGGTTCCTTTTGCACCTGGCCTTTTTCACAAAGGGCCCTGACGCAGCCGTGGGCCAGATAGGGGTTCACCGCCCGGGCCCCATAGGCGATCAATAGGGCCAGCTGGTGCACGTCCCGGGGCTCGCCGCTCTCCAGGATCACGGAAACTGCCGTGCGCTTTTTGATGCGGATCAGATGCTGCTCCAGGGCGGAAACCGCCAGCAGGGAGGGAATGGCCAAATGGTCTTCGTCCACGCCCCGGTCGGACAGGATCAGGATATTGATTCCATCCGCACATGCCTGATCGCAGGCGGCAAAGAAAGCATCCAAAGCGGAACGGAGGCTCGTCTCTTTGGCAGATAAAAGTGTGATGGTACGCACGGAAAAGGCAGGATGATGCAGGGCTCGGATGCGGCTCAATTCTTCTTCCGTCAACACAGGTGAGGGCAGCTCCAGCACGGTGCAGTTGTCCGGCCCGCCCGAGAGCAGATTGCCGTCATCCCCGATGTAAATGGAGCAGTCGGTTTTGATTTCCTCCCGCAGGGCGTCGATGGGCGGATTGGTCACCTGGGCGAAGCGCTGTTTGAAGTAATCGAACAGGGAGGGATGCGTTTTACTGAGCGCCGCGATGGGCTCGTCGGCTCCCATGGACACGATGGGCTCCGTTCCTTTTTTCGCCATGGGAAGGATGATATTCTGCATATCCTCCTGGGTATAGTGAAAGGCTCTGCACAGCTTGATCCGCCGGGCTTCGTTCAAAGCTTCGCTTTCGTTTTGCGCCTTGGGCAGATCGTCCAGGGTGATCAGGTGCCGCATCCATTCGGTGTAGGGCTGGGCCTGGGCATAGCGGGTTTTCAGTGCTTCGCTTTCCAGCAGTTTTCCGGTGCGCAGATCGGCTTCCAGCACGTCGCCGGATTTCAGCTTCCAGCGGCGCAGGATGTGGGCGTTTTCTTCAAACAGCACCCCCGCCTCGGAGGAAAGGATCAGCCGATGGTCGTCGGTCAGGGCGCAGCGCAGGGGCCGCAGGCCGTTCCGATCCAAAGAAGCGCACACCGTGTCCCCGTCGGAATAGAGAATGGCCGCCGGGCCGTCCCAGGGTTCCATCATGGTGGCATAATAGCGGTAGAGGTCGCGCCAGGGAGAAGGCTGTTTTTGCCCCTGCCAGGGCTCCGGCAGCAGGATCATCCCTGCCAAAGACAGCGGGAAGCCGTTCATATGCAGGAATTCCAGGGTATTGTCCAGCATCTGGCTGTCGCTGCCCCCGTCCAAAACCACGGGCAGCACCCGGCGCATTTCCTCGCCCATGAGATCCGAACGCATGGTTTCTTCCCGGGCCTTCATCCGGTCATGATTGCCCCGGATGGTGTTGATTTCCCCGTTGTGCAGCAGCATCCTTTGGGGATGCGCCTTGCTCCAGGAGGGGAAGGTATTGGTGGAAAAGCGGGAGTGCACCAGGGCCATTCGGGAGGTATAGCGCACGTCCTGGAGATCGTCGTAGAAGGAGCGCAATTGATTCACCAGCATCATGCCCTTATACACAATGGTACGGCAGGACAGGGAGCAGATATAGGTATCGGTATCCTGCTTTTCAAACACCCGGCGCAATACATAAAGCCGCCGGTCAAAATCCGCGCCGGCGGCGATAGAGGCAGGACGATTCAAAAAACACTGCCGAATACGGGGCATGGTGCGGCGGGCCCCGGCACCCAATTGGGCCGGATGGCAGGGCACGTTCCGCCAGCCAAGAACAATCAGCCCTTCCGATAGAGCAAGCTGCTCAAAAATGCGGCGGATGTTCTCCGCGCCCACTTCGTCCTCCGGCAGGAAAAACATGCCCACGCCGTAATCACCGGGCTGTCCTAAAGCGATTCCCTCCTCCTGGGCCCAGGCGGAAAACAAGGCGTGAGGCAGATTCGTCATGATGCCCACGCCGTCGCCGGTAGTGCCCAAAGCGTCGCTGCCCGCCCGATGGGCCAGGCGCTCCACGATAGAAAGCGCCTGATCCACGGTGCGGTGGGTGCTTTTGCCGCTCAGATCCACGATGGCCCCCACGCCGCAGCTTTCGTGCTCCATATCTTCGCGATATAACGGGTACTGTTGGTCCTTCATCATTCTATCCTCTTTGATAACTTGATGATTTGCGCCGCGTAATCGGCCATTTTAACACCATGGTTCATGGCATACTGCTGCATGGCCCGATGGGCTTCCGCCTCGGTGATGCCGTGCTGCTTCATGAGGAGCTGCTTGGCCTGCTCTACGGTTTCTTTTTCCTCTCCCGCCCGCTTGGGCAGCCGCATCTGGTGCAGCTGGTTCAGCATTTGCACCGCCCCGATCAGCGCCTGGGAAGACAGCGGCAGCGGAAGGCGGAAAATCTCCGGCGTTTCGCAGCTTTCCAGCACCAGGGGTTTGCCGATCAACAGGATTTGGATGCGGTCCCCGTAATCCCATTGCAGTTCATCCGGCTTGCAATCCGGCAGCGCGCCCATCAGCACCACGATGCCATCCTCGCATTCGTTGATGGTGCGCCTGAGCTCGCTCCCGGAAGCGCAGCAGCGAAAAACGGCAAAGCCGGAGGAAGCCAGCAGCTGGGACAGCTTTTCCCGGCTTTCTTCCGCAGCGCTGGCGATGACGATCCTGGCCACTGGCATGCCCCCTTTCGTGGAGAGTTGAGATTTGAGAGTTAAGAGTTGAGATTTATATAGTCTTACTTTTACTGTAAATTCAGCGTATAAAAATGTATCAGCAAAATATATCTCAACTCTCAACTCTTAACTCTTAACTCTCATCAATACATGACGATGTACCGTTCGATTTCCCACTTGCTTACATGGGTGCGGTAGGCGTCCCATTCCTTTTCCTTGCCCTCCACATACTGGGACAGCACATGCTCACCCAGGCAGGAGCAAATCACATCGTCCTCCTTCAGGCAGTCGATTGCTTCCCGCAGCGTGCCGGGCAGGGACCTGATGCCCTTTAACGCCCTTGTGGCGCTGTCCATGGCGAAGATGTTCTCGGTGATTTCATCCGGGGGCGTCAGTCCCCGTTCGATGCCGTCCAGGCCAGCGGCCAGGCATACCGCCATATTGAGATAAGGGTTGCAGCTGGGATCGGGGCAGCGAAGCTCCACCCGCGTGCCCATGCCCCGGCTGGCGGGAATGCGGATCAGGGCGCTTCGGTTGCTGGCGCTCCAGGCCAGATAGCAGGGGGCCTCATAGCCCGGCACCAGGCGCTTGTAGCTGTTCACCAGCGGGTTGGTCACCGCCGCCATGCCCCGCACGTGGGCAAGAATGCCGGCGATGAAAGCATAGGCTTCCTTGGAAAGGCCCCGCTTGTCGCCAGGATCGGCAAATACGTTTTTTCCGTCCTTGAACAGGCTCATGTTGGTGTGCATGCCGCTGCCGTTGATGCCGAACACTGGCTTGGGCATGAAGGTGGCGTGCAGGCCGTTCTTTTGGGATAGGGTCTTGACGGCCAGCTTGAAGGTCATGATGTTGTCGGCGGCAGTCAAAGCATCCGTATACTTAAAGTCGATTTCATGCTGGCCTGCGGCCACCTCGTGATGGCTGGCTTCGATTTCAAAGCCCATCTGCTCCAGCGCCATGCAGATTTCCCGCCGGGTGCTTTCCCCGTGATCCAGGGGGCCCAGGTCAAAATAGCCCGCTTCATCTCCGGTGGTGGTGGTGGGGCGGCCCTGATCATCCGTCTGGAACAGGAAAAATTCCATTTCCGGGCCCACATTGAAGGAATATCCCATGTCAGCGGCCTTTTTCAGCATTTTTTTCAGCACGCCCCGGGGATCGCCGGCAAAGGGCGTGCCGTCCGGGTTGTATACGTCGCAGATCAGCCGCGCCACCTTCCCGTGCTGAGGCCGCCAGGGCAGGATAGCGAAGGTATCCAGATCAGGCCGCAGATACTGGTCGCTTTCGTTGATGCGCACGAAGCCCTCGATGCTGCTTCCGTCGATCATGATCTGATCGTTCACGGCCTTTTCGATCTGGCTGGCAGTGATGGCCACGTTTTTCAGCTGGCCAAAAATATCGGTGAACTGCATCCGGATGAATTCCACATCATCTTCCCGCACCATGCGGATGATGTCTTCCTTGCTGTACTTACTCATGAAAAGGCCTCCTTCGCAAAATAAAAAGGGACAAGGGAACCGATCAACTCGGCTCCCTTGCCTTGTCGTGAGCAAGCATATCATTCCCGCAAACGTTTGTCAAGAACTTCCAAGAAAAAATATTGTTCTGCAATTGTATCTCTGTTTTCTGATTGTTTTTCTATTTTTTCCCTCTTGACAGCCGATGAAACGCTGTGCTAAAATGCCCGCAAATTTTACAGATCAAAGCGACGCGGAAGCAAAGTACCCCGGTTCGGCGGCATCCCAGAGAGCGGGCGATGGTGAAAATCCCGCATGAGCCCCCGGGCGAAGAACCCTTCCAAGCCCAAACTGAAAGCCGATAAGGCAAGTAGGAGCGGCGGGATGGACGGCCCGTTACAGCCGTCAGGGCTTGGCGGGAGCAAAGGGGCTTCCAAGAGCCCGGCAAAGAAGCAAATCAGGTGGCACCACGGAGCGGCGGCCTTCGTCCTGAAATAGATCAGAGACGAAAGCCGCCCAATAAACGGAGGTGCCATTTATGTGTTCCATTTTCGGCGTGACCAGCAAATCCATCCCGGAAGAAACCCTGAAACAGTGCTTTGACCGCACGATTTCAAGAGGTCCGGATATGAGCCGTTTTGAGGAAATCCCCATCGGATATCTGGGCTTCCACCGCCTGGCCATCATGGGCCTGGATGAGCGGGGCATGCAGCCCTTCCATTTGAACGGGGACAGGGTGGTGTGCAACGGGGAGCTCTACGGCTTCCGTCCCCTGCGGGATCGGCTGCTTGCCAGGTATGAACTGCAAAGCCAATCCGACTGCGAAATCCTGCTGCCGCTGTATCACGAATACGGCGTGGAAATGTTCAAAACCCTGGACGCGGAATTTGCCCTGATCCTGTGGGATGAAGAACAGCAAAAACTGATCGCCGCCCGGGATCCCATCGGCATCCGGCCTTTGTATTATGGGAGACTTCCCGATGGAGAATGGGCCTTTGCCAGCGAGCCCAAGAACCTGATGGGGCTGTGTGATCAGATTCTTCCCTTCCCGCCGGGCCATTACTGGATGGACGGGCAATTCATCCAATATGCCGACCCGGCCTACGTGGGCTACTTCACCATGAAAACCGAGGAGGAGGTTTGCGCAAAGCTCCGCCGCCTGCTCATGGACGGGGTGGAAAAGCGGCTGGACGCCGACGCCCCGGTGGGCTTCCTGCTCTCCGGCGGCCTGGATTCTTCTCTGGTCTGCGCCATCGCGCAAAAAATGCTGAAAAAGCCCATCCGCACCTTTGCCATCGGCATGGACATCGACGCCATCGACCTGAAATACGCCCGCATGGTGGCGGACTTCATCGGCAGCGACCACACAGAGGTCATCATCTCCGAAAAGGACGTCCTTGACGCCCTGCCTGCCGTCGTTGAACTGCTGGGCACCTGGGACATCACCACCATCCGCGCCTCCATCGGCATGTATCTGGTGTGCAAATGGATTCACGAGCACACAGACGTGCGGGTGCTGCTGACGGGCGAAATCTCCGACGAGCTGTTCGGTTACAAGTACACGGATTTTGCGCCCTCCGCCGCTGCCTTCCAGGAGGAGGCAGAGAAGCGTATTCGGGAATTGCATGTGTACGATGTGCTGCGGGCTGACCGCTGCATTTCCGTCAACTCCCTGGAGGCCCGGGTGCCCTTTGGCGACCTGAAATTCGTGCGCTACGCCATGAGCATCGATCCGGAGCTGAAAATGAACACCCACAGCATGGGCAAGTACCTGATCCGCAAAGCATTCGCCGATGATCACATCCTGCCGGACGAGATCCTGTGGCGGCAGAAGGCGGCCTTCTCCGACGCCGTGGGCCACTCCATGGTCAACGACTTAAAAGCCTTGGCGGAGAGAACCTATACCGACAAGGAATTTTTGGAAAAAGCAGCGAAATATGATTACCGCCGTCCTTTCACCAAGGAAAGCCTGCTGTACCGGGAGCTGTTTGAATCGTTCTATCCCGGCCAGGCCCGAATGATTCCCGATTATTGGATGCCCAACAAGACCTGGCCCGGCTGCGACGTGGACGACCCGTCGGCCCGGGTGCTGAGCAATTACGGGGCAAGCGGAAAGTGACAGGGGAACAAGCTCTTTCTCTGCGTCAGAGAAAGAACCCAAGAGACCGATGGAAGGCGGAAAATAATTGAATGGAGAAATCAATCAGCAGCTATGCGCAGTAAAACAATCAAGCAGGCATGGATGAAATCCGTTCCCGTGATGGCGGGATATATCGTACTGGGGACTGGCTTTGGCATTCTCATGCGGAATGCCGGGTATGGGGTCTTATGGGCTTTTTCCATGAGCGCTTTGATCTATGCCGGTTCCATGCAGTTTGTGGGCGTGGGGCTCCTGACGGGAGGGGCCTCCATCCTCACCGCCATTTTCACCACGATCATGGTGAACGCCCGGCATTTGTTTTACAGCATATCCATGATCGATCTGTATAAGGATGCTGGAAAACATAAGCCCTATATGATTTTTGCGCTGACGGATGAAACCTATTCTCTGCTTTGTGATGGGAAGATCCCCGACGGGGTGGAGGCGAATCGCTATCGGTTCCTTGTGTCTCTGTTTAATCACAGTTATTGGATCATGGGCAGCGTGATGGGAAATCTGCTGGGGGCGGTGCTGCCTTTTTCCACAGCCGGGATCGAGTTTTCCATGACCGCGCTGTTCATCGCATCGTTTACAGAACAATGGCTGACTGCAAAGGATCATATTCCCGCCCTCGCTGGCCTGCTGAGCACGCTTCTGTGCCTGATCCTTTTTGGAAAAGAAACTTTCCTCATTCCCGCCATGCTGCTGATCACATGCCTTTTGACCCTCCTTCGCCGTCGAGAGGAGGCTGCGCAATGAAATCAGCCCTTCTGATCGCAGTGATGGCGATTGTAACGATTTTGCTGCGTTTTCTGCCGTTTCTCCTGTTCAGAAAGCAAACTCCAAAATATGTATCCTATCTTGGCAGGGTATTGCCGCCGGCCATCATAGGCATGCTGGTGATTTATTGCCTGAAGGATGTTTCGCCTTCGCTCTCTCCCTTTGGATTGCCCGAGCTGATCGCTGCGGCCTGTGTTGCGGGCATGCAGATATGGAAGCGCAGCGCGCTCATCAGCATTTTATCCGGGACAGTCGTCTACATGGCGCTTGTTCAAATGGTTTTTTGATGATCAATGGAGAATATATGTTATTGCATTTCACGCAAAATGAAAAGGAGGCGCGGCCATGCCAGCCCATCAAACCATCCTCATCCTGGATTTCGGCGGACAATATACCCAGCTGATCGCCCGGCGGGTGCGGGAAAACCATGTGTATTCCGAGGTGGCGCCCTGGAGCATTTCCGCGTCGGAGATCGCCGCCCGTCAGTCCGCGGGCATCATCCTGTCCGGCGGGCCTGCCAGTGTCTGCGACCCGGATGCGCCCCATTGTGATCCGGCCATTTATGATTTGGGCGTGCCGGTGCTGGGTATTTGCTATGGCATGCAATTGACAGCCCAACTGCTGGGCGGTCAGGTAGAAAAAGCAAAGGAACGGGAATACGGGCGGGTCACAGTGCGGATGCAGGAAACAAGCAGCCTGATGGAGGGCATGAGCGCATCCTCCTCCTGCTGGATGAGCCACACCTGGCAGGTGTCAGCGTGTCCGCCCGGATTTCATCCCATCGCCGAAACGGACAATTGCCCCATCGCCGCCATGGCGAATGAGGGCAAGCATATCTACGGCGTGCAATTCCATCCCGAAGTGACCCATACAGAGGAAGGGAAGCGCCTAATTCACAATTTCCTCTACGGCATTTGCCATTGCGCCGGGGATTGGAGCATGAACGCCTACGCTGAAACCGCTATACGGCAAATTCAGGAAGCCGTGGGCGAAGACGGTACGGTCCTGCTGGCCCTGTCCGGCGGGGTGGATTCCTCCGTGGCCGCTGCGCTGATCTATCGGGCCATCGGGAATCGCCTCACCTGCGTGTTCGTGGATCACGGCCTTTTGCGTAAGGGTGAAAGCGACCAGGTGTGCCACGTGTTCAGCCATTTATTCCCGGTACGCTTCATCCGGGCGGACGCGGCGGGCAAATTCTTTGCCGACCTGAAGGGCGTCACCGACCCGGAAGAAAAACGCCACATCATCGGCCGGGACTTCATCGAGGTATTCCGGGAGGAAGCGGCGAGGTTAGGCAAGCTGGATTATTTTGCCCAGGGCACCATTTACCCGGACGTGATCGAAAGCGGCCAGGGCGCCAGCGCGGCGGTGATCAAGAGTCACCACAACGTAGGCGGTCTGCCCAAGGAACTGGGCTTTACGGAATTGATCGAGCCCCTGCGGATGCTGTTCAAGGATGAGGTGCGCGCGCTGGGCGAAACCCTGGGCTTGCCGTCAGCGCTGGTATGGCGTCAGCCTTTCCCGGGGCCGGGCCTGGCCATCCGGGTCATCGGCGAGGTGACGCCCGAAAAGGTGCAGATCGTGCGGGACAGTGACGCGATTTTCCGGGAGGAAATCGCCAAAGCGGGGCTGGACCGCCAGGTGAGCCAGTATTTCACCGTCCTCACCGGCGTGCACAGCGTGGGCGTTATGGGCGATGAGCGCACCTACGATTATACCATCGCCCTCCGCGCCGTCACCACCGATGATTTTATGACCGCTGACTGGGCGCGCCTGCCTTACGATCTCATTGCCGCCGTCTCTTCACGCATCGTGAATGAAGTGGCCCATGTCAGCCGCGTGGTACTGGATGTGACGAGTAAACCGCCCTCCTCAATCGAGTGGGAATAATGAAATATTAGCTCTTTTTGTCCCGGAAACGCTGATTTTACCGGCGTTTCCGGGATTTTGCGTTTTGGTCTGGCTACAAAATGGC
>JAUNMW010000067.1 GCA_030537395.1 Clostridia bacterium | reverse complement strand
TTCACCGGATGCAAAGCATCCGGAATGGCGGCTTTCAGCCGCCGTGCCCGAAAGCGACAGTAGTGTACGTTCGTTTGGTTTCAATCTCTTGCATGTAACAGCGGGAACAAAGCTTTCTCGTCCTACCAAGTAGCTTCCGCTATTGCGGGTCCAGGGTGTTCAACACCCTGGTGGGGTGCGGGGCAAAGCCCCGCCGTAACCCCTTGCTGGCATTGAAATCCATTCTTAAGAACATAATTGTTAACAGTATAAAAGAATATGAAGCCATTGAGCCTTTGTATCCATCAAAAAACCGCCCTCCGTGAAACGGCAGGGCGGTTTCGCATGCTGATTTTTATTACAGGTTTGCCTCATCGAGAGGGATAAAGCGGGGGCGTTCCTTCAAATGCTCGTTGGGACTGTGCAGGGTAAGCATCAGGCTCCCGTCCTTGGTTTTGAAGAGCATCCCATGGCCCCCATCCCGATCAAAGAGGGGCGGAAGCTGGGAAAAATGGCTGTCGATGCGCCCCGTATCGGACACAGCCAGCGCCTGGGTATAGCCCGTTTCAGCCAGGGAGGACCACAGGCACAGCAGCCGTCCATCCCGGGCGCGCCAGAGGAAGGGCCCGTCGGTCACATAGCCCACCTGCCCGGAAGAATGGCGCACCTGCTTTACAAAGGACGCTTCCGAGGCCCGGAACAGCAGCCGCGGTTCCCCGGCGGGAGCCCGAAGCTCCTTCGTCAGCGGCATGGCCCAGATTTCGCCGTCGCCCACCTGCACCCATTCATGGCAGAATACGATCCAGGGCGTCCCCTGATCGTCCGCGAAAAAAGTGCCGTCCAGGCATTCCCAATTCGCCGGGGTCACCGGTCCGTCGGACCAGGGCACGAAAGGGCCCTGGGGCGTTTCAGCCCGCAGAATGGCAGTGCCGCGATGCCTTGTTTCGCTTTTGAAGCTGGCAAACATGTACCAGGCGCCCTGCCAGGGGTGCACCTCCGGGGCCCAGTAATTCCGATCCGCCCAAAAGGTGCCATCGTTTTCAAAGCAGGGAATGGGGCCCTCCCAGGTTTCCAGATCGGCGCTGGTGTACACATCAAAGCCTGTAGCCGCGCCCCAGCAGGTGGCTCCCCGGGTGCCATAGAGGTAATACACGCCGTTATAGAGCAGTACAAACGGATCCCGGATATTGATTTCATCAGTGCGCATACGCAATTCTCCTTTGATCTTCCTTGAATAGGGGTCACGATTACAAATTCGCTGCGGCCGCCCGTTTTTCCTTCTGCCGGTTCGGATGATTCCGCTCCCGCCTTTGGGCTGCATTTTGCCGCTTGCTTTTTTGCGAATATTTGCTACAATGAAATGGAATAGAAAAGCGCTGTTCATTTTTTGACATGTTTTTTTCATGGTATTTTCATCGGAACAGGATATGATAGAAGTATCAAGGAGGGATTTCCATGTATTTTGATTGGACCATGATTCTGCTTCTTCCGGGACTTTTGCTGGGCCTGTGGGCCCAGAGCCGGGTCTCATCGGCATACAAAAAATACGCGAAGGTTTTTACCCAGCGGGGGCTGCCCGCGGAAGCGGTGGTGCGCGATCTGCTCACCCGTCAGGGGGCCGGATCGATCGCCATCGCTCCCATTGCCGGAGAACTGACCGACCATTTTGATCCCCGCACCGACACCCTGAGCCTGTCCTCCGGCGTATACGGCTCCTCCAGCGTGGCGGCGGTGGGCATCGCTGCCCATGAAGCGGGCCATGCCCTGCAAAAGATGCAAAGCTACCCCTTCCTGACCCTGCACACGGCCGCCGTGCCGGTGGTAAACATCGGCTCCCATCTGGCCTGGCCCATCTTTTTCGCGGGCATTATTTTCTCCTGGCAGCCCTTGATGACCGCCGGCATCGCGCTCTTTGCCCTGGTGGTGCTCTTTTCCCTGATCACCCTGCCCGTGGAATTCGACGCCAGCCGCCGGGCCAATTTGATGCTGGCCGACAGCGGATATTTTACCGAAGAGGAGCTGCGGGGAGTGCGCGCGGTGCTGAACGCCGCGGCGCTGACCTATGTGGCCTCCTTCCTCAGCTCCCTCATGCAGCTGCTGCGCCTGGTGCTTCTGTCCCAGCGGCGGAGAAGATAACACAATTGCGTAAATCAGTTGCAAGCGGGCGGTTTTTGAAGTATAATAAAATCAATAAAGAAGGCTTTCCGCCATTCACGTAAAAGTACCGATCATTTTCTGAGAATACAAAAGGAGGATGCGTATGCGCAAAACAAAAATCATCTGCACCATCGGCCCCGCCAGCGAACGGGAGGAGATTTTGGAAAAAATGATGCTGGCCGGCATGAACGTGGCCCGCGTCAACTTTTCCCATGGCACCCATCCGGAGCACAAGGAAAAAATGGACCGGATCAAAAAGGTGCGGGAAAAGCTGGATCTGCCGGTAGCCATCCTGCTGGATACCAAGGGGCCGGAATACCGCATCAAAACCTTTGCCGATCATAAAGTGATGCTGGAAGAAGGCCAGGAATTCACCTTGCATGTGGACGAGGTGGAAGGCAATGCCCATCAGGTGTCCGTCAACTATGCCGACCTGAACAAGGACCTGAAGCCCGGGGATCGGGTGCTGATCAATAACGGCCTGGTAGCCATGGACGTGAAGGAGATCGAAGGGCCCGAAATCCGCTGCCAGGTGGTCATCGGCGGCGAGCTTTCCGACCGCAAGAGCATGTCCTTCCCCGGCAAGGTGCTGAATCTGATTTATTTGAGCGAGCAGGACAAGGCCGATTTGCTCTTCGGCATCGAAAATGAAGTGGACTATGTGGCCTGCTCCTTCGTGTCCCGCAAGCAGGACCTGCTGGACGTGCGGGAATTTTTGAACGCCCACGGCGGCGATAAAATCAGCCTGATCGCCAAGATCGAAAACCAGAGCGGTATCGACAACATTGAGGAAATCTGCACCGCCTGCGAGGGCATCATGATCGGCCGCGGCGATATGGGCGTGGAAATCCCCTATGAGGAATTGCCCGCCGTGCAGAAGCACCTGATCGATAAATGCCGCATCATCGGCAAACGGGTGATCACCGCCACGGAAATGCTGGAAAGCATGATCCACAACGCCCGCCCCACCCGCGCCGAAATTTCCGACGTGGCCAACGCCGTGTACGACGGCACCAGCGCCATCATGCTCTCCGGCGAAACCGCCGCGGGCAAATACCCCGTGGAATCCGTGGCCGTGATGGCAAAGATCGCCGAAGCCACCGAAAACAAAATCGATTATGCCGAGCGCTTCCGTACCTCGGAGTTCATCACCCACACCACCGTGGACGCCATTTCCCACGCCACCTGCGGCATGGCCATCGATATCGGGGCCAAGGCCATCGTGGTCTGCTCCCTGTCCGGCGGCACCGCCCGCATGATTTCCCGCTTCCGCCCGCCGGTGGAAATCCTGGGCCTCACCACCGCCGAAACCAGCATGCGCAAGCTGGCCCTGTCCTGGGGCGTCACCCCCGCCCTCACCGATGTGTACACCTCCACGGACGTGCTGTTCTACGTCGCCACCCAGATGGCCAAGGAAAAGCTGCATCTGCAGCCCGGTGACAAGATCGTGATCACCGGCGGCCTGGCCAACGGCAAATCCGGCAACACCAATTTGATCAAGGTGGAAGTCATCTGAGAATATCCTTGTACTGACAGGATCGTTTGAAAATCCCGGCATTGACCGGAAGAAGGAAGAAGCACTTGTCCCAGGCCCCGTTCGCATTCGGCGAATCGACATTTTCCCGCTTGACCTTTCTCCCCGGTTATGCTATACTGCTTGAGCCATACGGCAGACAGTTCGAGACCATCCTGTCTTTAAACAAAACTAGGGACGAAAACAGAACGAAAATTCTGTTGGGCGCACCTTCAGATGGTGCGCTCTTTTTTTGTCTGAGGAGGTGACGAAAATGGATATGAACAATCTGAGCAAGACCCAAAAACTGGCGTTTTCCGGCGTTGTGATCGCGCTGTACATCGTGGTCATGTATCTGACCCAGAGCTTCGCGTTCGGTCAGTATCAGGTTCGCATTGCCACGGCTATCTACGCAGTTGCATATCTGTTTCCGTTCCTGGTTTTGCCGCTGGCGCTGTCCAATCTGCTGGCCAACATGGTCATGGGCGGACTGGGCTTTTTCGACATTGTGGGCGGCGGTATCGTAGGCCTGCTCACGGCGGGCTGCTGCGCGCTGCTGGGCAAAAAGAAGCTGACCCCCTGGACCGTGATCGCGCCCATCACCCTGATCCCCGCCCTGGGCGTGAGCCTGTGGCTGAGCTCCCTGCTGGGCGTTCCCTATTGGGTGCTGGCGGGCAGCCTGCTGGTGGGACAATTGATCTGCGGCATCGCAGGCGCATTGCTGGTGCAGACCCTGAAACGCATTTGGAGGATCGCATGAGCGGACGCACGAAAGAAGAAGCGGAAGGCTTGAGCCTGCTGGGCAATAAAAAAACGGTGTATAAAAGCGATTACGCCCCGGAAGTGCTGGAAACCTTCGCGAACAAGCATCCGGGCAACGATTACTTTGTGAAATTCAACTGCCCGGAATTCACCAGCCTGTGCCCCATTACGGGCCAGCCGGACTTCGCCACCGTATACATCAGCTATGTGCCGGGAGAGCGCATGGTGGAAAGCAAAAGCCTGAAGCTGTATCTGTACAGCTTCCGCAATCACGGCGATTTTCATGAAGACTGCATGAACATCATCATGAAGGATCTGATCCGCCTGATGGACCCCAAGTATATCGAGGTCTGGGGCAAATTCACCCCCCGGGGCGGCATCAGCATCGATCCCTACTGCAATTACGGCAAGCCCGGCACCCCCTGGGAACAGGTGGCCTGGCAGCGCCTGAGCCAGCACGATCTGTACCCTGAAAAGGTGGATAACCGCTGACAGAGCGGTTTCGGACATCCGTTTAAAATAGGGAATTGTAAAAGAGTACAGAGTGCAGAGAACAGAGTACAGATGATATAGTCTTTCATATGGACGATGCGGAAATCAAGCTTCTGATCGTTCATCTGATGTCATAAACTATTCAATCTGTACGCTGTTCTCTGCACTCTGTACTCTTTTCTGCAACTCCCCATTTGCAGCATCAGCGTATTCCTTACGCTTCCGCCTGCCCCGTCAGTAAAAACGCGCTGTTTTCCACGGTCATGGCTGTGAGCCTGCCGCCCTTGCCGCAGCCGGTATCGATACACAGGATCCCCTGGGATGGAAGCTCAAGCCACTTCCCATAGGGGATTTTTTCATAGTTTTCTCCGTCGCCGGCGAACCAGGTGGGCTCATCCAGGGCGATGTGGCCGGTTATGGTCAGCGGGCCGCTGTAACGGTTGCGCAGCACGATCTCATGGTCATGCAGCAGGGTGTGGGCGTCGTTGGCCTCGATGGGGTCCACCAGCAGCCCGGCGTGAACGCACTGAAATGCCGGCGCCTTGAAATACATCCGGCAATGCTCCTGCAGCCAGGGCACGCTGCTCTCCATTTTCTCCCGGTGCCGCTTGAAGGATGCCACCGTGGCCTGCCGCCCCACCCGGTCCCATACCATGCGCTGATGGAAGGACAGCCTGGGCTGCAGCAAATAATCCTCATGATTGCCCCGCAGCAGCGCAAAGCGCTCTCCGAAATCCCGGGCCAGCGCCTTCACGGTTTGCAGTACCTCCCAGGAATCCGGCCCCCGGTCAAATAAATCGCCCAGCAGGATCAGGGTATCCGTTCCGGGATCGGGCCTCAGCTTTTCCAGCAGCGCGTTCAGCGCGCCGCCGCACCCATGAATATCCCCGATGATATGGAATTTCCCCGGGAGCCAGTCGGACATATATTCCATATTCCCGCTCCTTCCGCGGTCCCAATCACGCTTTCCCGTTGTACCGCACCGCCAGCATGGTGGTATCGTCAAATTGCGGCGCTTCCTGAACGAAGGCGTCCACGGCGCTCTTTACATTGCCCAGCAATTCTTTGCAGGAGGCGTTCGGAGCCCGGTTCAGCGCTTCGGTCAGGCGCTCTGTGCCAAACAGCTCATCCCGGTCGTTGGTGGCCTCCGCCACGCCGTCGGTATAAACGAAAATGGCGTCCCCCGCATCCAATTGCAGTTCATAGGTGCGGTACCGGCTCTCCTCCATGCCGCCCAGCACGAAGCCATGGCGATCCTTGAACATTTCAAACCGACCGCCCTTGCGCATGATAAAGGGATACTCGTGGCCCGCGTTGGAGGCGGTCAGCTTGCCGGTGTTCAGATCCAGAATGCCCAGCCACACCGTCACAAACATTTCGCCGGGATTATTGCTGGTGATCTGCCGGTTGGCGGCCTCCAGAATCTTGGCCGGATCGGTTACGCCCAGGGTGGAAATATTGTTGATGATGATCTTGGAGGCCATCATGAACATGGCGGCGGGGATGCCCTTGCCGGACACATCGGCGATCACCATGACCAAATGGCTTTCATCCGCCAGATAGAAATCATAGAAGTCGCCGCCCACTTCCTTGGCGGGGAGCATGGAGGCGTAAATATCAAATTCCTTGCGTTCCGGGAAAGCGGGGAAAATATTGGGCAGCATGTTCACCTGAATATCGTGGCTCAGCCTCAGTTCCAGGCTCACCCGTTCCTTTTCCGCGGTAACGCGCTTGACGGTATCCAGGTATTCCACTGTTTTATGGGAGATATTGGCGAAGGACTGTGCCAGCTCCTCCACCTCGTCCCCGGTGCGGAAGGTATCCTCCATTTTGAATTCCAGGTTGGTTTCGCTCAGTTCCGAAATCCGCTTGGTGATGGTGTTCAGGGGCTTTACAATGCGTTTACCCAACAGGATGGCGCCGGCCAGCAACGCCATGAGCAAAACGATCATGATGATCCAAACCTGCGTTTTGCCCGCGCTGCTTTTGCTGCGATAAGCGGTAACCGCATCCAGCTGGATCGCCTGATAATCTTTTTCCAGCTGACGAACCGGCAGCTCCGCTTCCGACTGGCTGTAACCCGCCAGCAGCATCCATCCCACCGTTTTCATGGGAACGCAGATGGCATAAAAGGTATCGTCCTGCGCATGCACCAGCCGCACATCCGTTTTTCCCTTCATGCCGTCGCGTACCAATGCCGCCACTTCTTCGTATTCCGACGCGCGCAGATCCGCGGCTTCCGCGGAATTCATCACCTGGAAAACCCCGTTTCCCATAGGCGCAATGATCAAATGTCCGCTTTGATTCACAACTCCCAGGAATCCGCCCGATTCTGTGGCCTTTTGAATGGCCTGCTGCATGTCGTCCAGAAAAATATCCGCCCCGGCTACGCCCAGCAGGGCGCCGTCCGCATCATATACCGGCAGCGAGCAGGTGACGCACATTCTGCCGGTGCGGAAATCATACTCCACATCGGAAAAGACAAGCTTGCCCGCTTCCACCGCCTGGCGGTACCAATAGCGGCTGCACGCATCGTAGGGCACGAAGGAGCCGTCCTCTTCGATCCAGTTGCCGGGAACGGTATCGGCCATCAGCGTGACGCCTTCCGGCAGGGTGAACCAAATATTATCGGTTCCATAGGCCCCGCAGACGGAAAGCATCAGGTCCGTCATATTGGCGATCACGCCCAGCTTATCCGCCACAGCCGCTTCTTCCAGCCCATCGGCAAAGAGGGCCTTCACAAACAGCTGTCCATCGGAGGCGGCGTCCGGTCTTTGCCAGGGCGCGGGAGGAACCAGCTCCATGTTGGTGAGCAGCTTCTGGGCATAATCGCCCACCATCTGAACGCCAACCGCCCGGTTATGGAACAATTCATCCGTTATCACGGCTTGCATCTCGGTCTGGCGATCCATATTCTGGATGATCACCGTTTGGATCACGCCCTGCGTGGTACCGGTCACGGAAGCAAGCTGCCGTTCGCTGGTTTCCTGGCTCAGGCTGGTCAATACATTGTTCTGCGTCAGCATGGACGCAATGAACACACCCGCCACCAAGAGGATGGAAATCAAAACCAAATTGATGACCTTGTTTTCAATACCGCCGATCACAAGATTCCTGAACTTTCTCAATTTGCGTATCTCCTTTCGCAGAAAAATCGATTACTCGCTTTTGCCCTGATAGGTCACGCACAGCATGGTCAAATCGTCAAACTGCGGCGCATCGCCCACAAACATCTGCACGTCCCGGTTGACGGTGGCCAGGATCTCCTCCGGCGCGCCGTCCTCGCCCCGGCGCAGGGCCCGCACCAAGCGGTCCAGCCCGAACAGCTCCTGTTTTTCATTGGAAGCCTCGGGCACCCCGTCGGTGTACACAAACAGCTTGGAGCCGGGCTTCATCTGGATTTCGTATTCCTTGTATTTTATGCCCGCCATGCCGCCGATCACGAAGCCATGCTGATCCTCCAGGATTTCAAAATGCCCGTCCGGTTCCTTGATCGCCGGGTACTCATGGCCCGCGCTGGCCGCCGTCAATTTGCCGGTGGAAAGCTCCAGCACGCCCAGCCACACGGTCACGAACATTTCCTCCCGATTGTTTGGGCAAATCTGGTTGTTCACCTTTTCCAGCACCTTGGCGGGGCTGCGCTCGCTTAAGGCGGTGTTATGGATCAGGATCATGGATACCATCATGAACAGCGAGGCCGGAATGCCCTTACCAGATACATCGGCGATCACCAGACCCAGATGATCCTCATCCAGCAGGAAGAAATCGTAGAAATCGCCGCCCACCTCCTTGGCGGGGTCCATAACGGCGTAAATATCAAAATCCGTCCGGTCCGGGAACGGCGGGAAACGGCTGGGAAGGGCCCCCTCCTGGATGCGGGCGGCCAGATTCAGTTCCACTCCCATGCGCTCCTTTTCCGCGGTAATGGCCTCGATCCGGTTCACATAATCGTCGATTTCCTTGGTCATGCTGACGAAATCCTCCGACAGCTGGCCGATTTCGTTACGGAAGTGCACCCGGGACAGGTTTTCGGTCACGGTGGCGCTATCCTTGGTTTCCGTATACAGGCCGATGTTTTTTTTCACCTTCATCAGCGGCCGCAGCACATACAGATACAGCAGCGCCAGACAGAGCAGCGATAAAAGAATCTGCAGCGCCACGGTAAAAGCCGTTTCCTGCCAGGTGCGCTGATTCACCGTTTTCCAGATGCCGGACAGGTTGTACGTCATGCCCACGAACACGCCCTGGCCGTTCACTTCGCCCAGGAACGCGTAATAATCCACATAGTTTCCCGCGTCCGCCCAGTGGCTGGCATGCTGCCTTGCGCTGCGCATGGCCTCCCGCAGGCTCTCATTTTCCGTGATGGAAATTTCCGTACCCAGAAGGTACACTTCCTCATAATTCGTACCCCGCACGGCCCCGGGGTCCGCCCCGCTGAAAAGGAAAAACTGGCTGCTATAGCTTTCATCCGACGTTACGCAGAACAGATAATCGATCCGGAACGCCTGCTTGATCTGGTTCACCCGGGTGGTCACCCAGGAATACACGATTTCAGCATACAGCTTTTGATCCTCCGCAGGCAGGGCTTCTATGTCCGCCAAAGCGGCATATTTCAGCTGCAAATCAGGATGCCGCTGCGAAAAGACGCCGCACTTTTCCTCCGTGCGGGTGCCGGCGTCAAAAGCCACGTCGTACTCCACATCCATTTCGCGGGCATGCGCGTGCCAGTACTCCAGCAGCCATTCATAGGCGGGATATTCCTTCACGGCCATCATCACTTCATCCGCCACTTCCCCGCCGATACCCTCCATTTGCCGCTGCACGCTGTCGATGGAAAGCCCGTACTGGGTAAAGTAGGTCAGGATGCCGGTAACCACCGCCCCTATCGCAAACAGGATGGCTACCTGCAGAATGATGCCGGTCCTTCTCTTCTTCTTCATCGCGGCGACCTCGCTTGCCGGGGTTCTCCCGTTTAATCCAAAAACCTTTGCCAGTTTAACATATACATTATATCACATGTTTTGTATTCCCGCTATATGATGTTCAAAGTTATGCGCAATTGTATCAGCAATTTTATCAGCATTTTGGCAAACCATCAGCAGGATCAAACCAATTTTACAGGTCAGGCCGCATCCCCCCTTGAAGAAAAAAACGGCGGCCCGGTATAACGAGCCGCCGTTTTTGGCTGTTGGCGTTTTGGAATCCGAACGATCCTGCGGGGAGGCTTATTTTTCCTCGTCCACATTCAGCTTCGGCCGATGGAGATAGTGATGGATCAGCTTTCCCAGGCCCTTATGCCAGTGCCCGTTGCACATGAGCAGCATATCCTGCGCCATTTCCATGCTCACCATGCCGCCCATCATTTTCGCCATACCGCGGAAGGGAATGTTGTAAATGAACAGCAGGTTCAAATCGGGTTTCCCGGCGGCGATGGCCTTTTGTACCTTCTTCGTCAGGATTTTGTAAGCGAACCGGGCGATGGGGTTCTTGGCGTAGAACAATTGGCGCACGGTATCGTTCATTTCCAGGGGCTGGCCCTTCAGCCAGGTATGGGTGGGAATGCGGCGAGCCAGCAGGGCCTGAAACGCGCTGTCGGGAACATCGGCCAATTCACATTTCTTGTAGCAATCGAAAGCGGGGCCGGCATAGGGGTTCTGCTTGCCGGTGCCCTTGATCTGCCAAGTGGCGCGCAGGCGGATATCCTGGCTGGACGCGCCGACCATGATATCATAGGATCCGCCCTCGATTTCAAAGGCATTGCAAAGCACATTGAAATAGCGGAAGGTGTAATCATCGAAGGGGATGGAAACTTTCCGGCTCTCCCCCGCCTTCAGGCTCACACGGACAAAGCCCTTCAATTCCATGGCGGGCCGGAAAATTTTCGCCCCGGGCAGGGAAACGTACAGCTGGGCGATTTCGTCGCCGTCCACCGAGCCGATATTTTTGATGGAGAAACTCACGCCCTCGTCCGTCACGGCCAGGTTGCCGTATTCAAACTGGGTGTAGCTGAGGCCGAAGCCGAAGGGGAAGCGCACGGACTGGTTGGCGGTGCTGAAATACCGATAGCCCACATACAGGCCCTCCCGGTATTCGCTGGTGGATTCCCGGCCCGGATAATACCGGCTGACGGGCATATCCTTGTATTCCAAAGCGAAGGTTTCGGACAGCTTGCCGCCGGGGGCCGCATCGCCCCGCAGCACCCGCAGCAGCGCTTCCGCCGCCGCTTCGCCGCCCAGGCCCCCATACAGCAGGGCCTGACAGGAATCGATCCAGGGCATTTCCACCGCGCTGCCGCAGGACAAAACGGCCGCGATGCGGGGGTTTTTCTTCGCCAGCCGCTCGATCAGCTTGATCTGATTATCCGGCAGGCGCATATGCTCCCGGTCCAGGCCCTCGGTTTCAAAGCCCTCGGGCAAGCCGATATACAGCAGCACCGCTTCGGCTTTGGCCGCCAGGGCCTCCGCCTCCGCTGCCAGGGCTTCGTTTGCCTTGTCCAGCCGTTCATAGCCCTGGGCATAGCCGATTTGATTGGGGAAGTAGGTTTTCAGCAGCGGCAGGGTTTCATCCACCTGCTGGGCGTTCACCATGCTGCTGCCAGCCCCCTGATACCGGGCGTGCGCAGCGAAATCGCCGATGACGGCAATCTTGGCATCTTTGCTCAGGGGCAGGATGCCGTTTTCGTTTTTCAGCAGCACCGCGCATTTTTCCGCCGCCCTACGCACCGCTTCGTGATGCTTGTTCGGATCGACGGGTTCCGGCTTTACGGCGGTGGTGGTCAGAATAATATCCAGCAGTTCGTCTACCCGCTGATCGACGATCTCCTCGGAAATTTTGCCTTTCTTCACAGCTTCCATCAGCTGGATAGCGCTGTCGTCGCCCGCGGCAGGCATTTCCAGGTTCATGCCCTGGCGCACGCCCTCGGTGTAATCATTGCTTCCGCCCCAATCGGTGACCACCATGCCGTCGTAGCCCCACTCCTTGCGAAGAATATCGTACAGATGGGCGTTTTCGTTGGTATAGGTGCCGTTGAGCTTATTGTAGGAGGTCATGATGCACCGGGGCTGGCCTTCCTTGACGGCAATTTCAAAGTTGGTCAGATACATTTCCCGCAGGGTGCGCTCATCCATCACGGAATCGGAATGCATGCGCAAAAGCTCCTGGCTGTTGGCGGCAAAATGCTTGGCGCAGGCGGAAACGCCGTTGCTCTGCACGCCCTGAATATACCCCGCCGCCAGCTTGCCCGCCAGGTAGGGATCCTCGGAATAATACTCAAAGGAGCGTCCGCACAGCGGGCTGCGCTTGGTGTTGAGGCCGGGCCCCAGCAGCACCTGCACGCCCTGACTGCGGGCATCGGCGCCCACGATCGCGCCCATTTCCCGGGCGATGTCCGGGCTCCAGCCGTTGGCCAGGGTGGAAGCGGAGGGGATGCAGGTGGCCTTGGTGGAGGCGTTCAGGCCCAGATGATCCCCCGCCCCCGCCTGCTTGCGCAGCCCGCTGGGGCCGTCGGACAGGTTCAGGCTGGGAACGTTCAGCCGTTCCACCGGGTGCGTCTGCCAGGTGTTTTTGCCGGACAGGATCCGGCATTTCTCCGCCAGGGTCATCTGGGAAACAATGCTTTCGTGCTTCATGCCGATTCTCCATTCTTCATCATATTTAACCTGTTTGAATAAAGCGATTGCCGGGGGAGAACGCTCTTTGTCCCATTTTCCTTTCATCAGGCAACAGGATTAGGTGCAAATCCCCTGCCTGTTTTTCAAGGCAGAGCGCAAGCCTTGCATTCCACCAGGAATGCCTTTTGCACGATCGGGAAGTATACTACGAAAATGATCACGATGATGGCAAGCATGCTTTCGCCGGCATCTGTTTCCTGATTTTTGCGCAGCCTGCCGGAATCGCCTCTGCTTATCTTTCTTCCCCTACAGTATACGGCGATTGCGCGGAAATTTCAACCATATCTTTTCCGTTCCCCGCTGTCGGACCGCGTCAGCGGGGAAGCGCGCCGTCCTGTCTGTCCTCGTAATCCTTCAGCTTTTCCGTGAAAAAATTCAGTTTCCAGGTCACCTTATCCAAATGCGTGCGCATTTCGTTCATCCGGCCGATCACCCGCTCTCGATGCGCCCGCAGCATATCCACCCGCTCCCGCAGGGTCTGCTCCCCCTGATGGGTCAAATCCACAAACCGGGCGATTTCCTTTAGTGACATGCCGGTATTTTTCAGGCAGCAGATCAAGCCCAGGGCTTCCAAATCCTCCTCCGAGTACTGGCGAAATCCGCCCTCGCTGCGTTCCACGCCTTTGATGAGCCCCTCTTTTTCATAATAGCGCAGCGTATGCGCCGAAAGGCCCGTTTTTTGACTGATCTCCTGAATGGAATACAAAAAAAAATCCTCCCCGGCAGCTCTTGACTTAGAGGTAACTTTAAGGTTTAAAATGATTATACAAAGAAATGGAAACGGTGTCAATGCGCGGCACAAAGGAAAGGGCCCCGCCGGGCATGGCAGCGCAGAAACACGCTGTATTTGAAAACGGGAGGAATCATCAATGAAATACCGCACCATGGGAAAATTGGGCATCCAAACCTCCGCCTTCGGCCTGGGCTGCATGCGCTTCAACGGCGCCGCCTCCGGCGATTCCATCATTGACGAGAAGAAGGCAATTTCCCTCATCCGCCAGGCGATCGACGGGGGCGTGACCTATCTGGACACCGCCTACGTGTACCTGGACAAAACCTCCGAAATCGTGGTGGGCAAAGCGCTTCAGGACGGCTACCGGGACAAGGTGACCATCGCCACCAAAATGCCCTCCGGCGCGGTGCGCGACCGGGCCAGCATGGAAGCGCTGCTGGAAGAAGAACTGAAAAAGCTACAAACGGATCATATTGATTTTTATCTCATGCACGGGATCAACCGCAAGGAATGGGAATACTTCAAATCCATCGGCGCGCCGGAATTTTTTGACGATATGAAAAAGGCGGGCAAAATCCGCTACAAGTGCTTCTCCTTCCACGGCCCCTACGAGGAATTTGAGTACATCCTTCAGGATTCCGACTGGGATATGGTGCAGATCCAGTACAATTTCATGGACGTAAACAACCAAGCCGGCACCCGGGGCCTGGAGCTGGCGGGAAAAATGGGCATTCCCGTGGTGATCATGGAGGGACTGCTGGGCGGCAGGCTTTCCAAAGCCCCCGCCAACGTGCAGGCGCTTTACGATGCCTTCCCGGTAAAGCGCACCCCGGTGGAATGGGCTTTCCGCTGGCTGTGCAATCATCCCGAAGTGGCGGTGGTGCTGTCCGGCTGCAATGAAAAAGCGCAGATCGAAGAAAACCTGCGCATATTCGATACCGTGGAGTCCGGCATCATGGACGAGAATGAACTCCGGCTGATGGATAACGTGCGCGAAGCGTATCTGAGCCGTACCAAGATCGGCTGCACCGGCTGCCGCTACTGCATGCCCTGCCCCAACGGCGTCAATATTCCCGGCGTCTTTTCCTCCTGGAACAATGTATCCCTGTACGACACCGATCCCAAATGGGATTGGGGCCTGCGCCAGATCAAGGAAAAAGGAAGCGGTGCGGACAAATGCGTTGCCTGCGGCACGTGCGAAGCCGCCTGCCCGCAGCATTTGAGCATCATTGACGGCCTGCAGCAGGCCTGGAAGGAACTGAACGCGGAATAAGGAGAATCTCTCTTGGACGTCCAAAGAGAGGTTCCATCCAGCCCCCTTCTGAAAAAGACGGATAGGGGGCGTATGCAATTCAATGCCCGCGCAAGCCGCGTTGATTCATTCATCACCGTGCCGGGCCTGATCCTCGGCCGCTTTTACGGATTTGGGCAGGAAACCGGTGAATTGGGTAAAAGCATCGCTGCTTTCCACGGTGAGATCGCCGCCCGCGCCGCGCATGGTTTCCCGGGCAATGTGCAAGCCCATGCCCCGGCCCTCCCCCTTTCCGGAAAAGCCCGGTTCAAAAATAGAAGCCAGATTCTTTTCGGGTATGGCGGGTCCATTGTTCCACACGGAAAAAGAATAGCTTTTCACATCCTCGCCCAGCGCAATCCGCAGCTGGGCGTTATTGGTTTGGGAAAGGGCGTCCAGGGCGTTGTCGATCAGATTGGACAGCACCCGGCACATTTCCCAGGCGGGCAGGGGCAGGGCGTCCCAGACCCCATGCACGGACAAATCGGCCTGAATGCCCCGCTGCCGGGCCTCCGCCAGCTTTACCCGCAAAAGGGCGTTCACCGGTGCGCAGGCGGTTTTCAGCGCCTGGCTGACGGACTGGATGTCGCCGTACACCTGCTCGATATAGCGGTTGGCTTCCTCATACTCCTGCATTTCGATCAAGCTGTAAACCACCTGTAGATGGTTCAAAAAATCGTGGCGCTGAGAGCGGAGCGCGATGTTCAGATCGCTCATCTGGTTCACGGTCTCATCCAGGCCCCGGAGCTTGAAGGACAGCTTCCCGGCCCGCACCGCTTCCCGGATATCCATCACCGCGCCCCAAGACACCACCGCCGCCAGCAGCAGCACCAAAATATCTCCCAGGGGCCCGTGCAGGGCCTGGTTCACCCCATCATGTAAAATATACACCGCCAGGGCCACCACCGCCGCGATCTGCAAAGCGTTGATCACGATGGAATACAGCGCGGCCTTGCGCACGTTCAGTTGGGGCTGGAGCTTCATGGGATTCAGATTTCTCCTTTCACGGAAAAGTCAAAAGCAAAGTCAAAAGCGGGACAAGCGATTGTTTGAGAGTTGAGAGTTAAGA
>JAUNMW010000066.1 GCA_030537395.1 Clostridia bacterium | reverse complement strand
GGGGAAAATGCTGATCGGCAAGCCTGAACAGGTGTCCGTCCACCGGGAAGAAACAGAGCGGGAATGGTTCCTTGCCACGCCCCGTGTCACCGTGCGTGTGGAGAAGGAAACGGGCAGGATTTGGGCGGCTTACGCAGATGGGACCTCCTTCTTCGCCCAGAAAAAATCTGAATTCAACGCGGCGGATATTTTTGACTGCGGAGTCAGCAGCCTGCATGACGACGCGGCCTGCTTTGAAGCCCTGGAGCTGGAAAACGACGAAGTGATCTGGGGCCTGGGCGAACGGTTTGACGGCATCGTGCGCAACGGGCGTACCGTAGATTTTCACAACAAGGACGCGGTGGGCACCACCAGCCGCCGGACTTATGTGAACATTCCCTTCTTCCTGTCCTCCAAGGGCTACGGCCTTTTCCTCAACTCCGGCGCGCAGACGGAATGGGAAATCGGCACCCTGGACGCCGGGGCCCTGCAATTTTCCGTTTGGGAGCCCCAGATGGATTATTTCGTGATCGGCGGCAAAACGCCCAAGGACATTTTGAAGGGCTACTGCTTCCTAACCGGCTTTTCCAAGATGCCGCCCCTGTGGAGCTTCGGCCTGTGGATGAGCCGGAACAGCTACACTTCCTGGGAGGTATCGGATGAGATTGCCCGCCAGCTTCGGCGGCATGATATTCCCTGCGACGTGCTGCACCTGGACACCGCCTGGTTCCAGGAGGACTGGAACTGCGATCTGAAATTTTCTCAGGAACGATTCCCCGATCCGGAAAAGCACCTGGCCGCGTATAAAAAGGACGGCTTCCACGTGTCCCTGTGGCAGTATAATTTCATTCCGCCCAAGGAAAACAACACCCATTACCGGGAGGCCGTGGAAAAAGGGTATCTGGCCAAGGACGAACAGGGAAAGCCCTACCATCTGCCGGAAACGTGCAAAGGCAGCTGGGTGGATGATGTGATCGTGGATTTTTCCAATCCCGAGGCCCGGAAGTGGTACGGCGAAAAAATCAGCGCTTTGATGAAGATGGGCGCGGGAGCCATCAAAACGGACTTTGGCGAGGGTATCCCGGAGGACGCTCGTTACGATCAAATAGATGGGAAGTATTTCCACAACACCTATTCCCTGCTCTACAACGCCACCGTGTTTGAGGCCTGCAAATCTGTCACGGGAGAAAATCTGGTGTGGGCCCGCAGCGGCACCGCCGGGAGCCAGCGCTATCCCCTCCATTGGGGCGGGGACAGCCAGTGCACCTTCGACGCCCTGGCCGCCACCCTGCGCGCCGCTCTTTGTATCGGCGTCAGCGGCATTCCCTTTTTCTCCCATGATATTGGCGGCTTTATCGGCCTGCCGGACGATGAGCTCTACATCCGCTGGGCGCAGCTGGGCCTGTTTTCCTCCCATTCCCGCTGTCACGGGGCGGGGGATACCACCCACCGGGAACCCTGGAATTTTTCTCAGGAGGCCTGCGATATTTTCCGATTCTACGATAAGCTGCGCTATTCCCTGATGCCCTACATTTTCGAGCAGGCCAGGCAATGCACCGAAACCGGCCTTCCCATGATGCGCGCCCTGCTTCTGGAATACCCAGAGGACAGGAACGTGTGGCACATCGATGATGAATACCTGTTCGGCAGCCAATTGCTCATCGCGCCTATTCTCAAGCCTCTGAAGCAATGCAAAACCCGCGCCATATACCTCCCCAAGGGCACCTGGTACAATTATTTCACTAAGGAAAAATATGTGTCTCGGGGCCAATGGATCGAACAACAGGCAGAGCTGAAAACCATGCCCATGTTCGTGAAGGAAGGAACCGTGCTTTCTTACTGCTCCGCTGATCGCAGTTTGTGCGATGGCATGGGGGAAATCGTTCGCCAGGAAACCTGGAAGGATTGATTCCGGCCCGCGCCGCGTCCTGCTCCATAAGTTCATGTGATTGTTCCGCTTATTCATGGCTGAATTGGCGGAGCAATCATTTTTTGCTTGTATTAGACTAAAATGACCAATGTATCACGACGCTTCCGTTCCCTGCGATGGATTTATATACGCAATCAGCGCCGTGTGTTGAATAATTAGCGCTGTGGTACTTGACATGGATGAACCAGGCAAAGTAAAATATTGTTATACAAGTTTTCCGCTCATCCCGGGGGAGCGGTATAAGGAGCAGGGAGCCGGGCACATTGCCATCTGCCCGGCGCGGCGGATATCGATTTGACCCATGTGTTTTTGAAAAAAGCATAACAGCGAAGCGATATGGATACGGAACGGGGTAAATAATCAGGATGGAGGCACGGTCATGGCGGATATACAAACGGAAATCGAAGCGGAATTGCTGAGGCACATCATTCCATTCTGGAAGGGCCTTCGGGATGAACAGAACGGCGGGTATATCGGGCGGGTGGATTTTGACCTGGCCCGGCATCCCGAAGCGGACAAAGGCTGCATTCTCAACAGCCGCATCCTGTGGTTCTTTTCGGAAACCTATCGCCTGCTGAGGCAAGAAGATTTATTGCTGGAAGCGCGTCACGCCTATGAGATGCTCAAGCGCATGACGGATGAAAAAAACGGCGGCGTATACTGGGCGCTGCACGCGGACGGCACAGTGGCGGATGGCACCAAGCACACCTATAATCAGGCGTTTGCCATTTACGCACTGTCGGCTTATTCCCGGGCGTCGGGCGACAAGGAAGCGCTGGAGCGGGCAAAGGCGCTGTTCCAAATCATCGAAACCAAATGCCGGGATGAAGGCGGCTACCTGGAGGCCTTCACCGCGGACTGGCAGCCGGAAAGCAACGAAAAGCTCAGCGAAAACGGCGTGATGGCAACCCGCACCATGAACACCCTTCTGCACGTGATGGAAGGGTATACGGGGCTGTACCAGGCCTGGCCGGACGACAGTGTGAAAGCCCGGCTGTACGAGATCCTGGATATTTTTGAAACCAAGGTTTACAACAAGGAAAAGCGGCGGCAGGAGGTTTTCTTCGATCATGAATACCATACGCTGATCGACCTGCATTCCTTCGGCCACGATATTGAGACCAGCTGGCTGGCGGAAAAGACCCTGGAAGCGCTGGATGACCCGGCCCGAACCGCCCGCATCCGGCCCCTGCTTTTGCAAATGGCGGATCATACCTACCATGCCGCTTTTACTGATCACGGCTTTGCCAACGAGTGCGAAAAAGGCGTTGTCAATCAGAAGCGCATTTGGTGGGTGCAGGCGGAAGCGCTGCTGGGCTTCCTGAACGCCTGGGAAAAGACCGGGGAAGAACGCTACAAGAACGCTGTGCTCACTCAATGGGCCTACATCCGGGACGTGCTGGTGGATAAGCGCCCTGGCAGCGAATGGTTCTGGTATCTGCATGAGGACGGCGCCCCCGGCAGCGAGGAGCCCATTGTGGAGCCCTGGAAATGCCCCTATCATAACGGACGCATGTGCATGGAATTCCTGCGCCGGAATCCTGCACTGTAAGGAGGAAGCAGTATGACCTATCAGGAACTGGAAGCACGGTATGAATGTTTGATCCATACAAAAAACACCGTGAACCGGGAACGGTACAACGGCATTTACGAGCGCTGGACGAACCCGGTTTTGACCCGGGATCACATCCCGCCCTTCTGGATGTACGACCCGAACCCGGAAACGAATCCCTTTATGATGCAGCGGCTGGGCGTGAACGCCGTATTCAACAGCGGCGCGATCCTGCTGGATGGCAAATTTACCCTCATGGCCCGGGTGGAAGGGAACGACCGCAAAAGCTTCTTTGCCGTGGCGCAGTCGGATAACGGCGTGGACGGCTTCCGGTTCTGGGATGAGCCCGTGCTGCTGCCCGACACCTGCCCGGAGGAGACCAACGTATACGACATGCGCCTGACCCGGCATGAGGACGGCTGGATCTACGGCGTGTTCTGCTCGGAAAGCAAGGATACGACGGTGAACGACCTCTCCGCCGCCGTGGCCGCAGCGGGGATCGTGCGCACGAAGGATTTGAAAACCTGGGAGCGGCTGCCCAACCTGGTTACCCTCCGTTCGCCCCAGCAGCGGAATGTGGTGCTGCACCCGGAATTTGTGAACGGCAAATATGCCTTCTACACCCGGCCTATGGATGATTTCATCGAAACGGGTTCCGGCGGCGGTATCGGCTTCGGCCTGTGCGATGACATCACCCACGCCGTGATCGACGAAGAAAAAATGACCTCCATCCGCAAGTATCACACCATTACCGAAGCGAAAAACGGCGCGGGCGCGGTGCCCATCAAAACGGACCGGGGCTGGATCCATATCGCCCATGGCGTGCGCAACACGGCGGCGGGCCTGCGGTATGTGATCTATTGCTTCGCCACCGCCCTGGATGATCCGTCCCGAGTGATCGCGGAGCCCGGCGGGTTCCTGATCGGGCCTCTGGGCGGCGAGCGTGTGGGTGATGTGAGCAACGTAGCCTTCACCAACGGGGCCATCGCAGCGCCGGACGGCAGGGTTTATATTTATTACGCCTCCAGCGACACCCGCCTCCACGTGGCCACCACCGATATCGAGCGGCTGAAGGATTATGTGTTCAACACCCCCGCCGACCCCGGCAGAAGCGTGGACTGCGTAAAACAGCGCATTGCGTTTATCCGGAAGAATAAAGCGTATATAAAATGAGGTTTAAAAACTGATCCGCCTGTGGGGTTCGCACGAAGAAGTTGGATGCCTTCTTGGGCGGCTCGCCATGGACAATCAGAGGAGCCCGATCCCAAACCTTGTGAAATCGCAACGGTTCATTTTTTCCCAAAAATGTTTGCTATAGAAAGGAGCATGGCTATGCTGTATCCCCGCAATGCTGAAAAAAGTTTGGACGCAAAACTGTTTCAAAATCCCGGCGCCGAATACCGCTGCACGCCTTTTTGGGCCTGGAACTGCGATCTGGAGGATGATCTGCTTCGCCGTGAAATCGGTTACATGAAACAAATGGGCATGGGCGGCTTCCACATGCACACCCGCTGCGGCATGTCCGTACCCTATCTATCCGATGAATTTATGGAAAAAATCCGCCTGTGCGTGGAAGAAGCCCGCAAGCAGGACATGCTGGCCTGGCTGTACGATGAGGACAAGTGGCCCTCGGGCTTCGCGGGCGGCTTTGTGACGGAAAAGAAGGAAAACCGCCAGCGGTTTTTGGTGCTGACGCCCAGAAAACCGAACGCGGGGGAGGGGAAGCTCCTGGCCCGGTACGAAGTCACCTTGGACGATGACGGATACCTGAGCGCCTATCGGCGGCTGAAGGATGGAGAAACAGCCGACGGGACGCTTTGGTACGCTGTAGAAAGATGCACGGAGCCCGGCCCCTGGTTCCATTTCAACGGCTATGTGGATACCATGAGCCCTTCCGCTATCCGGGATTTCATCCATATCACCCATGACCGCTATCAGGAAGCGCTGGGCGAGGATATGGGCAAAATCTGCCCGGCCATTTTTACGGACGAGCCCCAGATGCCCCGAAAAACCAGCCTTTCCCATGCCGCGGACTTGCAGGATGTTCTTTTGCCCTGGACGGGTGATTTGGAAGAAACCTATGCCGCGGCCTTCGGCGAAAGCCTGCTGGATCGGGCGCCCGAAATCATCTGGGAGCAGCGGGACGGTATTTCGCCGGTTCGCTATCGATTCTTTGATCATACCACGGAGCGCTTCGTTTCCGCTTTCTGCGATCAAATCGGCGATTGGTGCAAGGCGCACGGCATCCTGATGACCGGCCACATGATGGAAGAACCCACCTTGGGAAGCCAGACCCGCGCCGTGGGGGAAGCCATGCGGGCCTATCGGGCGTTTACCCTGCCGGGGGTGGATATGCTGTGCGACAGACGGGAATTCACCACGGTGAAGCAGGCTGCTTCCTCCGCCCATCAGCAAGGCTGTCCCGGCGTGACCAGCGAGCTGTACGGCGTGACGAACTGGGATTACGATTTTAAGGGCCATAAGCTCCAGGGGGACTGGCAGGCCGCCCTGGGCGTCACGGTACGGGTGCCGCATTTGTACTGGTGCTCCATGCATGGGGAATCCAAGCGGGATTACCCAGCCTCCATTGGTCATCAAAGCGCCTGGTGGAAGGAATATCCCTTCATTGAGGACCACTTTGCCCGGGTGAATACGCTTATGACCCGGGGAAAGCCGGTCATTCGCATTGGCGTGGTTCATCCCGTTGAATCCTATTGGATCGCCTTCGGCCCCGATGACCAGACCGGCCAAAAGCGCGCCGAACTGGACCGGCGCTTTGCCGAACTGAACCGCTGGCTGCTTGCGGATGCGCTGGATTTCGATTACATCTGCGAATCCACCCTGCCGACTTTTTACCGCCCAGGCAAGGAATTCATCGTGGGCGAAATGGCCTATGGCACGGTGATCGTTCCCATGATGGACACCATTCGCCGCACCACGCTGGACGCGCTGCGCGCTTTCCGGGCCCAGGGTGGCCAGGTGATTTTCCTGGGCGCCGCGCCGCGGTATGTGGACGCTCTTCCCTCCCGGGACGCGGAAGATTTCTGCCGGGAATGCGTTCTGCTGCCCTGGGACCGGCATCAGCTGAATGAAATCCTGCAGCCCGTGCGGGAGATCCGCATCCAGGATCAGCGCGGCCGAACCACGGATAGGCTGCTTTATGGCATGCGGGAGGATAACGGCTGCCGCAATCTGTTCATTGCCCACGCCAACCCCGCCGTTCACGGCAAGCCCGATACCCCGGAGGATTACCGTTTGGAAATCCGCGGCCTGTGGAATGTGTCGCTCTGCGATACGCTGACGGGGGAAATCACGCCGATGCCCGCGGAATACGGCCCGGATACCACGGTGCTGTCCTGGCATTGCTGGGCCCAGGACAGCCTGCTTCTGCGCCTTTCTCCCGCGGACGGCGAGCCGCGCCAGGCCCGCGCCGACAGCGCGTCGCTGAACGGCAGCTACGGCATCCGGATGGCGGAAGAATTTAGCTTGCAGCGAGAGCCCGCCTCCGAAAGAATGCTGCCGCCCCCGGATGAAATCATCCTGGGCGAGGACAACGTGCTGGTTCTGGATACCGCCCAGTGGCGCACGGACGATGACCCCTGGCAGGAGGAGGAAGATATGCTGCGCATTGGCGTTGCCGCCAAAGAAAAGCTGGGCATTTCCACCGCCGCGGTTTCCGGCGCTCAGCCCTGGGCCCTACCGCCCGAAAAGCCGGAGCACACCCTTTCCCTGCGCGTTGCCTTCCGTTCGGAAATCTCCCTGCCTTCCGCGCGTCTGGCTTTGGAAGACGCGGATATTTCCCAGGTATGGTTCAATGGAGAAAAGCTGACCGCTCCGCAAGATGGGTATTTTACCGACGAAGCCATCGCCTGTGTCCCCGTCGGGCCGGTACTTGAGGGCCTGAACACGGTGGAAATCGTGAAGCCCATCGCGGCTTCCATCTGCACGGAAAACCTGTTCCTGCTGGGGAATTTCGGCGTGCGCGTGACCGGAACGGAAAAAACGATCGTTCCCGCTCCCCGCAATCTCGCCTTCGGGGACTGGACGCAGCAGGGCCTGCCCTTCTATTCCGGGCCGCTCACCTATCGCTGGCATCTTCAGGGAGGCCAAAGCCTGCGCCTGCGCCTGGGGCTGTTCGCGGCGCCCTGCGTCACGGCGGAGCTGGACGGAAAGCGCATTGCCAACCTGTCCCTTTCTCCTTCCGAATGCGATCTCGGGTTCCTGCCGGAAGGGGATCATACCCTGGATCTTACCGTTTATGCCAGCCGCATCAATTCCTTTGGCACGTTCCATTTGAATGATTCTTCCGTCACTTGGTTCGGCCCCCAGGCCTGGCGTTCCACGGGTATGCAATGGACGCGCACTTACCGCCTCACGCCCACCGGACTGCTGAGCGAGCCGCATCTTTTCTCCTATTGATACTGTTGACAGTTATGTTCTTAAGGATGAAAATAAATGCCAACAAGGGGTTACGGCGAGCGTAATGTTTATTGCGCACCACACGTTCTGTTCACGCGCCGGGAGCCAGCGGGACGCTGGCCCGGCGCGATTTCGTTGCTTTCAAGGTTTCTCCATCCTCGCTGCCAACCTTGCCGATAAAGCGGTAGTAAATGTCGATCCGCATCACCGTTTCGCCGTCAATGACTTCCTTCTCATGCACGACCACTTTCTCGATCAGCATGTGAAGGAGTTCTTCGGTCAGTTCGGTGATGTTCGTGTACTGCTCCACCAGGGCGGCAAATTCCTTGGCGTCACGGCTTTGCCGGGCATAGTTGGCAAGCAGGGATTGAATTTCATTGTACCTGTCTTTCAACTTCCTGGATTCGGCCTCGTAATCAGCCGACATGCTGGCAAAGCGTTCGTCGGAGATGCGTCCGAACACATTGTCCTCGTACAGCCGTTTCAGCAGAATATCCAGTTCTGAAATACGGCGCTGGCACTGCTCCGCTTCCTTTATATAGGATGCTTTTTCACCGACCCATTCCTTTTCGGAAAGCTGCGTCAGATAAGCAATGTACTTTTCCTTATCTTCCGCAGCAAGGCTTGCGTGACGCTGAATGTCCTCCAGAAGCACAGCATTGATCTGCTTTACAGAAATGTAGTGGGTGGAACACTCCTTGCCACCATAACGCCGGTGTTTGCCGCAGCAGTAATGTCCGCAGATTTTACGGCCAGTAGCAGAGGAAAACGCCATACGGGTATTGCATCCGCCGCAGAATAACAGCCCCCGGAGCTTATTTTCTGGATTCAGAGCAAGGACAGGTTGCTTGACCTGGATGCGCTGCTGGACGGTATCGAAGGTAGCCTGATCCACCAGCGCTTCATGGGTGCCCTCTACTGTGATCCATTCTTCTTCCGGCCTTGCCACAACGTGCTTATCCTTGAAGGACTTCTTCTGCGTTTTCTGGCAGACCAGCTTTCCTAAGTAAGTGGGATTGCGGAGAATGCCTCGAACGGTGTTCTTATCCCATTTGCTGGGATATTTCGCACGTTCAGGAGTCTCAAATTTCCCATACGCTTCCAAGAGCATAGCCCTCGGTGTAGGAATCTGTTCCTTTTCCAGCTTCCCTGCGATGGCGTAGGTGGTTTGCCCCTCCAGAGCCATTTGGAACATCCGCTTTACGACGGCAGCGTAGTCGCTTGGGATCAGGTGGTGCCGGTCCATGGGGTCTTTGCAGTAGCCGAAGGGCGGATAACTGCCCGTGTATTCCCCGTTCCGTGCCTTGGCCCGAAGTGCTGACCGGACTTTCCGGCTTGAGTCACGTGCGTACCACTCGTTAGAGATATTCGCATTAAGAAAGGAAAAAGTTTTATCCAATATATCCCACGAATTTGTAGTGAATCCTGATTTCTTGTTCCTTCTGGCCGTTCACGATCTTCTTCTCGCCGATCTCGATACTATACCTCAAAGCGTATTCTGAAACAGAATCATGGCGTGACGAAGGTTGATATTCCTGTGTGGCAGCAGGAACAGGATGCCCTGAGTGGAGAAGAAAAAGTATTGTCTGACGAATACAAATCTTTGCGGGGAAAATTGCAAGAAATGCTGAATGTTCAGTATTGCGTAGAGGTAGCTCAACGAGATGAAGCAAGAAAGACACGAAAAAGAAACAGACAATTACAGCGATGAGAAAAATCTCTTTGTAGTATAAAGGATAATCGGGAAGCGCATAAAGACCGGTGTTTATCCTGTAAGCAAGCATGTCACATTCTGTGACGTTTATGGAAAAGAAAATCAAAATATCATATAATTTTTGGTAAGCATCTTGCATTTTTTGCAAGTATACAAATCCAAAATCAGGGGGTAAAAATGGAACATTCAAGCGGAAAAAGACAACGGCAAATTAATCATAAAACCCAAAGGACGGCTGGATACCAAAACTGCGCCTGTCCTGGCAAACAAGCTCTATGAAATTTTGGGCGACACCAAAGAACTGATTTTAGCCTTTTCCTGCTGGAATACACTTCATCCTCCGGTTTGCGCGTCCTGCTTGCAATGCAGCGGGAAATGGATGAACGGGACGGTTCCATGAAAGTCATCAACATCAACGAATCCATCCGGCAGTTTTTCGGCACGGCGGGGGGGCTTCGCTATTATCGACGCAGAATAATCAGCAGATCATTCAGCAAATCTCCCATCCATCTGCGTGGGGCGGCATATTTGTTGTTCGATTCCAAAAGGACAGGAGGGAACGGGCAATGGAAGAGATGACGGTGCAGGCAACGGTTGACAATGTTGAGGTTGTTACGGATTTTATCAATAAACAGCTCGACGCCCTGCATTGTCCAATCCCGGTCAAAATACAAATCGATATTGCTATTGACGAGATTTTCAGCAATATTGTCAACTATGCGTACAGCCCGGAAGAGGGGCCGGCCACAGTGCGCATGGACGTGGCAGATGAACCGCACAGTGTAATCATTACGTTCATCGACCATGGGAAGCCCTATGATCCCCTGACCACTGCTGCGCCTGATATGACATTGGCAGCAAAACAGCGTCGTATCGGGGGTCTGGGTGTGTTTGTGGTAAAAAAATCCATGGATGACGTTGCCTACGAATATAGAGACGGCATGAACATCCTGACAATCCGCAAGAAGGTTTGAACAGATGGACGAAAAAACGATAAACGTATTGGACCGAGCCATTTGCATGGCTGTTCGGGCGCATGCCGGGATGCAGCGAAAAAAGGATGGGGGCCTTATATCCTGCATCCTATGGAAGCGGCTGTAATTGCCGGAACACTGACGCAATACCCGGAGGTGCTGGCTGCCGCTGTGCTCCATGATACGGTGGAAGATGCAGGCGTGACCCTGGAGGAGATATGAGCAGCCTGCGGTGAACGGGTAGCCCAGCTGGTAGCCAGCGAAACAGAAGAAAAATACCGTCATCTGCCAGGGCGGGAAACCTGGAAGCGGCGCAAGGAGGAATCCCTGCAGGTTCTTCGGGAAGCATCCGACCCGGGCCCTCCCATCATTTGGCTGGCGGATAAACTGGCGAACATGCGGTCCTTTTACCGCCTGTGGAAAAGAGAAGGAACCGCCATGTGGACGGGCTTCAAACAAAGCGGCCCGGCAGAGAAGGCGTGGTATTTCCGCTCCGTCGCCAGGATAACCGCAGACCTTAAGGACACGGAAGCATGGCAGGAATACACCCATCTGATTGACAGTATTTTTGGAGGAACAGAAAATGGAAGTCAGCTATCAGATTGAAAATGAAACGCTTGTGATCGCCATCGCCGGGCAGGTGGACAGCGCAACCGCGCCGCAAATGGAAGAGAAAATGCGTGGAATCCTGAAGGATCATCCCAAGAATTCCATCGTACTGGATTTGGATAAATTGGAATATACCACCAGCGCCGGTCTGCGGGTCATCCTGCGGCTCAAGCAGGATGTGGACGATACCCGCATCGTGAACGCCCATCCGGAAGTATATGATATTCTGGACATGACGGGTTTTACGGAACTGATGGATGTGGAGAAGGCTTATCGCGTCTTTTCCGTGGAAGGATGCGAGGTCATTGGCCAGGGGGCCAACGGGAAAGTCTATCGCATTGACCGGGACACCATCGTGAAGGTGTACTTGAATCCGGAGGCCCTGCCGGAAATCCACCGGGAGCGCGAGCTGGCCCGTGCGGCTTTCGTGGCGGGTGTGCCAACTGCCATTCCCTATGACGTGGTGCGCATCGAAGGCGGCGGCTACGGCTCCGTATTCGAGTTGCTCAACGCCACCAGCTTCGCCAAGCTGCTGATCCAGGGCGAAAAAACGGTGGACGAAGTGGCGGAAATGAGCGTGAAGCTGCTCAAGCTCATGCATTCCAAAACCGTCAAGCCCGGAACCATGCCGGATATGAAGGCCGTAGCGCTGGATTGGGCGGGCTTCCTCAAGGATTATCTGCCGGCCGAAGCGTTTAAAAAGCTGTACGCGATGGTGGACGCGGTGCCCCAGGATATGCACATGATGCACGGCGATTACCATATCAAGAACGTGATGCTGCAAAACGGCGAAGTGCTGCTCATTGATATGGATACACTCTGCCACGGCCATCCCATCTTTGAGCTGGCGAGTATGTACAACGCTTACTGCGGCTACTGCGCCATGGATCATTCCATCGTTGAAAAGTTCCTGGGCATCAGCTACGAAACCGCCCGCTCTTTCTGGAGAAAGAGTTTGTCGCTGTATCTGGATACCGAGGACGAGAACAGAATTCAGAATGTGGAGGACAAGGCGAAGATTATCGGTTACACCCGCATCATGCGCCGCACCATCCGCCGCAATGGGCTGAACACAGAAGAGGGGCGCGCGGTGATCGACAATTGCAAGGCCGTATTGGGCGAATTGCTGCAGAGGGTCGACTCGCTGCTGTTCTGATTCTGTAGGGAAGATAGGCAAGCGGCCATGCTGCGATTGGATCGACAGAGAGACGGAGGGAAACTGACACCATGATCAAGACGAGGGGAAATGCATCCTGTGCCAAGCTGCTCATGCTGCTCTGCCTGACGATCGTTCTGGCCGCTTCTCCTTATATGGCAGCCCGTGCCGACCAGGCAGAATGGGATCATCTGAGTTTTGAGGCGATGCACGAATTCAAATTGTTCGGCATCGAATCCGGCCTGCCGTTTCTCGGCTACATGACGGTGGCGCAGACGCCGGACGGTTTTATGTATGCCGGCGGTTACGGCGGGCTGGTGCGTTACGATGGGAAACGGTTTGAACGTCTGAAGGGCATCGACAGCGTGGTGAGCCTTTATGTTGCGAAGAACGGCTGCCTTTGGATCGGAACGAACAGCGGGCGGCTTGTCCGGATGAGCGACGGCGACAAGCTGACCTTCTATGGCAAAGAAGACGGACTGGACGTGGTTGGCATTCGGGCCATCTGCGAGGATGCGGCGGGCAATCTGATTTTCGGTACAGACTCCGGCGTTTACGTGATGGACGCCGCCGAATCGATCCGTCTGTTTGGCGACGAGCGCCTGGACGCCTGTTATGTAAACCAGATGTCCTGCCAGGACGGAACGGTTTACGGCTCAGATTACGATGGCAATGTATTCGTGATCCGTGATCTGCGCGTGGCATACTATCTTGAAAGCGAAACGATCCCGAAATCAGTGCAGACCGTGTTCGCCGATGCCCAGAGGGAGGGATATATTTACATCGGCAGCACAGGCTCGGAGATCCTGCATGGACAGCTGGGCCAGTCGCCGGAGACATATGACGTGATCGACGCCAAGGGGCTGCTCAATATCTATGCGATCTATCAGGTGGAAGACCGGCTGTGGATCACTTCTGACGGCGGGGTTGGCTTTTTGGAAACGGACGGCACGTTCCACAAGCTTGCCGATCCCGCGTTCAATTCGGAAGTGAGCATGTGCGTGGACTACGAGGGCAACCTTTGGTTCGCCTCGTCCAGGAACGGCCTGATCCGCATCAGCAAAAGCAATTTCGCGGATCTGAACCAGATTGCCGCGCTGGACGAACGGGTTGTCAACACCACTTGGATGAAGGACGGCCTATTGTATGTGGGAACGGATACGGGCCTTCTGGTGCTGAACAGCAAAGGCGGCCTTGTACGGAATGAACTGTATGAGCGTCTCGGGAACACCCGCATCCGCTCCATCAAGGAGGACAGGGCGGGAAACCTGTGGCTGTGCACCTTCAGCGATTACGGGCTGGTGTGCCAAAGCGCCGATGGAACATTCACCTGTTACACGCAGGAACAGGGAATGCTGTCCAACTACATTCGCACGGTGTACGAGATGCGGGACGGAACCATCGCTGTTTCCGCAACCGGCGGCGTTCAGCTGCTGCGAGATGGCGCGATCTATAAGACTTACGATCAGTCCGCCGGTATTCCCACCACATCCATTCTGTCCCTGTGCGAGGATTTTGATGGGCGGCTGCTGCTGGGCACCAACGGCAGGGGCCTGTATATGATCGACGGGGACCGGGTGATTCCCTGCCCCATTCAGGATGACATGGACAGCGGCGTTGTCATGGGCATCAAGCGGGATGACCGGCGCGAATGTTTTTGGATCATCACCGGCGGCATGCTGAGCTGCCTGAAAGATGGTGTCGCCCGTCCGCTGACCGGACTGCCTGATGAGCTGAGCGCCAATGGATGCTATGACGTCCTTTGCTCGGATAACGAAAAGGTTTTCCTGCTTTGCAACACGGGCGTGTTTGTGATGGATGGCGACGCACTGATCGCGGGCAGCGCCGCCGAATACGAGCACTATAATTCAAAAAACGGCCTTCCGCACATGGTAACGCCCAACTCCAGGAGCTATGTGGCTGGCAATGGAGACGCCTATATCGCCTGTTCGGACGGCGTGACCCGCCTGAACATCAACACGGACCTGTCTTCGGGCGTAACGCCCAGACTGAACGTGGCGTTTATCGATGTGAACGCAAATCAGCAGCTGACTCGCGTGACCGACGGGGAAGTGATCACCGTGCCCGCAAATACGCGGCGCCTGAACATCTATCCCTATGTGCTGTATTACGGCCTGGGCGACCCCAAGGTTACTTACTGCCTGGAGGGCTTCGACCCTGCGCCGATGCGGAGAACCAAGCAGGATCTCGAGATGGTCAGCTATACGAACCTGCCGGGAGGAACCTACACTTTCCGCCTGAATCTGGAGGAAGCGCCAAACGGTTATTCCGGGGTATCCATCACGATTGTAAAGCTGAAGGCGATTTACGAGCAGCCGGTTTTCTGGATTGCGGTAGCGCTGGCTGTTCTGCTGATGATCGGCTGGATCGTCCGGATGATGCTCAAACAGCAGGCCCGTGCCCTGGAACGCAAAGCCAAGGAGGAAGCCCAGCAGAAAGAAGAAGAACGCATCACCAAAGAACTGAACATGGCGGCCAGCATCCAGGCCGGCGCTCTGCCGAATATCTTCCCGGCCTTCCCGGATCGGAAGGAATTTGACATATACGCATCCATGACCCCGGCAAAAGAGGTAGGCGGAGATTTTTACGATTTCTTCATGGTAGACGACAATCATTTGGGCATGGTCATTGCCGACGTATCTGACAAGGGCGTTCCTGCCGCGCTGTTTATGATGTCCGCAAAAACGATCATTGCCAGCCACGCCAGAATGGGAAAATCTCCAAAAGAAACCTTGATGGCATCAAACGCTGCCTTATGCGTCAACAACGCGGAAAAGATGTTTGTCACCGTCTGGCTGGGCATATTGGAACTGAGCAGCGGCAAACTTGTATGCAGCAACGCAGGCCATGAATATCCGGCTATCCGGGGGGAGGACGGCGTTTTCCATATCTTCCGTGATAAGCATGGCCTGATGGTGGGCGGCTATGCCAAGGCAAAATACACAGAGTACGAATTGACGCTTGCTCCCGGCGACGCGGTTTTCGTTTATACGGACGGCGTACCGGAGGCAAACAACGAGGCGGGTGAATTCTATGGCATGGAGCGCCTTGAAGCTGTGCTGGGGCGCGCCAGTCAGGCGTCTCCGAAGGGCATCCTGGAGAGCGTGAAAGCCGATGTGGACCGGTTTGTGAACGGCGCCAAGCAGTTTGACGACCTGACGATGCTTTGCGTGGAGTATCACGGCGCGCAGTCATCCGGCGAATGATGCCGTTTCAGCATTTGCGGAAGAGCACAAAAACAGCACCCGGAATGGGTGCTGTTTTTGCATAAGAAATCCAATTTGTCTTTCTCGGAAGGGGGGCTGGGGGGAAACC
>JAUNMW010000343.1 GCA_030537395.1 Clostridia bacterium | reverse complement strand
TCCCAACTCCGACATCCCCGACATCGACGCTCTCGCGGCCATCGCCCATGCCCACGGCCTCCCCCTGGTAATCGACAACACCTTCGGCACCCCCTACCTCATCCGGCCCATCGAGCACGGCGCGGATATCGTGGTCCATTCCGCCACCAAGTTCATCGGCGGCCATGGCACCACCCTGGGCGGCGTCATTGTGGACGGGGGGCAGCTTCGACTGGGCGAAGAGCGGCAGATACCCCTGGATCAGCGAGCCCAACCCCAGCTACCACGGGGTGAAGTTCACCGACGCGGCGGGCAAAGCGGCTTTCGTCACCTATATCCGTGCCATCCTCCTGCGGGATACCGGCGCCTGCATTTCCCCCTTCGCCGCCTTCCTCCTGCTCCAGGGTACCGAGACTTTGTCCCTGCGGCTGGAGCGCCACGCCGAGAACACGAAGAAGGTGGTGGAATACCTCACGAAGCATCCCCAGGTGGAAAAGGTCTATCATCCCTCCCTGCCGGACCACCCGGACCATGCCCTGTACGAAAAGTATTTCCCCAACGGCGGGGCCAGCATCTTCACCTTTGACATCAAGGGCGGCAAGGAGGAGGCCTTCAAGTTCATTGACGGGCTGGAGATCTTCTCCCTCCTGGCCAACGTGGCGGACGTGAAGAGCCTGGTCATCCATCCGGCCACCACCACCCACTCCCAGCTCACGGATGCGGAGCTGGAGGCGGCGGGCATCCACCAGAATACCATCCGCCTCTCCATCGGCACGGAGCACATCGACGACATCATCGCCGACCTGGAAAAGGGCTTCGCCGCGGTGAAGTAATACTAATACCCAATAGAAATCTCGGATTCCCAGCGGCATAAATCGCGCCAAACTTCGTTGTCGGCCTTGACGGGCGGCAGCCCGCCTTCGTCCTCCGCCTCGTCTGACACGATTTCTGCTCGCTGCTCGATCCTAGATTTCTATCAGGTATTACTATAAAACCGATCCTCCGTCCGACGGAAAAAGGGTAGACTACGCCCTTGGTTGGGTTTAATGGTTGTTTTATGAATTAAGCTAATTCGGGGACAGCGGCAATCGTCACTTCATAGCCTAACGCTTTGAGTTTTTTCAACATGCCGTTTGCTTTGCGTTCTCTGTTGAATTGGTTGTAGTAGTCAGCGCCCAAGTCTCTGAAAGCAACTTTATCATTCAGAACATGGTAAATGGCAATCAGCATGGAATGTGCAACAGCCACATAGGCCCGCTTTTTCCCCCGGTGCGCACTGATCCTGGCAAACAGGGCAGAAAAGTAAGAACTCTTCACTTTAGCGGCGGAATGAGCGCAGTTGACCAGCGTTGTGCGTAGCATCTTGTTTCCTTTGGTCGTCTTTCCGGATTTTCTTTTACTGGCACTTTCATTGTTTCCCGGACACAGACCCGCCCATTTGGAAAGATGCCTGTCCGAAGGAAACCTGCTCATGTCATTGCCGATCACAGAAATAATGACCTGCGCGCTGGTGGCAGCAATGCCGGGGATTTCCTGAATTGCGTCAGCTGCATTCTTGTCTTCCTGCTTCATGAAGCGGTCAATGTCATCGTCCAGATTCCGAATGTGCTCATTCAGTTCATCCAGATGAGACAGCAGTTCTTTCATGACGCGTCGCTGGATAGAGGAAAGGACACCATTCAAGTCGTCGATGATCTGTTCCTTGCTGGCCTTGAGATTGCTTGCGATCTCCTTGTTCGCCAACATCTCGTCATACTTCGCGTCGTCAAAATAGCCTCCATCCGTGATGAAGTTGAGGATACTTCGCGCACTCTTTCCATTGATCTGTGTTACCGTGCCGGAAAGCTTGATGTTTCCGCCCTCCAGCATCTTCTGCAGTCGATTCAGTTCTCGCCCGCGATCTTCGATCAGGCTTTTGCGATACTGTACCAACTCTCGCAGTTCCCGTTGCTCTTTGCCAGGGATATAGCTTGCTTTGAGTAACCCGTGCTGTAGCAGATCGGCAATCCATTCTGCATCCTGCACGTCTGTCTTTCGACCCGGCACTGCTTTCATGTGGTGGGCATTGACTACCATTACCGGCAATTCCCATGTTTCCAGCACGTTATACAGGGGTTTCCAGTACGAGGCCGTGCTTTCCATTGCTACCATTTCGCACCTTGCCTCGTATAGCCATGACGCCATCTCCAGCAATTCCCGCGTCGTTGCACCATACTGCCGTATCTCGTTCTTCCTGCCGCTTCGAAGACACGCTACGATCAGTTTCTTATGCACATCCACACCGCAACAAATGTCGTATACTTTTTCCATGGCCTTTTTCTCCATTGGTTGATATACGGCATGGATTCCTTCTCCCGGCTATTTTACTATACGTCCTTTTTGCGGCTTTTCCGCTGGACAGTTCGCGGTGCAACGAGGAATCCTTTTTGTCAATTTAGTATTCGGGCTTGTTGCCCAATCACTTTTCGACCTATGCCGTGCCCTTAGTATACCACTTCGGTTTTATTTATGGTGGTGCTGTCTTCAGCATGGCTATTTAGTATAAAAAACAGAGAAAAACATCCTCCGGCGCCGTGCCGGAGGATGTTTTTTGTTTTCCTGATTATCTCCTTGTTGCCGCTTCTTCCCTTGCTTTTGCCTGCTGGCGCTTGAAGCGCCGTTCCCGCCTGCGGATGATCCGATATCGGATCACGAAAATGATGTAAATCAGGATGACGGCGGCGACGATCATGAAGATGGTGCGGAAACCCTGGGAGTGCACCAGATCCTTCAGCCGCTGGCGCATCAGCTCCAGGCGGGAAACCGCCACGTCCGTGTTGGCGATGAGAGAGAAGGGCCCGTAGGTGCTGCCGTCGCT
>JAUNMW010000065.1:14352-15763 GCA_030537395.1 Clostridia bacterium | reverse complement strand
TTCGCATACTTCTTGCATAATGCAGGCGGGTATACTTTTAGAAACACACTCTAACTATATCTCAACTCTCAACTCAAAAAACGCTCTTAACTCTCAACTCCCAACTCCGATAACCCTCTCAACGCAAAACGAAAGGAGAATGAACAATGTTTAAATGGCTGAAAAATTTCCTGGCCCCTGATTCCGGCGGACAGGGCGGATACCCGGTGGCCAACAGTCAGTATTTCAGCAACGCGTATACCGGTCAGACGGAGGCGTTCGATCCCGCCCATTCCATGGAAGCGGAAATCAAATCCTGGTACAACACCGAGGCGCTGGAGAATGCCCGAAGCAACCATATTTTTACCCAGTTTGCCAAGAGCATCCCCCTGCCCGAGCATCACGGCATGACGGTGGAAATGCGCAAGGCCAATACCTTTGGCGACGTGCCCCGGCTGCAGGAGGGCGTGATCCCGGACGGTCAGAAATTCGGCTACAGCGCGGTACAGGCCACGGTGTTTGAATACGGCACCTATACCTCCCTGGGCCGCCGTCTGGAGCGGCACGCCATCGATCCCGTGGCCCAGGACGCGGCGGAGGAAATGGGCGCGGCCGGCGGCAACACCCAGGACAAAATCGCCCGAAACGTGGCCCTTTCCGGCAGCAATGTGATGTACTGCGATAAGGCGGACGGCACACGGGTGAGCACCCGCAGCCAGCTGACGAACGACTGCGTGCTGACCCCCACCATGGTGAACCGGGCGGTCACATGGCTGAAAAAGCACAAGGCCCCCAAGATCAACGGCAAATATGTGGCCATCATCCATCCCAGCGTGACCTTTGACATCCGGGAAAGCAAGGGCTGGCTGGACGCCCACGAGTACGCCCATCCCGATGAAATCTACAACGGGGAAATCGGCGAACTGCACGGCGTGCGCTTCATTGAAAGCGATAATGCCAAGGTGTTCCGCGGCACTCCCTTGGCGGATGGGGATTTGACCGTGGCCAGCGCGGTAAACGGCAGCAAGACCGTGCCCGTTTCCGGCGCGGCGCTGGAGGCCAACGCGCTGAAGGATCGCTATGTGCTGCTGGGCGGCGTGAAATACAAAATCGAGGGAAATACCGCAAACAGCATTACCCTGGATACGGCTGTAACCGCCGCGGCGGGCACGCCCATTTATCCCGGTGAAGGCGGCGCGAACGGCATTGCCGTGTATGGCTGCATTTTCCTGGGCAAGAACGCTTTCGGCATGATCGACGTGGCCGGTGGAAACATGGAAGTGATCGTGAAAACGCCCGAGCAGGCGGGCGGCCCCCTGAACCAGTTCGGTACCATCGGCGTGTATTTTGAAACGGGCGGCGGCGTGCTGTATGAGGAACGGCTGCTGCGCGTGGACTGCGGAAGCTATTACAGCGATACGGACGAGGATCC
>JAUNMW010000065.1:0-14342 GCA_030537395.1 Clostridia bacterium | reverse complement strand
GCGTGGAGTGAGGAGCGTGGAGTTTTGCTTTATCTGGTCAATCATTTTTCCATTCTCCTCCTCATGCGTCATGATAAAGAAGGAGGCAGAGCTATGAGCGAAAAGAAAACCAAAGCGAGCGGCACAGCGGCTGCATATGATCCCTGGAAGGACATGCGCACGGTGTACATTCCCAAGCGCAGCCGCGCGGAACAGAGCACCCTGGAGGTGGGCGTGAACGAAAAAACCTATTTTGTGCCCAAAGACCAGTTTGTGGAGGTGCCCATGCCGCTGTGGGAAGTGATCCACGGCATGCTGGACCGGCAGAGAATCATGGAGGAAGAGGCAAAGCAGGCCAGCGGTCAGCATGAGTACCCCTTGAGCGCAGTCTGCTGATCAGCGGCAGCCTTTCATTTCCCCGGGGAGGAATCCCTTCCCCGGGGAAAGCGGAACAGGAGGAAAATATGACGCTGGAGCAAGCCATTTTTCTGGCGGACGAACTGAAGCCCAACCAGATCGAGCGGGCAAGAAAAATCGAATGGCTCTCCCGGCTGGATCAGCAGATTTACTGCGATCTGATCCAAACCCACGAGCGGGAGAACGAAGCCGTCGGCGAAATGCCCGAATACACCCAGGAAACGCCGCCGGATACCCAGCTGCTGGCTCGGGCTCCCTATGACGAAATCTATCGGTTCTGCCTGGAAACGCATATTGATCTGGTAAATCAGGAGTACGGAAAATACAACAACAGCGCGGCCTTGTTTGCCGACGCCTGGGGGAGGCTGGCAAGAGCTTATCACCGGGAGCACAGGCCGGACGCGCCGGGAAACAGGCACTTGATTTTTTGATAAGCAAAAAGCGGAAAGCGAAGGACGGACGCGGATTTTGACGATGGAAGGGCCGGAAATGAAAACAGCGCTGATTCCGCTTTTTGTTTTCACTTGATATGAAAGGGGATGGGAACCATGCGGTACCCCATACTGAACACCTATTCCAGCCAGCAGCTATGGACGGAACAGTTTTTGGGGCTGGATAAACGTCCCCGCACCTATGACGGAGCTTTTGAGGACATGGGCAACATGACGGGGGAGCCCTGGCCGCTTTTATCCAGCCGGAAAAAGCGGGGACTTGTGGCGGAATTGAAGCAGCCGCTGGGCCTGGTCAGCCTGGGCAGGCTGGCCTGGATTGACGGCAGCACGCTGTACTACGATGGAAAAGCCACGCAGATCAACGATCTTTCCACGGCGGAGGATATGCTGCCCAAGAAAATGGTGACCATGGGCGCGTATATTCTCATTTTTCCAGACGGCGTGTTTTACAACACGGCGGACCCGGAAGACTGCGGCAGCATCAACCGGCTGTACGCCACCGAAGAAGGGGATGAAATCACTTATACCCTGTGCGCTATGGACGGAACCGATTATCCCCAGGGAAAAACCACGGCGGGCGATACGGCCCCGGTCCGGCCCCAGGACGGGGATTACTGGCTGGATACCAGCGGGGAAACCCATGCCCTGTACCAATGGCACGATGAATGGATTGGCATATCCTCGGTGTATGTGAAAATTGCCGCGAGGGGGATCGGACGGGGGCTGCGGGTGCAAGATACGGTTTCGCTCCGGGGGATCCGGTATACGGGCGAAAACGAAAAACTGCGCGGGCAGCTGGAGCTTTTGAACGCTGACCACGCGGTGCAGGCCCTGGATGAGGATTTTCTGGTGGTGATCGGCATCATCGATCAGGCGTACACCCAGGGGTCCGGCGTTTTGCGGGCGGACAGGCGCATCCCGCAAATGGATTTTCTGATCGAATGCAGCAACCGGCTGTGGGGCTGCCGGTACGGAAAGGAAAAAGGAGAAACGGTGAACCGGATTTACGCCAGCGCCTTGGGCGATTTTAAAAACTGGGAAAAATTTATGGGCACCAGTCAGGACAGCTACTATGTGAACGTGGGAACCGAAGGGCCCTTTACAGGCGCCGCGGTGCACCGGGGGAACCCCTGCTTTTTCAAGGAAAACTGTGCGCACCGGATCTACGGCGAAAAACCCGCCAATTTTCAGACCCAGGTAACGGTCTGCGACGGGGTAAGGCCAAACGCCGGGGGCACCCTGATCGCCTGCAACGGTGGATTGTACTATCTGGGCGTCAACGGGGTGCAGTATTTTGAAAGCCTGCCCCAGCCCATCGGGAAAGCGCTGGGAGAAAAAAGGCTGGTCGGCGGCGCGGCGGGGCAGGCGGGAGGCAGGTATTATTTATCCGCCCAGGATGAAAACGGACATTGGAGCCTGTATGTGCTGGATATGGAAAGAGGCATCTGGCACCGGCAGGACGACAGCCACGCCCTGGCGTTTGCGGAATTGAACGGTGAAATGTACATGCTCGCCGCTGACGGCGGGCTCTGGGCCCTGAACGGTAGCGCGGGGGAACCGGAAGCGGAAGACGTGGTTTGGTACGCGGAAACGGCCGTGATGGGGTACGAGTACCCTCAGCGCCAGTATATGAGCCGTTTCCTTTTGCGCATGATGCTGAGCGAAGGGGCGGACTGCACCGTGATGATTCAATACGACGGGGACGGCATATGGCACAGCAAAGGAACCGTGAGGGGCAAGGGCGGGGTAAAAACCTATCTGTTCCCGGTGGTGCCCAGACGCTGCGGGCAGATGAAGCTGCGCCTGGAGGGCCACGGGGACATGCGGCTTTACGGCATCGCCCGGGAGCTGGCTTTGGGCGGAATGACATCATAAAAGCGGGAATCGGGGAGGAATTGGGATGGCGGCACTGCAAACAGAATATAAAAAAGCAAAGAATCAGAAACAGAATGCTTCGGAACAGGCGGTTCGGCATACCGGGGAAGCGATCAAAAATGAATCGGTCCGGCAGCTTGGCGAAAACGCGGGCGCGGGGATGGGGGCGGCCGCGGATTGGCGGGCAGGCAGCAGCGCATCAGGCGGATTGTACGGCCTTTCGGACGCCACAATGGCGGGGCTTGCCCAATACGGGCAGCAGTACGCCCCCAGCCAATCGGTGCTGGATGCCCAGGATTATCTGAAATCAGTGATGGACAGCGGCCCCGGCAGCTTTCAAAGCCGATATACCGGCCAGATTGCCAGCCTGTACAATCAGATCATGAACCGGCCCACTTTTGTGTACGACGTGAACAAAGATCCGCTGTTTCAGCAGTACAAGGATCAGTACACGGTACAGGGGCAGCGGGCCATGCAGGATGTGATGGGCCAGGCGGCGGCGTTGACCGGCGGCTACGGCAACAGCTGGGGAAGCACGGCGGGCTATCAGGCGTATCAGTACTATCTGCAGCTGCTCAATGACCGGATTCCGGAGCTGGAGCAGCGGGCGTTCGACAAATACAAGTATGAAGGCGAAGAACTGCGCCGGAATATGGATATGACCAATCAGCTGGACAGCATTGATTACGGCCGTTACCGGGATACCGTGGCCGACTGGCAGGCCAGCGTGAACGCGGCGGCCAGCGCTTACAGCACCGCGGCCAATTCTGATATGGCCATGTGGCAGAATATGCAGGATTATTATAAGAGCCTTGCCGCCATGGAAAACAGCAACTACTGGAACGAGCAGGATATGGCTTATCAGCGGGACAAGGCGGCCATGGACGATGCGTACAGACGGGATCAGTTGGCCCAGAGCCAAAGCCAGTACGAAGCCGATTTGGCGTTCAGGCAGGCCCAGCTGGCCCAGAGCCAGCGCCAATGGGAAGCGGAGCAGGCCCTGGCCCAAGCCAAGTTCAATTTGCAGCTGCGCCAGTATGAGGATGCCCTGGCCAAGACGCTGGGCGGCGGAGGAAGCGGCGGAGGCTCAAACGGGAATACGGAAGCGCGTTCTTCGGCTCCCGCCCAGGAAGCGCTGGTTTATCCCGTTCTGCCTGCCAATGCGGCGGCGATTGCGAAAAATCCCATTTCGGCTTCCGTCCTGTCGCCCACGGCAACGCGGGGAATCACCCAAACCGAATGGGATACAATGCAGCGTGCAATGGCAAACACCTACAGCAATTCCATTCAGAAGGCCAACCAGGAGCAGGCCGCCTTGCAGGCGCTGGCAAAAGCAAACGGCGCGTCCGGCCTGACCGCGCTGATGGTGAACGCCGCGAAAAACAAAGCGGTGATCGGCGATGCGGCCGGCTTGAACAAGAAAAAACAGAGCGGCAAGAACAAATAAAAGGGAGGGCGCGGGCTTGGCAAGATTGGGAGAAATCCAGCTGAAAAGCGGGATCAAGGATATCGACCAGGTCATGAATTATCTGTATCAGCTGGAGGAGCAGCTTCGTTACGCCCTGAATAACCTGGACAGCGAAAACATCCGGGACGGCGCCATCAGCGCGGAGCAGTTGAGCGGCGCCGTCAACGCCCGGCTCAGCACGCTGGAGCGCGCGGCGGAACGAATGGGAGAAAGCGGAACGGAAAAGCTGGCCAATGAAAGCGTGATCATTGACCGCGGCGGCATCCGGCTGCAAAACGGCGCGTTTTCTCTGGATACCGCGGGAAAAATCAGGGCCCTGGCCCTGTCCTTTTCTGATGGGGAGGCGGCCAGGAAAACGGCGGACAGCCCGGATTTCCGCCTCCATATCGGAACGGAGAAGCCGGAGGAAAAGGATGTGCTGTGGATCAGGCCCGGCACGGAAACCAATGAAGGGCAGCTTTGCCAGATATACTGGATCCGAAAGGAGGAAGAAGCATGATCACCATTCGATTTTCCGGCAGGATGCCGACCCCGTCCCAGGCCGTGATCGGCATGGAAACGGACAGCCGGGCGGAAAAGATACGCTTTCAGCTGCCTCAGATTTCAGAGGGGCAGACGGCCCAGATGATGCTGCTGCTGCCGGATGGTACGCCGGATATGGTGCTGCTTGAGGACGGCATGGCGGACATTCCCGCATCGCTTACGGAGATTCCCGGCCGAATCCGGGCCTGGGTGGAAATATTGGGCGATGAGGGCGAAGCGTGGAACAGCGAGCTGTTTTATCTGGATGTGGGGGACCTGCCCCCCGTCAGCGAAAAAGCGGAACATAAATATCCTACGGCCCTTCAGGACGCCATGGACGCCTGCGAAAAAGCCAGGCTGTACCGGGATGAAGCGGAAGCCGCCGCGGCGCTGGCCGTGAACAGAAGCGGCATGCTCCACTTTGAAATCGGGCAGGACGGCCATTTGTATCTGGAATATACCGACGGCACGCCGATCTATTGAGCGGCAGGAAAGGGGGAAAGAACGGATGGCGATTGAAACACGCAGAGCGGATTTGGGCGCGGTGAGCGCTTACGCCGTCGCCAGGAAAAACGGCTTTGCCGGAACGGAAGCGGAATGGGAAGCATATATTGCCGATGCGGGGAACAAGGCCCGGGAGGCGGCGGACAGCGCTTCCGCCGCGGCGGCCAGCGCCCTGAGCGCGGGAGAAAAGGCCGTGCAGGCGGCGGAAAGCGCCGCCCAGGCCGCGGAAAAGAAACGGGAATGCGAGGGCGTGATCCTGGACCAGCGGGACGGATTGTTTCTGCGCTATGACGCGGAGGCGTCCGGCATGGACGCGGACGACCGGGCCATGGCGCGGCGGAACCTGGGGCTTCGGGGCATCAAGGAGGAAATGTCCCTGGCAAGCGAAAGCGCCGCCCGCATGGGGGACCTGACCGTGGATACGGATATCGAGGGCTTCTGGGAGGTGGAGCGGGGGATCCTGAACACCTTTAACGGCGGCAGCGTGCATCATACCCGCTTCGTGCCGGTGAAGGGCTTTGAAAAAATCAAGGGCCGCACCTACATGGACAGCGACGGGTACGCGGTGGCTTTTTTTGACGCGGATTACAATTTGCTGCCGGATATTTCCCTGGTGGGCCAGGGAAACACCAAATTCGGAAACGACGAAAATACCCAGCCCCTGACCATCCCCGCCGGGGCGGTGTACGCTTCCATCAGCGGCTGGGGCACCGCTGCCGATTATCCGATCACGTTCATTGCCCGGGAGGGCAGCCTGAACGAACGGATGCAGGCGCTGGAGGAGGACAGCAGACTGCGGGATTATCAACGGGGCGTCAGCTACGCCGACTTCGGCGCGAAAATGAACGGGGTGGACGACGACACCGAAGCCGTGATCGCCTGCCACGAATATGCCAACGCCCACGGCTGCCCTGTGTTTCAGCACGGGGGCACGGTACTGATGAAAACGGCGGGAAACGGCCATTGCCCCCAAATCAAAACGGATACGGACTGGACGGGAACCACCTTCCTGGTAACGCCGGACATTGCGGACAGCAGAATCGTGTTTGCCGTGGCACCGGAGGAGGATTTGCCCGCTGTGCAGCTGCAAAACTGGCAGATCGCCCAGCTGCACAAGGGCCAGCTGAACATGGATTTCCTGCGGGGGCATTACGATAACGAGCTGCTGACCTTTGATACCGATATCATCCTTTGCAAGCGGGATCAGACCGAAACCCTGACCGCCCCCTCCTATTACCAGGAAACGGTGACCACGGACCGGAACGGCGCGCTGCTGGACGGGGAACTGTTCCGGGGCATGACGGACGCGGGCAGCGTGACCATGCGCAGACGATCCATGCTGGATCACCCCATCAAAATCCGGGGCGGCAGGATCGTTTTGCAGGCGGATACCCACATGGTCAATCCCTATTTTCTGTACATCGCCCGCAGCAATGTGACCCTGGAAGGGCTGGAGGTGTACGCGGGCAGCCGGGTGAACACCGATGCAAGCGATTACCGGGGCGAACTGATCCGGGCGGATCGGGCCTATAACCTGTGCCTGCGGGATTGCTTTGCGGAGAATTTTTCCACCTTTTACAGCTGGGAAAACCGCTACAGCAGCAACACCTGCTATATCCTGTGCTGCACCCACTGTTCGGAGGTGCTGATCGATCACTGCACCTTCCTTCGCGGCTGGGGCCCCATTCAAACCAGCTGGTGCAAGCGCCTGACGGTGCAGAACAGCCGTATGGGCCGCATCGACAACCATTACGGCTGCCGGGATTACCTGATCACGGGCTGCACCATGGTCACCTCCCAAAGCAACATCAACGTGGGCTACGGGGACGGATTCCTGATCGTCCGGGACACCGTCTTCATCAAGACCCGGGATTATGATACGTTTATGCAGTCCCGCCTGATCAACTGCCGGGAGGATATGTGCGCCCTATTCAGCGGCGACATCATTCTGGAAAACATCCGCATTCAAAGCGAGTTTCTGGTGGTGCTGGTGCACGCGGCCATGGAAAGCACCTGGGATTATGCCCATGCCAATCAGCACATGCTGCCCTTCCGTCTTCCCCGGATCCGAGTGCGGGGCGTTGTCATGGACGCGCTGGGCAGCGCATCCTTTACCCTGGCGGAATACGGTGCGGCGGAAAACGCTTCCGCCAGAAGCTATGGCGATATCCAGGCCGGCACCGCGGAATTTGACGGGGTGTGGAGCAATGTGCCGGCGGCTGTGAACGTGATGACGGAAAACATGAACCATACCTGGGATAACGGCTGGGACGTGAAGCTGATGAACTGCCACTGCGCCATCGGGGCTTTGGGCAGTACGGACAGGATTCTGAACGCGGGCGACGTGGCCGAGGAAATAGATCGGCTGAGGAACGCCGTGGGCCAGGATGCATCCTGATTTTGACGGAAGCGAGGGGATGAAATGATTACGGCCAGTGAATTTCTTGCCGCGGTTCAGGAAAACGCGGACAGGATCAGGGAATATGAGCTGGGGCATGACGGCAGCGACGGGAAAAGCGACTGCATCGGATTGATCATCGGGGCGCTTGCGCTGCTGGGCTTTGCCTGGCCCGGGGTGCATGGCACCAATTGGGCGGCCAGGAACGCCACGGACGGCCTGGTGCAAATCAGCAGCGCCGTGCAGCTGTTTCCCGGGGAGATCCTGTTTAAAGCGAAGGAACCGGGAGAGGCGGGCTACGATCTGCCCGCCGCGTATGAAAGCGGCGCTGATAAAAGGGACTATTACCATGTGGGGGTGGTGATGTCGCTCTCTCCGCTGTGCATCCTTCACTGCACGGACACGGAAGGCGGCATCCGGCGGGACAGCGCTCTGGGAAAGTGGCGCTGGGGCGGAAAGCTGAAATATGTGGATTACGATGAAAATGGCGGCGGGGAAGTGCCGGAGATCCTGTATCGGGCCCGGGTATGGGCGGATAACGGGTACCCGGTGAAAATGCGCAAGCTGCCCAGCACCCAAAGCACGGTGCTGACGCAGGTGCCCCTGAACAGCGTGGTGGAGGTGCTGGGGGAGACGGACTCCGCGTGGGCCGCGATTTCCTATCAGGGGAAGGATGGCTACATGATGCGGAAATTCCTGATCCCCCTCCATGACGCCGGGACCGATACGCTGGAGGAATTGCGCCGTATCCGCGATTTGATCGGGGAAGCCCTGGACGCGCTGGATCGGCTCATCAAAGGAGAAGAGAAAAAATGACACTCTATCAGGTGCTTACCCTGGCGGCGACGCTGGGGATCCCCACGGGACTGATCGGGTTTCTGTGGGGAAGGGTGCGGGAAATGCACCAGGACAGTCTGGCGGTGCGGGAGGGCGTTCAGGCCCTTCTGCGCGCTCAGATGATCGGCGATTACAACCATTATCAGGAAAAGGGCTACGCGCCCATTTATGCCCGGGAAAACTTTGAAAACTGCTGGAAAAGGTATCACGCTCTTGGGGCCAACGGCGTCATGGACGATATTCACAAGAAGTTTCTGGCGCTGCCCGTGGAGGATGAAATTGCGTAAGGAGGGAAAAAATTGATCGAACAGAACCGTTTCAAATCCTGGGCCCTGTGGACAAGCATTGCCGCGCTGATCGTATTCTGCCTGAAAGAATTTGGGGGGCTGGATGTGAGCGGCACGGTGAACGGGCTGATGGACGCGCTGCTGCCGGTGCTGGTGGGCTTTGGCATCGTAAACAATCCCACCAGCAGGAATACGCTGTAAACGATGGATGATTTTTCTGAAAAAGCGGGGCCGAAGCCTCGCTTTTTTCAGTGGCGTCATGGTTGCAATCAAGCGAGATTTGCTGTATAATTAAAAAGGTTATCTATGCACGAAACGAATTTTACGCGCAGAAAGGCGGACGGAAGTACATGTCCATGGGTGAAATCGCAGATCATGGGTCCACCGGAAGAAACGCATGGAGGGTCATAAAAAAGCATTTTGATACCATCAGCACGGTAACGATCGTTCAGGCAGCTGTTCGGATTGCTGTTCTGCTTCCGCTGCTGCTGCCCAGACTGTCTGGGGGCAAGCTGCCCATGTGGATCAGCGTGGCCTGCTCAGCCGCGCTGTATATTGCGTTTGTGATCCCGCTGCGCTTCTGGGCCAAGGAAAAGCTGCGCAGGCTGTTCTTTACCCGCAACGCCTCCGGCCACAGAAAGAACCCCTATCAAAAATGGCTGCAGACGGGCCTGGTCCGGTATGGCCGGGGCATCCTGTGGGGATTGCCTTTCCTGGCCGGCGCGGGATATTTCCTCTACGGCAAAGCCCAAATGAGCTATACCGATATGTGGCAGCCGGTGCAGTATCTGGCCGTGCTGGTGGGCAAGGAGCCCAATATCGGCACCGGCGGGGCGGTGGCCGTTGTGCTGCTTGCGCTGTTCGCCGTGGTTTTCGCTTACGGCTGGTGGCGTGATCTGCCGGTGGAATATATGCCGGTCCGTTCTCTGGGTACGGTCCGTTCCCTGCATTGGTCCAAGCGGATCCGGAAAAAGCATAAAAAGGAACTGTGCGGGAACGCTGTGGTGAACATCCTGCTCAGCGTCATCCCTGCCGCGGCCGCCGTTGCGGTGCTGGTGCCCTATGTGCTCAGCCGGGTGGATTTTTCCCTATCCATGGATATGGTGGCCAATCTGCTGCTGCGGCTGCTGAAGGCGCCGCTGCCCAGGACGCAGATACTGGAGCTGCTGGCGGTGCTGGCGCTGCTGTATCTGCCCCTGTGCGTGCTCAGGAAGGTGCGCAACGCGGCGCTGATGGGCAAGCTGATGCATCAGCATCCGGAGCATCATCACCACGAGGAAGAAAACGGCGAGGGCGAAAACGCGCCTGAAAGGGAATCCAAGGCCCATGCGATTGGATAAACTTTTATCCCGGCTGGGGGAAGCCTCCCGGTCCGAATGCAAGGCGCTGCTGAAAGCAGGCCGGGTGAAGGTGAACGGGGAAGCGTGCCGGGACGGGGCGTTTTCCGTGCCGGAGGGGGCCCGGGTGACCTTGGACGGAAGGCCCCTGGATACCCGGCTGACCCGGCATGTGATGCTGTATAAGCCCGCCGGGGTGCTCACCGCCCGGGAGGACAAAAATCAGCGCACGGTGATGGACCTGCTGCCCCCCGTATATACCGCGCTGGAATGCATGCCGGTGGGGAGGCTGGACAAGGATACCACCGGGCTTCTGCTCCTGACCACGGACGGGGAGCTGGGCCATCGGCTCATTTCTCCCGCGCGGCATGTGGACAAGGTATACCTGGCCCGGGTGGACGGGAACCTGGACGGCGCCGACGCGGAAGCCTTTGCCGCGGGCATCGAACTCAGCGATTTTACCGCCCTGCCCGCCAAACTGGAAATCCTGTCGCCGGATACGGCCCGGGTGACGGTGCAGGAGGGCAAATACCACCAGGTCAAGCGCATGTTTGGAGCGGTGGGAAAGCCGGTGAAAGAACTGCACCGGCAGACCTTCGGCCCACTGGCGCTGGATGAGCAGCTGCGTCCCGGGGAATTCCGGGAACTGACGGATGAGGAAGAAGCCGCCCTGTACGCGGCGGCGGGGCTGAACCATGAGCAATGATCATTATTTTTCCGCGTCCCCTGAAAGCGCGCACCGCTACGCGGAGGCAGAGTATGCTTACCGGGGACAGGAATTGCGCTTTACCACCGACGCCGGGGTGTTTTCCCGGGGCGAGGTGGATTTCGGCACGGACGTGCTGCTGCGCGCGCTGCCGGAGGAAATGAGCGGCCGGGTGCTGGATCTGGGCTGCGGCTGGGGGCCGGTGGGCGTCAGCGTGGGAAAGGCCTTTCCCGGCTGTCGGATCGTGATGAGCGACGTGAATGAGCGGGCGCTGGAACTGGCCGGAAAAAACGCTCAGCGCAACGGCGTGGCCGCCGAAACCTATTTAAGCGACGGGCTGGAAAACGTGCCCGGAAGCTTTGATTTTATTCTTACCAATCCTCCCATCCGGGCGGGCAAACAGGTGATTTATCGGCTGTTTTTGGACAGCGCCGCAAAGCTGAGCCAAGGGGGCCGGCTTTATATCGTGATCCGGAAGCAGCAGGGGGCGGAATCGGCCCTGAAATATTTGAAAACTATTTATGAAACGGTGGATACCATAGAAAAAAGCGGCGGGTTCTGGGTGATCCGCTGCATGGGAGGGAACGCGCATGCCTTATGACGCTTCGTTTTTTGCCCAGGGGATCGACAGAAGGAACACCGGCTGCGAAAAATGGGATGACCGGTCGGTCATGGACGCGGGCGGCATTCCCCTGTGGGTGGCGGATATGGATTTCCCCTGCGCCCCGCCTATTGCCCGGGCCATCCGGCGGCGGGCGGAGCATCCCTGCTTTGGCTACAATACGGCTGATCCCCAGGATGAAGCGGCGCTGATCGCTTTCTGGAGGCGGCGGCATCACCTGGAAATCGGCACGGGGGAAACCCAGATGCTGCCCTGCGTGATCACGGGACTGAAAACCTGTGTGCGCGCATTTACCAGGGAAGGGGATCAGGTGGCGATCGTGACCCCGGTGTACGGCCCCTTTTACGATTCCATTGAAAGCAACAAGCGCATTGTGAAAGCCGTATCCCTGGTGCGCCGGGAGGATACGGGCCGTTACGAGCTGGATTTTGACAAACTGGAGGATGCGCTGCGGGGCGGGGCGAAGCTGATCATGATATGCAGCCCCCATAATCCGGTATCCCGTCTGTGGAGCCGGGAAGAGCTGACGGCCATCTGCCGCGTGGCGTATCAGTACAATGTGCCCATCGTGTGCGATGAAATCCATGCGGATTTCGTGTATGCCCCCGGCAATTTCGTTTCCATCCTTTCCATTCCGGAAGGCAGGAAGCGGGCCGTGATGCTGTGCTCCGCCAGCAAAACCTTCAATATCGCGGGCCTGCAGCAGGCGGCGCTGGTGTGCATGAATGAAGAAATGATGGAAGCGATGCGATCGGAACTGACGGGCTCCGGCGTTACCAGCGGCAACACCTTTGCCGCCCTGGCCGCCCGCACGGCTTATACCCAGTGCGATGAATGGCTGGACGGCCTGGTGGATTATCTGGACGGCAGCCGCAGGCTGCTGGCCAAGCTGATTGCGGATTTGCTGCCCAAGGCGAGAATGACCCCCGTGGAGGCCACCTATCTGGCCTGGCTGGATATGCGATCCTACGGCTTTTCCTGCGAAGAATTGGCGAATCGGTTCCGTGCAAAGGGCGTGGCGCTCACCGGCGGCACATTCTTTGGAGAAGAAGGGAAAGGCTTCATGCGCGTGAACTTCGCCTGTCCCCGGTCCCAGCTGGAGGAAGGCATCCGGCGCATGCATAAGGCTCTGGAGGAGGATGAATAAAGCACATGGACAGAATTGAGGAATTATTGCTGCAATACCGGGAAGAAATGATGGAAACGGTGCAGAAATGGGTGTCCATTCCCAGCATCAAGGGCGATCCCGCCTCCGGGGCCCCCTTTGGCGTTCAGGCCCGCAAAGCGCTGGACACCGCCATGGCGGACTGCGAAAAATTCGGCCTGGACACTCAGATTTTTGACGGCTATGTGGGCCATGCCGATTTGGGCGAGGGCAGCACACGGGACGCCCTGGCCATTCTGGCGCACCTGGATGTGGTGCCCGTGGGCGATGGCTGGAGCCGGGACCCCTTCGGGGCGCAGCGCATCGACGGCAGAATCTATGGCCGGGGCACCAGCGATGATAAGGGCCCGGCGGTGGCGGCGCTGTACGCCATGCGGGCCGTGAAGGAAGCGGGCATTCCCCTCCGCCGCAAGGTGCGCCTGATCCTGGGGTGCGACGAGGAATGCGGTTCGGAGGATATGCGGTATTACAAAAAGGTTACGGAAATGCCCCGCTCCGGCTTCAGTCCGGACGCGGATTATCCCGTGATCAACATTGAAAAGGGCGGCAGCCATGTGCGCTTTACCGGCGAATTGAGCAAGGAAGGCCTGCAGGTGCTGTCCATGCAGGTGGGCGAGCGGGCTAACGTGGTGCCCGGCTTTGCCTCCGCCCTGGTGGAGGGCGATGAAGCGCTGGCGGCCCGGGCTGAGGCAGCAGGCGAAAAGCTGGGCTTCCCGGTGAAGGCCACTCTCGGCAACGGCGCGGTGATCATCGAAACCACCGGCGTAACCGGCCACGCCGCGTTCCCCTCCCATGGGCGCAACGCCATCGGCCAGATGCTGCTGATCTTTAAGGAACTGGGAGCCCAGGGCGCGCTGCTGGAGCTGGCCGATTCCGTCGGCATGACCTATAACGGCGAAAACCTGGGCATCGCCATGCGGGACGACGTATCCGGCGAGCTGACCGCCAGCCTGGATATCATCCGCATTGAAAACGGAACGCTGGACGCCGTCATGGATGTGCGCTATCCCGTTCTGTTCCATCCGGGTCGGATGTTTGAATTGCTGGGCCAACGGCTGCAGCATTTGAAAGCCACGGACGCCGGTACCCGGCCCCCGCATTTCGTCAGCGACAAAACCGAACTGGTGCAGGAATTGCTGGAGGCCTACCATGAGGTGACCGGCGGCGAAAAGCGCACCATCGCCATCGGCGGCGGCACCTACGCCCAGTCCATGGAAGAGGGCGTGGCCTTCGGGGCCCTGTTCCCCGGCGAAGTGGAAATGGCGCACCAGGCGAATGAATATATGACGGAAGAATCCATTTTCCAAAATGCCCGGATCATAGCCCACGCCATCGTGCGGCTGGCCGGAAAGAAAAGCGAGGTTGAAAAACAATGAGCACCACTGAAATCATCACCTGCATCAACTGCCCTGTGGGATGCCGCATGGAAGTGACCCATGAAGGAGAAACCGTGCTGTCCGTGAAGGGCAACACCTGCAAGCGCGGCGACGCTTACGCCCGCCAGGAATGCGTGGCCCCCCTGCGGATGATCACCGCTGTGGCCCCGGTTATTGACCGGGATATGCCCGTCAGCCTGAAAACCCGCACCCCCATCCCCAAGAAACTGATCGACGACTGCATGCGGGCCATCATGGAAAAGCCCTTCACCGCCCCCATTGCCGCCGGGGATGTTCTGATCCCCGACGTGTGCGGCACCGGAGTGGATGTGATTGCTACCAAAGCGGTTTTGTAAAGAACAAAGAAGTCAGTGTTAAGAGTTGAGAGTTAAGAGTT
>JAUNMW010000342.1 GCA_030537395.1 Clostridia bacterium | reverse complement strand
CGGGAACAACGTTTTTTCAACCCACCAAGTTACATCCGCTATTGCGGGTCCAGGGTGTTCAACACCCTGGTGGGGTCTGGGGTGAAACCCCAGCGTATCCCTCGTTGGCTCTGAAAAATATCCTTGATAACATGTCTGTTATGCTATTAGAACAGGGAAAATATGACATTGACAGAATCGGCGTTTATGATACGGGGGCCGGTTTTGAAGCCGACCCCCGCGAAGCGTTTATCTTTTTCAGGGAAAGCCGCTGCCTGCCTTCCCTATTTTCCAGTTTAAGCGGCGGGAGCTTCCGCGGCTTCGCCGTACACAAAATTATAAATGGTTTCGGCGGCGTCCTGCAGCCGGGGGCCGGGACGGGAAATCTCGCTGTTGTCGGCGTTCAGAATATCGTCATTCTGCACGGCCTTCAGGCTGTCCCAACCTTCGCGGCCCTTGATTTCTTCCACGGGGGTGGGACCCTCGCCATAGTACATGGTAATGGTCACGATGTAATCGGGATCGCGCTCCAGCACCTGTTCTTCGGAAATGGCGGCCCAGCCTTCCACATCGGCAAAAGCGTTGGTGAGCCCGCACATAGCGGCCAATTCATCCATGAAGGTGTTCTTGCCCGCGGTCCACAATCCCCACTGGAGGGGGGACACTTCAAAGTACACCGTTTTGCCGGTGTTTTCGGATTTGGCGGCGATATCGGCGAAGGTATTTTGCATGCCGGATACCATTTCTTCCGCCTCCGCATCCTTGCCCATCAAAGCCCCGATCAGGCGGATGGCGGTGTACACGCCTTCAATGTTCTGGGCGTCGCTGACGACCACCCGGATGCCGGCGTTTTCCAGAGCCTCCACCTGCTCGGTGGTCTGGGCCATGGTGCCCATCAGCACCACCTGGGGCTCCAGGGCGATGATCTGTTCAATGTTGGTTTCATAGCCGCTCTGTACGGAGGGCTTGTCCAGCACGGAGGCGGGATAATCGCAATATTCGCCGCGGCCTACCAGGGCGTCTTCGCAGCCCAGGGCGCACAGGATTTCGCAGTCCGCGGCCGTCAGGGCCACGATGCGGGTGGCGGGGGCCGTCAGGGTGATTTCCCGGCCCATCATGTCGGTCACGGTGACGCCGGTGTTTTCCGCCAGTACGGGGCAGACGGAAAGCGCCAGTACGGCAATCAGAAGCAGCGCAGTCAGTTTCTTGGTCATGGTTCGTCCTCCTATGAATACATTTTTGCCAAATGAAACAGCGAGGACGCTTTCCCTTTTGGGAAAAGCGTCCCCCCAGAGGAACACCAAAGGACCTTGCGAAAAGGCTCAGTCATATAGCGTTTCCCATCCCCAGGGGTGCTTTCAGTGTAAACAGGTCTCCCGGCTTGGCTTCATCCTACTTGCGCGCCTTCCCGCAGGCTGGAAAGCAAAGCGAAAATCGGCTTGCTTCCTCCGCGCCCGCAGTGGCATCCCCGCGCGTTCGTCGGCTTCACGGTTACTGGGATAGCCCGGAAATTTCATCCGCGTTCCCATGACGGAAAGGCAAACGCCGGCAGCAGCGTTTTCCTTCCCGCCGCGCATTGCTGCGCAGATACACCGGCTATTCATTTGTCAGCCCCCATTATACCCCCTTTGGCCCAGGGCGTCAATCTTGCGGGATGGGCGGAATTATGCAAAGGGGGGATTCAGGGAAAGAAGGGCAGAGCACAGATGATAGGGCCGTTCATGCGATCCATGATTTTTTCAGAACCGGCAGCTTGTATGAAATCATGAGATCACGCTGCGGGCTGAAGAAAAAATTCATAATTTTTTCCCAAACCTCTTGACCCTGACGCAGCGTTATCCTTTATACTGTATCTGCAAGGCGGGGAGGGATGCATGTGAGAACGGTGCATGAGGTAAGCGGGCTGACAGGCGTGAGCATACGCACGCTGCAGTATTATGACCGGATCGGCCTGCTGCATCCGGCGCGGCGCACGGAAGCGGGCTACCGGCTGTATGACGATACAGCCCTGGAAAGGCTGCAGCAGATCCTGCTGCTGCGCGATCTGGAATTTAAGCTGCAGGACATCAAAACCATGCTGGAAAACCCATCCTTTGACCGGATGCAGGCATTGGATGATCAGATTGCCCTGCTGGAAATGCGAAAGCAGCACACGGAAAGCCTGATCGCCCTGGCAAGGGAGATCAGAGCAAAAGGAGGATTGATTATGGATTTTTCAGCGTTCGATACGAAAAAAATGGAGGAATACAAGGCCCAGGCGAAAGCCCGCTGGGGACAGACCCGGGAATACCGGGAATTTGAGGAAAAGGATCAGGGAAGGACCCCCGAGGACAACCGCGCCTTGGGCGAGGATATGATGGCTGTTTTTGCTTCCTTTGGCCGCCTGCGGGACAAGGACCCCGGCTGCGCCGAGGCCCAGGCCCTGGTTCGTCAATTACAGGATTTCATCACCGCGCATTATTACGCCTGCACGGATCAGATCCTGCTGTCCCTGGGCGAAATGTACGCGTCCGGCGGGGAATTTACCCAGAATATCGACCGTGCCGGCGGCGAAGGCACGGGCGAATTCGTGCGCCGGGCGATCCGGCATTGCTGCCGCGGTGTTTGAGGGATTTGCTTATTCAAAACATATTGAAAGAGCGCTTTAAATTACTGAGTTAGTGCCAACTAAGGGGTTACGTTGGGGCTGTCCGCCCCAAACCCCGACCAGGGCGGTGACCGCCCTGGACCCGCAATAGCGGATGTTGCTTGGTAGGGTGAAAGAGCGTTGTACCCGCTGTTGCTTGCAAGAGAGAGATTGAAACCAAACGAACGTACACTTCTGCCGCTTTCGGGCACGGCGGCTGAAAGCCGCCAAGCCGGATGCTTTGCATCCG
>JAUNMW010000064.1 GCA_030537395.1 Clostridia bacterium | reverse complement strand
GTCTTTGTCATGCAGCACATACTTTACCGCGTCCATAGCCGTTTCCCCGAGAAGATCATGCGCGTTGGTCATTTCCGACTCGCGCACATATTTCACCTGGTTCGCCGCATAGTTGGGCGCGGCGTCAAAGGCAGCAGCCAGGAGCTTTGCTTTCCTGAGAGATTCCTCCGCTCCTTTTCGGTCTCCGGACTTATACTGAAATACTGCCAGGAAGACATGGAAAACCACGATCATTTTAACGATAAAGTCTGGCTCATTCGTCTTTTTCAACCCTGCCAGAGTGGGAATGATCCAGCGCATCATCTCCATGCCGGACGTGTTGTCATTCTTCACGTCAAACAGCATGGCATAGCCGATCCCAAGCTGCATAAGCCGACTGATCTCCCGCAGAAGCCCGTCCTCCAGATAATCATTTGCTTCCTCCGGGTCCCCTCCGTGGGAGAGCAGCATGATCCCGATCCTGTCATTAAAAATCGCGCCGGGGTTATATGCTTTCAGCAGTTCCAGCGCCTTGCCTGTTTCCCCCAGCAACTCGTGCATTTCCGCGATCATACCGCAAATCCAGGATTCGCTCACCCGGGAATCCGTGCACTGGGACACCAGCAAGCGCGCGCTGTCCAGCAGTTCAATCGCCCGCCGAAGCCAAGGCTCCTTTCTTGTTCCCGCGCCAAAGGTATAATAAAGGTTCGCCGCGGCATACACCACGTCGAAGGAATGCGGATACTTCATGATCGCCTTTTCCGCCTCCGAAAGCGCATCGTAGTCTCGTCTGTGGCTTGCCTGCCGCAGACGCTCCACGGTTGCGTTCAGCCGATTATCCTTCATTTGATAACCCAGCAGCGCATCCACGGAGACCTCGAAGAAATCCGCCATCTCCATGATGAGCCGCAGTTCGGGCAGGGACGATCTGGATTCCCACTTATACACTGCTCCGGCGGATACCTCCAGCACTTCCGCCAGCTGCTCCTGGGTCAGTCCGCGCTGTTTTCGATACGCCCGAATGTTTTCCGCAATCGTGGTTTCCATTGTCCAGCCCCCTTGGTGTTGATGGAAGCATTATACAATGAACCCGGGATTTACGGAAGATACTGGTATTATAATTTTATGAACTTTTTCTCTACCATTGGTATGAATGGGATGATATGAGAAGAAAAAGAATCCGTTTCCCTTGTCATGATGAACTTGTTTCTTTGCAGCATACTGCCAGAAAATATTACCAGCTTATGTTCTGCTCACGAAAACTGCCATTTCCTTCTCCAGCAGGCGGAACACGTTGGCTATCAAGTATCCGTCGGCGACGGCGTGATTCATCCGGACGCTGACCGGCATGAGCAGCCTTCCGCCTTCCTCTCGGTATTTACCCCAATTGATTATGGGAAGGAAATACAGGTATCCATCTGGCAGCTCAATATGCAGCGAATCATAAGAAAGCCAGGAAATATAGGAAGCGTCGAACCAGTTGGGATGGTTTGCGGCGTCCAGACCATATTCCCGCGTTTGTTTTGCTTTTTCCACATCCTGGAGGGCATGACGGTAGAACGCATCGTAATCTTCCCTGTATTCCGTATAGACCGGCGTGCAGGTTTCCGTGTCCTCGTGGAACACATACTGCGTCGGATGGATGACATCATAGCAAATCAGCTCGTCCGTCTGCCACAGATACTGCATCCGGTAATCGTCCCGGGAGTTGAGCGCCTTCGACAGGATATACAGAAAGTTGATATAGAATTTGGTTCCCGTTTGTTTGCTGTACGCCGCGAGTGCCGTCACGTCGATCCGGGCGGTCATGGAGGTGGAGCACTTGCAGTCCTGCGTAAAATGACGATAAACGCCTTTTCGATAATAGGTTTCTTTGTCAATGATTTTGTAATTCATGATGAAGTCCCCCCATGCTTCAATCCTGATCCCCGGAAATCCGGGTGAACGAAACGCTTCCTTTTGCATGATAACCAGATACAGCGATATGATACTTTCCAGTTTCAGCAATTTCCAGAAGAAACGCGGCGTTCTGCTGCCCATTTCCCCGGTAAATCGGTTCCTGTCCTTCTATGCCCACCGTCACATCCACATATCCATCTGCATGCGACAGATCAACCTGCAATCGTTCGCCCTTCTTCAAGTTCAGATCAGCAGATTCCTCCTGATTCAGAACGCTGTATTCCATCCAGAATCCGGATGCATTGGACACGCTTGATCCTTCAAAAGCGCTGCCTTTCCCGCAGCCCGTCAGCAGGAAAAGCATTGCTGCAAGCATACAAATGCCTGCCGCTGCTTTCAGATTGCGCTGCCACGCTGTATTTTGTTGCATCAGTGTCCACGCCTCTTTTCTTTCTTCTTTAACTGCTTCATTTCAAAACGACGCTGCGCTTCCGCATCCCTTTGTTCCCGGCTGATCTGGCTGCGTTCCGTCTTCATTTCCTCCCGCTGCATTTGGAGCGCCTGTTGAGACTTCGTGCCGATCCCGCGGGATTCCGTTTGCTTTCTGACGTTCCGGATACGCCGCTTTGGATTATCTGCTATTTGCCTTGTTTCCGTCTTTACTGCGGGGCTGAAGATCAATTCGTTATAATGCCGCAAAATAAATTCCAATACGTCATAGTCCTTAGGTTCCGCGCCAAAGGTGACTTTGCAGACGGACAGTTTTCCATCACCGATACGTTCAAACACACCGACCCAGAAGGGATCTTCAAAGAATACTGTCAGGCTGGTTTTCATAGTTCATTATCATTGATACAACATTTTCATGAATACCGGATCGCAAGACCCAGTTCTTCACCTTTCCCCAGCGCAGCGCATTCCTGACCAGCGCTTTGTCATACTGGTCCAGCGATTCAGTCAGTGTTCTTTTCGTGACAGCATTGATCCTTTTCAGCGCTTCCGCGTCGCACCTTTTCCGCTTTGCTTCTTCCGGCGGATAGCCGCATCCGAATGCTCCGTCAAACAATTTGTCCAGCATGCATTGAAGACTGATTTCACCCAGCCATCCGTAATTGAGCCCCAAAGGCAGGGATACCGCGTTCCCTCCATTGATCCGCCCGAAGAGATAAGCGTCCTGCGGAGTCTGTATAAAACCGCACAGCACGCCCGGCAGGCTGTTGCAGGCCAGCATCATCCCCTGCCCGGAGGAGCAGCCGGTCACAATAAAATCCACAGCCCCGCTGGAAAGGAGCAAGCTGATATTGAGAGCGGTTTCAACGTACGAAAACGATGCGTCCTCATCCGGGAAAATACCGAAGTTGATCACTGTATCCTCCCGTCCGTTGTTCTCCACAGCCTGGCAGGTGCATCGATACAGTGCTTCATTTTTATCTTTTTGAGAAGACGCCTGAATCACGCCGATTCTCATATTCCGCCTCCTGATTCCTTTTTTGATCACCGCATGCTCGTTCACATGCATTATTTTTTTAGGATCGCATATGTATTGATCCTTCACCACACAAACGGGATCACTTTGTATCGGACACGTTTCTTGTATTCCGTATATCCCTCCAGCCCGCTTTCCAGCACCTTTTCTTCATTGCGGATGCGTTTTGCAATGATTGGGACATACGCCAGCATGATCACAAAGGACAGAACAGACCCCAGCACCAGCGGCATGGAAAGGAACAGCAGGAGCGTGCTCATGTACATGGGGTGCCGGACGATGCCATACAGCCCGGTATCGATGACCTTCTGGTTTTCCTGTACCTCAATCGTCCGGGATAGCCAAACATTCTCCCGCAGCACCTCGGCATACAGGGCATACGCCAGCAGAAAAATGACCGCCGCTGCCAAGGAAACCCACGCGGGAAGCACGATCCAGCCAAACCTGAAATTCAGCCCGGCCACAACAAACGCTGCCAGGAACATCAGGCCGCTAAGAGCAATCACCGCTTTTTGCTCAGACTGCTCTTCTTTTGCATCCAGCCTTTTTTTCAGAAGATCAGGCGATTTCTTCATCATAATCAAACCCGCAATAAACATCGGGATGAAAAGGATTCCGATCAGCAGCCAAGCCTGTTTGTATGCAAGCGTCCCCGCCGGCAGGAACAGAACCAGCCCCACCAATACAAGTCCGCTCAGAAATTTGATAATTGCCTGCACAAAGAGTTTTTTATCCATTTTTTCTTCCTTCTCCTTCGGTTTAAATTGCTCTGCGTTATATTTTCGCAGTTCTCCCATGTTCAGATTTCTTCAGTTCCTTTGAAGCCATGGAACAGATACATTCCCAAAACAGCGTTGAACCCCACCGCGGCAAAAACGCTGAATCGTTCAACAATACCGAAGTACTGCGGCGGCACGATGCCGCCAACCAGCATCATAGCAAGCGCTGCAGCGGCCCATTGTCCAATCCCTCGCACTGTTTTTTCCCTGCATCCGGCAACGATCAGGCAAAACAGCGAAGCAATGGACAAAAGCACTACCGCCGCCGTGACCGCGATGTGCATGATTTCCTGGAAAGATGCAATTTCTTTCCCGCCATCTGCGAGGGGAAACATCCCATAGCCCACGGCTGAAATCCAATTCATCGCCATAAACAGGTAGACGCCTGCCTGGAACAGATGGGATGGAAAACGCTTCTGCGATACAAAAAGAGCAGCGCAGGTCGCGCATACAACGCCGCAAGTATGTAAGGCGACGCCAGCCGATTCCACAGGGGCCTTGACGGCGCGGCCTCGGCAGACAAATCGCTGACTTCCTGGGCCATCCAGTTGTAGCCCGGATATGCCAGGGGTGAAAAAAACACAGCAGCCATGTAGGAGAACAAAGCCAGAATACCCGTCAGACCAAGCCAATGAATCATTGTTCTGCGCATATTTTTCCTCCGAAAGAATCCTGGTCTTTTGTCAGTTCCATTTCTATACATTTCCAATCTTCAGTTCCGATGTGATACGATTTCCATCACGCCGGGATCATCCTCCCAGATGTGAAGCGGGGATAGATCCACCTGCTTATCCCGGTAAAACGCTTGCAGCATGGGCGCGACTTCGGTTCCAATCCAGGTGCCGTCCATGCGCATGGATACACCCAGGGAATCCAGCACTGTCGCCGCCGTGCCCGTTTCCCCGCCGGGAAGAAAGTGCTGCGCCTGAATCTCCGCGTACTCATCCGGCTTCAAAAAGCCGTCCTTTAAAAGAAACGAATGGGCACCCAATACCTGGCCGAAAAGATAGACATCCGGCTGTCTGTCCATTTGCCGCTCATCCTCCTTCTCATGCACTTTACGATTCATCGCCCGTTTTTCCAAGGTTTCCTATGCGGATAAAAGCCATTTGACACCAGGCAAACAAGGAAGAAAAAGCCTGAACGAAATCGTAATTGTCCGGCAGTTCAGCTAATACCAGGGCTATCTGATCTTCCTGGACGACTGCTTCCTTCAATTCCTTTTTGCTGAGGATAAAACGTCCGCTTTCCAGAAAATGCAGATTCTGGATCAGGTAAAACACGCTCTTGCAAGTGCCGCGGAACTTGGCAATGTTCTTGTCCCTGTCCGCATGAATATAGCGGTGGCAGAGTTCATGATACAGATTTCCCAGGCTTAGTTTGACATAGTTTATCTCATCTTCTCGTGTCGCGGGCGGAAGATAATCCTTCAAAATGCCCAGAAGGTCTTTTGTCGTATAACGCAGCTGGCATACCTCCAGCGGATTCCAGCGCATCATTTCATCTTTTCCGCAGATGAAGCCGCAGGATTTCTCATAGAAGCCGATCGTTTTCAAAATCCCGCGGTACGTATCCATATCCTGTACAGAAAACCGGTCCAGGATCACCATAACGTCAATATCGCTGTTTTCATGAGCTTCACCGCGCAAATAGCTTCCCTGCAGGCCCATGTACAGCAATCTCTCTCCGAAGGCCGATTGACAATTCGCGATCAGTGCCTGCAAATATTGATTCAGATCAAACATCGTCATTTCACCCCATAGGCCGCTATAAAATGCCGGCTGAATTTCTCAATCTGCGCCATCGCATCCTCAGTCCTCTCCGGCTCCCGGTCGCACAGATGGATGAGCGCCGATATCGGCGTGGTATAGGCAAAAGCCAGCATTTCTGGATCATCTTGATGGAGCAGGCCTTTGTCCATCATCCCGGCGAAAATATGCGTGAACATCTCTGTCAGCCCGGTCAGGAAATGTTTTGTCGCCAGTTCCCGCGCGCGAGCATCCCGGTACTGCTCAAGCGTGAGCACCTTCCTCGTTTTCACAATCTGCTCATCATGAATCGTAAGGTCCGTCATTTGCAAGGTCATGGCGATAAAATCTTCCAGAGAATCCGGAACCGATGGCAGATGCTCCGGAGAACCAAAGTGCTCCCCGTAATAATCAATCATTCTGTCCAGCAGGGCATTCCAAATGGCTTCCTTGCTTTCATAATGCTTGTAGATTCCAGACTTGACCAGCCCGAGGGAGGCGGACAATTCCCGAATGTTGGTTCCCTCATATCCCTTTTGCGAAAACATCTCCAGCGCTGCCGCCAGGATTCTCTCCTTCATATCTTTTGCCATACGAACCTCCGCATAAAACATGCAACCTTTCGTTCACTCATTATAGTGAACGAAAGGTCACTTTGTCAAGACTTTTATGAAATTGCAAGCAAAAAAGCGCTATTAACCAATGACCAGTACGGGATCAATCATGGGCCATTTAATAGGAAAAGCAACTGTTCGACAAATTGGGATTTGTCTTACACACTAAACTTGGAAGTTTTCTGTTTTATACAAATTTAGGTCAATAAAAACTTAGGTTCATCAAATACTAATCCATTTTCCAAAAGATGCTCTACGGGTACCTTATAGTATTCTGGAAAAACTTCTTCTGTCTCATCAAAGTTATGCATAAGAATAAAGTGTCGGTTATTCTCCTTTAATAAAGCCTCTCCCAACGTGGGGTTTTGTTCGTGCATTTTCTTCCATACGGATTCCTTAGTAAACTCCGAATCTTGCCATATTTTATATTCTTCAAAATCGAATGTCCAAAATGTATCCACATCCGTATCTAAGCCAAATTCCTTCCACCAAGAGTATGTAATATGTGTATCATCTACTTTATGAAGATGACGCAGCGTTATTTGGGACAGCTTCTGGGCTTCCCGGCCAATTCCGCCGACGTGCGCATGGCGCAGTATGAATCCGAGGATCGGAATCCGAAGGCTGACCTGACGGCACAGATGGCGCAAATCTTCGGTGTATCGCCCCATGCCATATCGGTGCCGGATATTGATTCTTATGTCGGCCTCATGCACACGCTTTTCACCCTGGAAGACCGATATGGCCTGTATGTTGAAGAATCCGAGGGCGATGTCTGCCTGCGAGTGAATCTTCGTGACAGCCAGCAGGCGGCTGAGCTGCACCGGATGCTGTACGAGTGGCAGGCAGCTGCCAATGCGCTGCGGAAGGGCGAGATCACCCGGGAAGCCTACGACCAGTGGCGTTATAATTTCCCCGATGGCGATACTACCAGGCGGTGGGTGAAAGTTCCATCCCAGGGCCTTATGGATGATCTGATCGCCGGATTGCAGCAGAATCCAGACAATGATCACGAGTAACACCTCCATCCTTCTGAAAATGCATAGAAATAGGGCTAACTGATCTACACAAAATCAGTTAGCCCTCATTTTCAGAATCATGGATTTTTGTTGCCAAATTGTTGCCACGCGGGACTTTGACTGCTCGGAAACCCTTATTTCATGCGGGTTTCAGGATTTCAGCCTTTATTCCCACTCCCTCAGACTTAACACATTTTGTATAATTAATATGTTTCTGATTCCAGGTGGTGACTCTGATTCTCTGTGGTATTCCTATTCTTCTGCCTATACAGCCTTTGGTTATCAAAATGTTATCACGATGATAACCGGGGCTGAATCGCTGTACAGAATGAATGGTTTCCACATACACATTATACTATAAGATGCGCCTGTTTTCAATACAATTTCAAAGCACTTCCCGGCATTGTTGTATGATCTGTCTTTTCCTTTGGCCTATCACTTCTTTAGAAAAATCTTTTGCTTGGATAAATAGCCATGTATGGGGATCGTCAAGACTCTGTTTTTACCCGTTTACACGCCGGAATAGGCGGAGAAGCCACCGTCGATGGGAATCGTCACGCCGGTGATGAAGCTTGCGGCATCGTTGTTGAGCAGGAACAGCACCGCGCCGCTGAGCTCCTTTTCGCTGTCGCCGAAGCGGCCCATGGGCGTAGCGGCCAGGATCTTGCCCGTGCGGGCCGTGGGCGTGCCGTCCGGGTTGAAGAGCAGCGCCGCGTTCTGCTTGGTGGAGAAGAAGCCGGGGGCGATGGCGTTGACGCGAATGCCGACCTTGCTGAAATGCACCGCCAGCCACTGGGTAAAGTTGGTGACGGCGGCTTTCGCGCCGGAATAGGCGGGGATCTTGGTCAGCGGCGTGTAGGCGTTCATGCTGCTGATGTTCAGGATGTTGCAGCCCTCCCGGCCCACCATCTGCCGGGCAAAGGCCTGGGTGGGCAGCAGCGTGCCGATGAAGTTCAGGTTGAACACGAATTCCACGCCGGATTTTTCCAGATCGAAGAAGGATTTGGTGTCGGCCTCGATGTCGCCCGGCTCAAAGTATTCTTTATCTGTTGTGGCCCGGGGATTATTGCCGCCCGCGCCGTTGAGCAGGATGTCGCAGGGGCCAAGGTCGGCCAGCACCTGATCGGCCACAGCGTAGCAGATGTCCTTGTCCAATACGTTGCAGCTGTACGCTTTCGCCACGCCGCCCTCGGTCACGATTTCCTGGGCGAATTTGTTGGCGTTTTCATAGTTCAGATCCAGCAGGGCCACCTTCGCGCCGGCCCGGGCCAGGACTTTCGCAAAATAGGAGCACAGCACGCCGCCCGCACCGGTGACCACGGCGACCTTGCCGGTCAGATCGGTATTCAGTACATTCTTCTGCATCTTATTTTCCTCCCTTGTTTTCTTTATCGATGGCCTCCCACAAGCCGTTGATATACGCCGCACCCAGTGCGCGATCGTAGAGGCCGTAGCCCGGACGGCCCTGCTCGTCCCAGATCATGCGGCCGTGGTCAGGTCGGACGTAGGTATCCGGGCAGGTGTCGTAAATGGCCTTCACGATTTCGTACAGATCCAAATCGCCGGTGCTGCTCAGATGGGCCGCTTCCCGGAAATGATGATGGCCCAGGTATTTCACGTTGCGCACATGCATGGCCCCGATGCGGTTCATTTCGCCAAAGTGGCGGATGATGGCGGGAATGTCGTTGTCCGGGTTGCTGCCCAGGCTGCCGGTGCACAGGCACAGGGTGTTGGCCGGGCTGTCGTGGAGCTTCACCATCTTGTCAAAGTCTTCCTGGCTGTGGGTGATGCGGGGCAGGTCGAAGATGGGCCAGGCGGGGTCGTCGGGATGGCAGGCCATGTGCACGCCCACTTCCTCGCAGACCGGGATCACCGCGTCCAGGAAGTACTTGAAGTTTTTCCGCAGGTCGTCGGGGCCGATGTTTTCGTACTGCTTCAGGGTCTTTTCCAGCAGCGCCAAGCGCTCCGGCTCCCAGCCGGGCAGGGTGAAGCCGTGGCTATCTTCGGCTGTCTTGCGCACGATCTCCAGCGGACCCATCTCGCCCAGGTCCTTTTCGTCAAAGTACAAACTGTTGCTGCCGTCCTCGGGGATGACCCGGGCCAGGTCGGTGCGCAGCCAGTCGAACACCGGCATGAAATTGTACACGATCACCTTGACGCCGTGTTTCGCCAGCATGCGGATGGTGGAGATGTAATTGGCGATATATTCCTCCCGGCTGGGCAGACCGATCTTGATGTCCTCGTGGACGTTGACGCTCTCGATCACTTCGATCTCCAGCCCGGCGTCGTTCACCTCTTTTTTGAGGGCGGCGAATTCTTCCTCGGGCCAGTCCACACCCGCGGGCTTGTCCAGCAGGCCCATCAGGCCCGTCATGCCGGGGATCTGCTTCACATATTTGAGTGGAATAGGGTCGATGGCGCTGCCGTACCAGCGGAAGGTCATTTTCATGATATTATCTCCTTCTTTTTGAGAAATACGAATCCGTTCAGCGGAATATTATTTCCATAAAATTATACCGCTTTGACAGCGCTACTTGTAAATACTCCTTCACTGACTCTGAATCAGAACATTGACAATCAGTCTACTGCGGAGTACAGTTTTTTCCTAAATGCCTTCAGGGAAGGTGAGCGCGTCGTATAATCCATCACATCGCTGCGTCCTATTGTGCAAAGCTGCCCAGGTATTTCAGGCTCTCCTTGGGTTCCCTTTCCTGTGTGGTGCGATCCACGGCGATCAAGCCGAAGGTCATGGAAAAGCCCTTCTGCCATTCAAAATTATCCATCAGGCTCCAATGGCAGTAGCCCTTCACGGGAATACCGTCATTCAGACAGTTTTCCACGCCCTGCAAAGCACTGCGGATGAATGCCATCCGGCGGGTATCATCGGCGGTGGCAATGCCGTTTTCGGTGACGATCAGATTGCCCTGAAAATCCTCGTGTACCTTGCGGATCACATGCTCCAGGGCTTCGGGATAGAACTCATAGTCCATCTGGGTCAACTCCGCGCCTTCGGGGCAGGGCAGCTGACCTTCTGGCCCATACTGGGTGCGGGTGTAATTCTGCACGCCCAGGAAATCATCGCCTTGGATGAAAGAAAGGTAGTGACGGAATTCCTCATCCCAGGCGTTCTCTGCGAAGGCTTCCCCACCGGGAAGCGCTTGCAGGTCATGAAGCGACAGGGTAATGCCGACCTGGATTTCGGGATGGATCGCCTTGATGGCTTCCTTGGCCGCTTGATGAGCGCGGAATACCAGGGCGTCGCCCTCCGGAGTGCGGGAAGAAACGAAAATCTGCGGCTGCGGGGTGCCGAATACGGCGGCATTTTCCTGGGCGGCGTATTTCATGTTTTCCATCATCTTCTGGAAATTCATGCCCACCTGCACCGTGCCTTCCGCCTTCTGCGCGTTCTTCTGGGCCTGCCGGGCCATCAGCTGAAAGCGTTTGGAGATAGCAGCCAGCTGCAGGCCCATGTTGGCTTCATTGATGGTGCAGATATATTTGATTTCATCGCCCAGCTTTTCAGCCACATAGGCAGCATAACGCCGGAAGTATCCGATGGTGCTTTCGGCCTCCCAGCCGCCCTTTTTGATCAGCCATACCGGACTGGTGAAATGCATCAGCGTCACCATGGGTTCCACGCCGTTTTCCCGGCAGCAGCGGATCACCTTCCGGTAATGCTCGATTTCTTTTTCGTCAAATTGTCCTTCTTCCGGCTCGATTCTTGCCCACTCGACGGAGAAACGGTAGGCGTTCAGTCCGGCCTGCGCCATCAGGCGGATATCTTCTTCGTAACGGTTATAGTGATCGCAGGCGATGCCGCTGGGCTCCGTAAAGCTGGAATGGGGCATCTGCTCCTGCGTCCAGTAATCGCTGTGGATATTGTTGCCCTCCACCTGATGGGCGGCGGTGGATGCGCCGATCAAAAAGCCCTTCGGGAACGACATATCGAAATTCCTCCTTACAGCTGAATACAGGTGCCCTCAGTAATGCCGCTTTCGTTAAAAGCGTCCACACGCACAAAGTAATCTCTGCCTTTGATCAGCGCGCCGACGCGCTTTTCTCCCGCCTGGAAAACCATATAGCTGTGATACAGCTTTTCCGGGCTGTTTCCGAACAGAATGTTATAGCCCAGCGTATTTTTCTGCGCTTCAATGGAAACCGTCATATCCAGATCGCTTTCCCGCCGGGTTGTGAACGCAGGCACTGTTGGCTTCTCGCCATGCCCCAGGCCGAACACCCGCAAGCCGGAGACACAGGGCTGCTGGCCATAGGGCACCGCCATATCGGACAGGCGCAGGAAGCGCACCCGGAATTCCTCTCGGAGGATCAGGTCGTGGGGCAGATCGGTCTGCGCCTCGGACTTATCCGCAATGACAAACCACTCCTTCCCGTCTGCGCTGCCCGTCAGCTTCCATTGAGTGGTCAAATCCCGTTCCTCAATATACCGGGCCTGGCTGCCGCCCACGACCTGTCCGGGACAGGGAATGTCGATTTGATCATCGGCAAAATTGATCTGAACGGCATGCACGTCAAATACCCGCCCCAGATCGATCTGCAGCCATTCGGCCCGGTCTGCGGATGCGGCCTGCCACCAGCTTTGCACGTTTTCCTCCGTGGCTTTTTCCGGCTCGTGGCCGTCCATAAAGGAAGAAGCCGTGGCTTTTTTGCCCGCGCTCAGCAGCATCCAGGCGGGATCGCGCCAGGGATCGCCTTCCAGGGTCATGGGCCAATCTCCGTAGCGCTGGTTGCAGAAAAGCTCGCCGTCCGCGTCGAAGCCCGCGGGCCAGATGCCTACCCGGCGTTCAAAATCGTGGTTCATACTGATGCGCATGGTCGCCGTGTGCCACCAGGCTCCCTTTTCGTCCTGCATGGTGCTGCCATGGCCTGCGCCGGGCAGGAAACCACCAGGCTTGTAGGAATAGGGATTGTTGCCTGCCAGGGTGAAGGGTCCCAGCGGGCTGGAACTCACATACACGCCGTCGGAGTAGGTATTGTACTGGGTACCGGGGCAGGCGTATTGCAGATAATACCTGCCATTCTGCTTGTCCATCCATGCCCCTTCGATATAGGGTTTTCTGGAGAACATGCCCCGGATCAGCGGCTTCACCTGCTCCGGCACCTGATCCTCTGAAATGCCCTGCCGCTTGTGGAACGCCGCGTAAGCTGCGTCGATTTCGGCTTCGGAAGCGGGCAGCTGGCTGTTATCTTCTCCCACCCGCTCATAACCGACTTCAAAGGGGTGCCCTTCCACCAGTACGCGCTTCTCGCTGATGGGCTGCATGGTTTGGGGATCCAGCTCCACGCCCCAGATGGGCGTGATGTTGGAGCAACCCCAATAGAAATACACCCGCTCGTCATCGTCAATGAACAAATTGGGATCCCAGAAGGGAAAGCTGCCTTCGATCTTTTCATAGGGGCCGTTCAGGATATCCTTCGTGCGGTACCGGTCGCAGTTTTCTTCCCGCCGGGAGGCGCAGAAATACACCCAATCGCCCATCACCCGCACATCAGGGGCGTAATCGTACAGGGGCAATTTCTTGGGCAGCCGATGATTCTCCCAATGGTCCAGATCATCAGATACCCATACGCCCAGCGTCATAGAGGCAAAGATGTAATACCGGCCGTGGAAAAGGATCATGGAAGGGTCAGCGGCTTCCCGGCATATCTTCATCTTTCCGTGAAGCCTGGGATCCATATTGAACTGGTAGCGATAGTTGATGTTGACAGGATTACAGAGATACTTCATAGCTGTACGCACCTGCTTTCACCTGATATTTTCCGCCGTCCGGCAGCATGATTTCAGCCGGAACGGGAACCGCGATATTCATCAGAATCCGATCGTTTTCATACCGCCATTCACTGCGGATCTCGCCCATGGGAGAAAGCCATTTGGCCTCCGCGTGGCCCAGGGAGGAATGCGGATAAGGACGGATCGTCAGCTTGCCCGCTTCCAGCTGAATGCCGCACACGCCGTCAAACAGCCACCCGCAGATGGCCCCGTAGGAATAGTGGTTCAGGGAATCATGCACGGTACCGTCAGGCCGTACTCCATCCCAGGTTTCCCAGATGGTAGTCGCGCCTCGCTTCACTTCATACAGCCAGCCGGGACATTCTTCCTGTAAAAGAAGTTTGTATGCGGTATCGGTATACCCGTTTTCCGCCAGCACCCGGCACAGGTCTGGGGTGGACAGGAAGCCTGTGTTCAGATGACACCCGTTTTTGATGACCAGCTCGTTCAGGGCATCCGCCGCCTGCCGGTTTTCGTCCCCATCCAGCAAACCAAAGGCGATAGGCCGCACGTATTCACACTGGCGATCAGAGATGATTTGGCCATCCTTCAGGCAGCAGAAGCGATAGGCCTTTTTCGCGTTTTCGGCAATTTCGGCAAAACGCGAAGCGTCCTCCGGTTTTCCCAGAATTCCGGCAATTTTCGCCAATAACGAAGCGGAACGATAATAATAGGCGGTGGCTACTTCCGGCGCGCCTTCCATAGCATTTTTCCGCATGGCCAGCATATTGTTCACATCCGGCTCGCACCATTCGCCGAAGTGGAAGCCTTGGTCTGCCAGGTATTCTTTCCATGGATTGCTTTCGTTCTGAGGCCTTGTGTTTTCCTTTGCCCGGTTTTCGCAGAAGGCCAGCCAGCGGGTCATCATATCATAGTTTTCTTCCAAAATGCGCGGTTCCCCATACGCCTGATACAGCGCCCAGGGAACCAGGATACAGGCATCACCCCACCCGGCGCTGCCCTGAAGCATCATGGAAATCTGATTCCGCTGATCGTTGACGGGCGCGATATTCTGCACCAGGCCGCTCTCCTCCTGCGCCAGCCGGCATTCACCCAGCCATTTGCGCAGTACGGGATAACAGTCCATGAGATAGACGGCGGTAGGGGCGAATATACCCGCGTCGCCTGTCCAGCCCGCGCGTTCTCTGGTCGGGCAGTCGGTGGGAATATCGCAAAAATTGGAGCGCATGCTCCACAGGCTGTTTTTGAACAAGCGGTTTACATCCGCATTCCCGCAGGTGAAGAAACCGGTCTGAGGCATCCGGGAATACACTGCGATGGCGGTGAATTGGGCGCCCGTTAAATCCATATCCGTTTCCACCCTGGCATAGCGGAAACCGTGAATGGTAAAGCTGGGTTTATACACGTTCAGGCCGTCTTTGCAGGAATATTCGATTTTCTGAGGAATGCCGCCGTTTTTGTTACGGTCCCCCGGTTCAAAGTTGCTCTGGGTGAAATTTCCGTTTTCATCCAGTGTTTCCCCGTGCCAAAGGGTGATTTTCTGACCCGCTTTAGCAGTAACGCGCAGTTCCGTATAGCCTGCCAGGTTCTGCCCGAAATCAACGACCGTTTCTCCGTTGGGCGTTTTGATGATCCTGCCGGGAAAGCGTTCCTGCTCCAGGATGGGCACGCTTTGGGTCTCTGCCAGATTGTCAAAGCTGAAGTCCCGCACAGCCACACCGTGCCAATCGGTGATCTTCTCCATCCGGGCGTCATAGGTTTCACCGATTTCCAGATCATTTTCACGGATGGGGCCGGATTGACTGGCCTCCCAGGTTTCATCACTGCACAAAATGACGGATCCGTTCAATTCCAGCTGGCAGAGCAGGGCCAGGTCATCCCCGTAAAAATTCCGAAGGCCGTCGATGCCCACATTGCCACGATACCAGCCATCGCCCAGGATCACGAGCAGCTCGTTTTCACCGGCTTTCAGCAGTTCCGTTACATCATAGCACTGCACTGTCAGGCGCTTGCGGTAATCCCCGGTACCGGGAGCCAACACAAAATCACCCACCCGCTTCCCATTCAGGAAAGCGGCATACAGGCCATGGCAGGTGACGTACAAGCAAGCATTGCCGGCCTGATCCACAGGAAACCTGCGGCGGAGATAAGACGCGGGCTGCTTGGATTCCGCGTCATGGGGCAGCTCCGGGTCGATCCATTTGGCCCGCCAAACAGGCAGAGCGGCATTTCTGATCAGCATTTCAGCACCTCTCCTTCAGCCATTTTGCGCTGAGCTCCAGACTTTTTACCGGATCCTTGTCGATCCAGTTTTTGTGACTTTCCAGCACAACGCCTTGGACACCATTCTGCAAGGCGATAGCAAGAAGACCGTCCAGATCCATATTGCCGGTGCCAAGCTCCATGCTGTCCTGCTTGAGGATGGGGGTCATGTAAGGGCCTTTTTGCCGGCAGCCCCGGTCGGTGATATGCCACAGCTTCATGCGGCTTCCAAGGCGGCGCATCCAGTCCTTGGCATCCGCGCCGCCGTCCGTGAACCAATAGCTGTCAAACTCAAAGCTTA
>JAUNMW010000063.1 GCA_030537395.1 Clostridia bacterium | reverse complement strand
CGGTCACCGCCCTGGTCGGGGTTTGGGGCGGACAGCCCCAACGTAACCCCTTAGTCAGGACTAACTGAGTAATTTATTGGGCGCTTTAATTCTATAGCTTGCCTAAAAAAAGCCTTTCGGCCCTTTTTTATGCAATGACCAATTCCACCGGACAATGATCGGACCCGAAGATTTCGGGATGGATGCAGGCGCTGTCCAAGCGGTCCTTCAGCGCTTCGGACACAATAAAATAATCAATGCGCCATCCCGCGTTGTTTTCCCGGGCGTGGAAGCGGTAGCTCCACCAGCTGTAAGCGCCGGTCACGTCGGGATGGAAATAGCGGAAGGTATCAATGAAGCCGCTGCCCAGCAGGGCGGTCATTTTGTCCCGCTCCTCCTGGGTAAAGCCCGCGTTGTGAATGTTGGATTTGGGGTTCTTGATATCAATTTCCTTGTGGGCCACGTTCAGATCGCCGCAGAAAATCACGGGCTTTTGCCGCTCCAAAGTTTTCAGGTATTGCAGGAAAGCGTCCTCCCATGCCATCCGGTAGGGCAGCCGGGCCAGGCCGTCCTGGGAATTGGGGGTGTAGACAGTAATAAAGAAAAAGTCCGGCATTTCCAGGGTGATCATCCGGCCCTCATGGTCGAAATCGTCCACGCCGATGCCATAGCGTACGGAAAGGGGCTCCTGTTTGGTGAAAACAGCGGTGCCGGAATAGCCCTTCTTTTCCGCGTAGTTCCAATATTGATGATAGCCCGGCAGGTCCAGGGCGATCTGGCCCTCCTGCAGCTTCGTTTCCTGCAGGCAGAAAATATCCGCGTCCAGGGCGGAAAAGGTATCCTGAAAGCCCTTGCCCATCACGGCGCGCAGGCCGTTCACATTCCAGGAAATCATTTTCACGGGGTCATTCCTCCTTGCTTTTGTACGTTTCTTTCATCAGCACCAGGAAACCGCTTTCATATCCGGCGCGGCTTTTCTCAGCTTCTTTTTGGGGTTCACCTGCACCGGATGGCCGGCCAGGCGCAGCATGGGCAGATCGCTTTTGCTGTCCCCGTAGGCGCAGGACGCTTTGAAATCCGGCTGAATATTCTTTGACGTCAGCCAGCCTTGAATCCGCTTTCCCTTTTCCTCGCCCTTGCAGTTGTCCCGCACCCGGCCTTGATCATCGATAGGGGAAGCCAGCAGGCCGTCAAAGCCCAGGGCTTCCGATACATACTGCATATAGTTTTCCGTGGATGCCGTCACCAGCAGGGTGATTTTTCCTTCCTGCCGATGCTTTTTTAGGCACGCTTTGGCCTGGGGATAGATTCGGGGCAACAATTCTTCCTGCGCGAAGGCCCGATCCAGCCGATCCCTTTCCTGGGGGCTCAGCTTTTGCCGAAAGGAAAGCGCCCGGGTCTTGGACTCCTCCGCGCTGATCTTTCCCGCAGCGTACAAAAGCGCCGCGCCCCAGGTTTTCATGTAACCGAAAAAGGAAAGAAGGCTCTTCTTTCTTGCAAAGCCCACATAGGCCACAATGCTGTCGCCCCGGATCATGGTGCCGTCAAAATCGAACAGCGCCAGCGCCTTTTCTTCCGCCATGGCCCATCCTCCCTTATTTGCTGGTTCCATGGTAGCACGGCGGGCGGGAGGCTGTCAAGAAAAAAGGATCCATGAAGGAATACTTAAGTCACTTCGTTCATGAGTACACAGATCAGAGTACAGAGTACAGATGATATGGTGAATACAAAGATATGGCGCCGATTATTCGGGCAATTCAATCTGTACTCTGTTCTCCCTTTCGTTACTTACAGGGTTCTTTTCATCTTCTTTTTTCCTTATAAAATTTCTTGACAACTTGGCTATAAAAAAGTAATATAGGGAAGTACATGCGAGGAAGGGAAGAGTACCCGGCCAGGTCGCCCACAGAGAGCCGCGGCAAGGTGGAAGCGCGGCGGAGGACGGCGGGGGAACATGGTCCCGGAGCATGCGGGGGCAAGCACGTTCAGCTCCCGCCGGGCGGCGCCGATATCCGCCGGAATGAAGGCGCGTTTTTAGAAATGGAGTTTTCTGGGGGAAACCATTCTTTGGAGGCCAAAGAATGGTTTCCCCCAGACCCCCTTCCAAGAAAGCCATAAGGGATGTTATCTTTCAACAACAGGTTTTCTTATTGGAAGGTATAAGAAGCGCGTAAACCAGGGTGGTACCGCGTATAATTACGCCCCTGCATCGACACAATCGATGCGGGGGATTTTTACATCCGCCGCATCAATCCCAGGAACAGACCCGAAGATTTTCGGAAGGAGAGGATCCCCATGGACCAGAAAAAGACCTTCTACATCACCACGCCCATCTACTACCCCTCGGGCAACATGACCATCGGCCACACCTATACCACCGTGGCGGCGGACACCATGACCCGCTTCAAGAAAATGCAGGGGTACGACACCTATTTTCTCACCGGCACCGACGAGCACGGTCAGAAGATCGAGAAAAAGGCCGCCGAGCAGGGCGTGACCCCCATCGAATACGTGGACAAGATCGTGGCCGAAACCCAGGAGCTGTGGAAGCTGATGGACATCGAATACGATGATTTCATCCGCACTTCCCAGGAGCGCCATACCAGCATCGTGCAGAAGATTTTCCGCCAGTTCTACGAGCAGGGCGATATTTACAAGAGCGAATACGAGGGCATGTACTGCACCCCCTGCGAATCCTTCTGGACCCCCACTCAGCTGGTGGAAAAGGACGGCCAGAAGGTGTGCCCGGACTGCGGCCGCCCCTGCCAGCCCATGAAGGAGGAAAGCTATTTCTTCCGCATGAGCAAATACCAGGATTGGCTGATCGATTACATCGAAACCCACCCGGATTTCATTCAGCCCGCCAAGCGCGCCAATGAAATGATCAACAATTTCTTAAAGCCCGGCCTGCAGGATCTGTGCGTCAGCCGCACCAGCGTAAAATGGGGCATCCCGGTGGATTTCGATCCCAAGCACACCATTTACGTGTGGATCGACGCCCTGTCCAACTACATCACCGCCCTGGGCTACGGCACCGATCACGACGAACTGTTCCAGAAGTACTGGCCCGCCGACATTCACCTGGTGGGCAAGGAAATCGTGCGGTTCCACACCATCTATTGGCCCATCATGCTCCATGCCCTGGGGCTGCCCCTGCCCAAGCAGGTGTTCGGCCACGGCTGGCTGCTGTTCGGCGCGGACCGGATGAGCAAATCCAAGGGCAACGTGGTATATCCCCAACCCATCGTGGCCCGGTACGGGGTGGATGCCCTGCGCTACTACCTGATGCGCGAAATGCCCTTCGGCGCGGACGGCAACTATACCAACGAATCCTTCCTGACCCGCATGAACGCCGATTTGGCCAACGACCTGGGCAACCTGGTATCCCGCACCGTGGCGATGATCGAAAAGTATTTCGGCGGCACCGTTCCCGCCTGGGACAAGGAAACGGAAGAACCCGTGGGCAGCGAGCTGCGCGCCCACTGCGCAGCCCTGCCCCAAGCTGTGGCGGAGCAGATGGACAAGCTGCAGTTCTCCCAGGCCCTGGCCGAAATCTGGAAGGTCATCGGCGAATGCAACAAGTACATCGATCTGACCCAGCCCTGGGTGCTGGGCAAGGATGAAACCAAGAAGGGCTTGCTGGGCAACGTACTTTTGACCCTGGCGGAATGCGTGCGCTTCGTGGCCGTGCTCATCCGGCCCGTGATGCCCTCCACCCCGGACCGGATTTTTGAACAGCTGGGCCTGACAGACGACAGCCTGAAAACCTGGGAATCTCTGTCCTGCTTTGGCATGCTGCCCGACGGCATTCAGGTGCGCAAGGGCAACGCCCTGTTCCCCCGCATCGACGTGCAAAAGGAATTGGAAGCCCTGAGCGGCAAGGATGAAAAGAAGGAAGAAAAGGCCGAAGCCAAGCAGGAAAAGAAGGAACAGAAGGCCGAAAAGAAGGAAAAGAAAAAGGCCGAAATTCCCGAAGGCTGCATCGCTTTTGACGATTTTGAAAAGATCAAGCTGCGGGTAGCCCGGGTGATCACCTGCGAACGGGTGGAAAAGAGCGAAAAGCTGCTGAAATTCCGTCTGTCCTTAGGCAGCGAGGAACGCACCGTGCTTTCCGGCATCGCCAAGTTCCACACCCCCGAAGAACTGATTGACAAAAAACTGATCCTGCTGGCCAACCTGGCCCCCCGCAAGATCATGGGCATCGAAAGCCAGGGCATGCTGCTCTCCGCCGTGAAGGTGAACGAGGATGGCAGCGAAACCCTGCGCCTGCTTACCGCCGATCCCATCATGCCCGACGGCGCGGAAATAGGCTGACCGGGAAAATTGAAATAGAGAACAGAGTACAGAGTGCAGAGTACAGATTAGATCGTCTTGCATGCGAACGATACAAAATCAAGCTTGCTATCGTTTCGCTGACACCATGGACTATTCAATCTGTTCTCCGCACTCTGTACTCTGTTCTCTTTACTGCGACTCCCAAGTTGTCCGGCTTGCATCCATTTCCCGCGAGTATATCACCCCTTTCCCACTCCCCGCATACTTTGAAAAGCAGGAGGTGGGGCGGGATGAAGCGACTGAGCGATTTAGGGCCGGGGGAAAGCGGGCGGGTGCGGTGCGTAACGGCATCGGGCCGGATGAAGCGGCGGCTGATGGATTTGGGGCTGACGGAGGGCGCGGAGGCGGTTTGCCTGTTTTTCGCGCCGGGAAAAGGCATGCGGGCTTACCGAATCCGGAAAACGGTGGCCGCTCTGCGGCGGCGGGACGCGGAATCCATCATTTTGGAGGACGGCTGCCATGAATAAACCGCTCCTCATCGCTCTGGCAGGGAACCCCAACGTGGGCAAATCCACCGTGTTCAACGCGCTGACCGGCCTGCATCAGCACACGGGCAACTGGCCCGGGAAAACCGTGGCCGCCGCCCGGGGCGTCTGCACGCTGCACGGGGAAACAATCAACCTCATCGATATTCCGGGGGCCTATTCCCTGTGGGCCCAATCCGCCGAGGAAGAAGCGGCGCTGGAAGCGCTGTGCTTCAGCGGCGCGGACGCGGTGATCGCAGTATGCGACGCCGGGTGTCTGGAGCGGAATCTGAATCTGGTTTATCAGATTTTGGAGATCACGGATCAAGTAACGATATGCGTCAATCTGATGGACGAGGCGGAGAAAAAGGGCGTCCGGGTGGATATGGAAGCCTTATCCCGCCGTTTGGGCGTACCGGTGGCCGGAACCTGTGCCCGGGAGGGGCGGGGCGTTCAAGAATTGCTGTCCCTGGCCCGGAAAACCGTGGATCAACCTCCCGCTCCCCGGCGGGTACGGTACCCGGAGCCCATCGAAAAGGCCGTGGATAAACTGGCGGAATCGCTGGCCCCCGCCCTGAATGGGCTGGTAAATCCCCGGTTCGCCGCCCTGCGGCTGATGCAGGGGGACGACTGCTTCCGAAAAGAGTTGGGCAGGCGCGTAAAACACAGTGCCGATCTGGAAGCGGATGTGCGGAACGCGCTGGCCGGCATCAGCCTGTCGCCGGAGGGGTTTTCCGCCCTGGCGGTGGAAACCATTTACCGGGAGGCGGAACATACCTGCCGGAAAGCGGTAACCTTTTCCGGTCATGGGCAGGATCGCCAATGGCAGGCCGATCAAATCCTCACGGGAAAAAGGGGGATCCCCGTGATCCTGGCGCTGCTGGCGCTGATTCTATTCCTGACCTTAAAGGGGGCCAACTGGCCCTCCGCCTGGCTGGGGCAGGGATTTGCCCATTTGGAAGCGCTGCTGAAGCAAGGGCTGAATGCCATAAGAACGCCCCCGTTTTTGCAGGCGCTGGTGACGGAAGGCATGTTCCGAACCCTGGCCCAGGTGGTGGCCGTGATGCTGCCGCCCATGGCCATTTTCTTTCCCCTGTTTACCCTTTTGGAGGATTCTGGCTATCTGCCCCGGGCGGCGTTTCTGATGGACGGCTTGTTCGAGCGGTGCCATGCCTGCGGCAAGCAGGCCCTGACCATGTGCATGGGCTTTGGCTGCAACGCGGTGGGGGTGACGGGCTGCCGCATCATCGACAGCCCCCGGGAGCGGCTGATGGCCATTTTGACCAACAGCCTGGTGCCCTGCAACGGACGGTTCCCAACCCTGATTGCCCTGACGACGCTGTTTTTTGCGGGCAAGGGCCCCGGCGGCACGGCGCAGGCCATGGGCGTTCTGATGGGCCTGGCGCTGCTGGCGGCAGGCATGACGCTGTTGTGCTCCCGCGTTCTGTCCGCCACGGTATTAAAAGGCGTGCCCTCCTCCTTCACTTTGGAGCTGCCGCCTTACCGCAGACCCCAGATCGGGCAGGTGCTGGTGCGCAGCGTGCTGGACCGGACGCTGTTCGTGCTGGGAAGGGCCGCGGCTGTGGCGGCCCCGGCGGGACTGATCATTTTCCTGCTGGCTCACCTCGCCCCGGACGGCGTATCGCTGCTTACCCGATTGACCGGCTTCCTGAACCCCTTCGGACGAATGCTCGGGGTGGACGGCGTGATTTTATCCGGATTTCTGCTGAGCCTGCCCGCCAATGAAATCGCGCTGCCCATCATGCTGATGGCCTATACCGCCGGGGGCAGCATGGGAGAAATGGCCGATCTTTCCGCGCTGGGGCAGGTTTTCTTCGCCCAGGGCTGGACGGCGCTGACCGCCCTGAACACCATGCTGCTGTGCCTGTTCCATTTTCCCTGCTCCACTACGCTGATCACCATTTATAAAGAAACGCGCAGCAAAAAATGGACCCTGGCGGCCTGCCTGCTGCCTGCCCTGATCGGCATGAGCCTCTGCCTGGTCACCACGGTTCTGTCACAATTCATTTCACGGGGGGTATAAAAGAGAACAGAGTTCAGAGTTCAGATTGGATAGTCAATGCTTTATTTCCGCGAACGATACGAAAACCAAGATCGCTGTCCTTTCGCATAAGTCATAGACCATTCAATCCGTACTCTGAACTCTGTTCTCTTTTTTTTCTTTCCTGCTTTCAGTTTATCGATCCATGCAGTCTATATTTCCAACGCGATCTGATAATCCTTCCAGCTTTCCTGATCCGCGTCGCGGATTTCATCGCCCGGCATGACGTGCCCAATGAGCAGGGGGGATTGGGGATCATGGGCCTTCAAATTTGCCCGTACCGTTTCCGCGTCGTAATTGGCGTAGCAGTAGCGGCACAGATGGCCGCAGGAATTGTACGCGCCGATATCGCCGCCCAGATAGCAGGCGCAGGCCTTCCGGGCGGGGGCGCGGCTGGGGATTTTCAAACGCTGGCCGATGGCCTGTTCATACATAGCCGCCGTCATACAGCCGGAGCAGTCCGCCCCGAAGGGGGCCAGGGCGTTCCCTTCCGCGCAGGGGCGCAGGGTCATGCCGCAGCGATCGCAGATTTCAGCCATAGCCTTTCCCAGGATCATTTGATCCGCCGGGGAGACCGTTTTCGCCTCCGGGAAATTGCGTTTGGTTTTTTCATAGAGGTCAATGAAACTGATCACGGCGGTTTTCGTATACCCCCGAAGCGCGTTCGCCATATATTCAAACGCCTTGATATGACGCTGGACGGGCCATTCTTCGCTAATCAAAATGGGATCATACCGCCAGCCGACGCTGTTCACGCCAGCGATCTGAGAAAGCCGCCTGAAGCTTTCCAGCACCCGCAGCTTATTGGGCACATGGGGCTCGATATCCCGCCCATAAGGCGTGATGGTCACATACCAGTACTGGCCGAAGGGACGAAGCAAATCCATATGCGGCAGCATGGGGGCGGGATTCTTGGTGCAGAACCCAATCACGTCCACCACGTCCGGGGTCAGGCGATAGCGGGTGATCCGCTGCGGATTATAGGGATTGCGCGCCAAAACAAAACCAGCCTTCAAACGGTTCACAAACCATTCCGAATAAAAGGCGGGAATATCGGTGCGCTGACCGGTGTTGATGATCATGGGATCAGCTCCCGGATCACGGCCGCGGAATCGCCGCCGATGACGATGGACCGCTCCTTGATTTCCTTGGGCACGGGGTCCTCCTCCAGGTTCAGGCAGGCATATACCGCCTTTTCGTTTTGATACACCTGCTGCCAGAAATTATATTTGATGATGCCAGGAGTGTTGTATCCCACGCCGATCTCCAGATAAACCACCTTTTTCTCCCGGTGCGCCTGCACCCAGCTTTCGTATGCCTCGGCGGCGCGGCGCCAGCCCTCGTCTTCCACAAATCGATCATCGGAACGCAGATTGGTGGTCAGGGGCCTGCCGCAGTTGGGACACTTGGGCAGCAGCTCCGTGGGGATGGCCCGGGCCAGGGTTCCTTCCTTCGGCAGGATCAATTCATTCTTTTCTCCGATGACAAAGCCCTGGGCCAGGATCATATCCCGCACGGCGCTTTCATTGTCCCAGGTCTTTTGGCAGCAGGGCTTGCTGCACTGGAACAGGCCGTAATCCCCCTGGGTGTAAAACAGCCGCCGCTTATCAAAGCCCGCTTTCTGGAAGCAATGATCCACGTTGGTGGTGAGCACGAAATAATCCTTGTCCTTCACCGCCCGGTACAGATCCTCGTACACCGATTTGGGGGCGTTCATATATCGGTTTACCCAAATGTTCCTGCTGAAATAGGCCCAGAATTCTTCCTTCGTTTTGTAGGGATAGAAGCCGCCGGAATACATATCCCCAAAGCCGTAAGCCCGGCCGAAATCGCCGAAATACCGATCAAACCGTTCGCCCGAGTATACAAAGCCCGCGGCGGTGGAAAGCCCGGCTCCGGCTCCGATCATCACAGCGTCGGCTTGAACCACGGCGTTTTTTAACTGCAATACTTTTTCATCCATTTGAATCACTCCTTGCCGCCGATCCTTGGCGGCAAAATCACTATAACACAAAAAAGAGCGCCTGAAAAGTGCGCACTTTTTTGTAACCGCGCAGCCGCGCGGGAAAGCCAACATCGCTTTACGCTTCCGCGTAAAAATCCCGGTAATCCTCCGGGGTATACCGGTGATAGGTCAAATGAACGCCTTCATCCTTGACACAGTACCAGTACGCATCCGGCTCGCCGCGCTCAAAATAGATCAAATAATCGTATTCCGGGTGGGAAACCTTTTCCGCGTGCACCGCGTCAGAATACGCATGGAACAGCGCCAGCACATCGCCGATCGCAGTCCCCGGACGAGAAATCACGCGCACCAATTCGGCAATAAACTCTTTTTCGCCCGTATGCGCATGCACATAGTCCGCCCCCTGGGTTGGAATGACAAAGCAAAACCGGTTCCCCTGACGCGATACTTCGATTTGCCCCAGCCTTTCTTCCGCGAAATCACAAAACGCCGAAAGGGCCTTCGTCATTTGATCAGCGTCCAGGCACGTTCCCAGCAGCCGGTTCAAAGAAAGCAGCGGATAAAACAAATATACGCTTTCGCTGCGGTAGCCCAGCTTCACCTGCTGCTCTTTGATCACATCTGTCATGTTCTTTTCCAACTGCGGAAAGGTCATTTTTTATCTCCTTCTTTTATTGTTAACAGTATAAAAGAGCGGGAAAAACTCCCCGCCCTGCAAAAACAGAAAATATAATCTGGAGAAAAAAGCGATCAGGCCTCCGGCACCATCAGGCCCAAATTGCCGTCCTTGCGCAGATACAGCACGTTGGTGCGCTCGGTTTCGATATTCACGAACACGAAGAAGCTGTGGCCCAGCAGCTCCATCTGCAATATAGCGTCTTCCACGGCCATGGGGCGCACGGGGAATTCCTTGGTACGCACGATCTTGCGTTCTCCGGTGCCGTAGGCGGAAATATCCTCGATGAATTCGGCGGTCTCCTCCTGATAGGCCCCTTCCCTCAGCCGCTTTTCCAGCTTGGTGCGGTGGCGCAGGATCTGGCGTTCCAGCTTGGCCAGAGCGCTGTCGATGGCCATGAACAAATTATCCTTGCTGGAGGATTCGGCCCGCATGGTCACGCCGTTCATGGGAACGGTGATTTCGCAGATGCGTTCATCCCGTTCCCGGCGCAGGCGTACAAACATTTCTGTATCGGGCTTCAAATACCGCTCCATGGTGGCGGTTTTTTTGGTGATACGGTTGGTAATGCCGGGGGTTACAACCATATTCTTGGCGGTGATGGTGGTTTTCATGAGAACAACTCCTCTCTCGTTATATGACCGGGAGCCCTCCGGTTTTTCTCTCATTTCTCTGCGTTTCTAATGTACTTATTCGACGCAAAATGGAATAATCCTTCCATCCCGTGAAATAATTACAGAATTTTTACACAAATGAAGGAAGCGGGGTTTTGTTCTCCTCCGTTTACCGCGCCAGCCGGTAGGGGCCCTCCGCCCGGGGCCGGCCGGTGAGCCAGCGCCCTTCCGTGAAATCCGGGATAGCCACCGGCATGCTGCCGCAGGCGATGGACTGTTCGCTGAGCGGCGTAATGCACATGAGTGCCGCTGTATCGTACACGTCGATGGGCATGGGGGTTCCCTGCTGGATGGCCTCGATGAAGCCCCGCAGCACCAGGTAATCCATGCCCCCGTGGCCGCCCCGCAGACCGAATTCCCGGTATTCCTTCCACAGCGCACTTTCATACCGGTCCATATACGGCGCGTCGCTTTCCCAGCTGTGGCTGAAATCCTTGGGCAGGTGAGGGGTCACGCCGTCCACATAGATGGAGCGGTTGTCCTCCATCCAGATGGCCTTGGTGCCCTGGATGCGTCCGTCCCGGGAATAGGGCCGCGGCAGGGTGCAGTCATGGGTGAGCAGAATGGTTTCGCCCCGGGCGCAGCGGATCATGGTGGTGACCACGTCGCCCTCCAGGAAATCCCTTTTCTGCAGATCGGGCCGATCCTGCCGGTTTTCCCGCAGCCACGCGCCCAAGCCCGCGGCCTTGGAGGCCATGGAAACCAGCGACACCATCCGGTTGTTCCCGTTCAGGTCCAGATACATGCCGATGGGGCCCAGCTCATGGGTGGGGTACAGTTCCCCGTTCCGGCTGGCAAAATTGTGCTGCCGGTAATGCCGGTTCACGTCGCCCAGGCCAATTTCGTCCCGCAGATCATGCTCATACCCGCCTTGCACGTGTACCAGTTCCCCGAACAAACCGTCCCGCACCATGTTCAGCAGCGCCATTTCCTCCCGGTTGTAGCAGCAGTTTTCCAGCAGCATGCAGCCCATGCCGGTGCGCTGGGCGGTGCGCACCAAATCCCAGCACTCCTGCACGGAGCAGGCCCCGCCCACCTCCATGGCCGCGTGCTTGCCCAGCTCCATGGCGCGGATGGCCAGCCGGATGTGGGACTCCCAGTCCGTCATAATGATCACGGCGTCGATATCGTCCCGCGCCAGCAGCTTTTCATCGCTCTCCGCCTTTTCCGTGGGCCAGGATACCAGATCATTCAGCCGCTTCACCATCCGCTCCATCCGGTCCGGGTAAGGATCATATACCGCCTGAATGCGGATATCCGGCATGGAGGCCAGCAGCGCGGTCTGCTCATATCCCCGGCACCCCAGCCCCAAAATGCCCAAACGCACGGTTTTCCCCGCTTCGCCCATTTTCATTTTATGTGTGCCCCTTTCGTTGTTATGTAAAAAGCAACATCATATCAAAAATCTTTTGTTTTTATATGTTACAACGAATGGGTTTAAAAATCAAGCAGGATCAGCACAGAAGCGTCGTCCCTTTCGTATTTGAAGTATTGCCCTTGTATCAAACGATGAAACTGTGTTATAATGGTTTTGGAGAAAGGAGGAATAATACCATGTGTTCACAGCAGGAAGCCCGCGGTATCATTGATCAGTTAAGCGAACGAATCCGCGCTTTGTACCCCAAGGAGCAACTGGATGTGATTCTGTTCGGCTCCTATGCGCGGCATGACGCCGACGAGGAATCGGATATTGATGTCATGTATTTGGTAGACACCCCCCGGCAGGAAATTGCACGGAAGAATTGGCAGGTTGGCGCTGCCGCTGCTGATCTATTGTTGGAACACGGCGTCGTTATTTCTCCCATTGTGGAAAACCGCGCTTATTTTCAATCCCAAGCTTCCTTCATGCCTTTCTTCCGCAGCATCCAGCAGGAAGGGGTGCGCATCAGTGCCTGAACATGCCTTGCTTGAGCTTTCCCGTTACCGGCTGGAAAAATCTCTTGAAATGCTTGCCGCAGCCAAAAGGGATGCAAACGTAAACGATTACGCATCCGCCAACAATCGGGCTTATTACTGCATTTTTCATGCCATGCGCGCTGTATTGGCTTTGGATGGGGAAGATTTCAAAAAACATTCGGCAGTAATTTCCCGTTTTACTCTCCGTTATCTGAAAACGGATATTCTTCCGCGCAGGTACGGGGCCCTGATTTCCAACGCGGCCTTGATTCGGAACCGCAGCGATTATGAAGACTTTTATATTTGCTCCATCGAGGACACCCATAAGCTGTTGGAAGGCGCGGAAAGCTTTTATAACGCCATCGCACACTATTTGAACGGACGATTTGCCGAAACGAATAACGATTGATCATAAAAGTGTTAATGTTTAAAACCATTCATAACCATTTGTCAACAACAGGTTAAACGAAGGCGCTGTCTCAAATCAGGAAGTATTTACCAGGATGACAAACAAACTTATAAAATATGGCACGAGATTCCAACCAAATTGGCAGAATCTCGTGCCATTTTCATGCGAAAAAATGAGTTTTGAGACAGCCCCCTGCGTGATATATGCTATATGCCGTTTTCTGGCCGGGCCTTGCTTGAAGGCCCTTATTTCTGAACGGGCACAAAATCCAGGTCGGTCAGGAAATCAACGCACATCTGGATCTGGGCGTCCGTCAGCGTCTGAGTCGCGGCCTTGGGATTGGGCGTCATGTTGAATTCAATGAAGTAGCCCTTGTAGATGGCCAGGATATCCACGAAATCGGTGTCGCTGCCGGTTTCACGGGCGATGAGCAGCTTGGTGCCATGGCCGGTTTCCTTGTAGGAAATTTCCACCTGGTTCATATCCTGATAAGTAGCTTCCAGGATCGCCAGGTCTTCCGCGGTCAGATCATTCATCCGTTCCACAGCGCCATAGGTTTCGTCATAGGCGATGGACAGGTACATCTGGGGCCGGGTCATGTCCGCGGGCAGAACGGACGCCACGATCTTGCTGCCGTTCATGTTCACCACCTGCAGGCTGTAGCCTTCCGGCAGTTTGCAGGACAGATCAAACGCGCCGTTTACATTCAAGGTGCCCAGCTTCTGGGTGCCGTCGCTGGTTTCGGTCACATACTTTTTGGCCAGCTTTGTCACGTAGTTCTTGGAAATATAGCCAACCTTGTCCGTTTCCGGATCACGGGCCTTGTACCAATTGGTGGTTTCGCCGATGGCGATCAGTTCCTTGCCGCCGTCCAGGGAGCGAATCCTGGAAGTGGTGGTGGAGGGGCCGATGCGGAAATTGACCCAGCCAGTGGCACGGGAGGGACGGGCCGCGATGTAGAAGGGCTCGGCAATTGCTTTTTCGCTGGCCAGTTCTTTGTTCAGCTTGGCCAGTTCAGCTTTGGCGTCATCCTTTTCCTTCTGTTCTTTGGAAGGCGTATAGGGGCCGGGTTTGTAATCCACCAGGTAGCGGCTCATGATATAGCCGTCGCCCATGCTGCCCCAAACCACCTTGGTCCAGCCGTCGTTTCCGGCGTAGGACCAATCGACGAGCACTTCGTGGCCGTAAGCCGCGGAGCCGATCACGTTGTCACCCAGGTTAGGCGAAGAACGCACGTTGACGGATTTTCCGTTTTCAGTCTTGACGTACATGATGCTGGTACCCCACGGGGTATCGGCCAGCGCCGGAACCGCCAAGGCGGCCATCAGGCAAAGGATCAGTGCAGCAGCCAGAATTTTCTTCATGTTCTTTTCCCCTCCTATGTAGCTTTTTATGTCTTGTTTTATAATGTGTTGCTATTTCCGCAGCAGCTCTACACGCATAAAATAATACCATGTTTCGCTTAACTTGGCAAGCATTTGATAGATAGAACGAAAATAATGGATAAACGGACTTGTTCATGGATCATTACATGATAAAGTCCCCGGCACTGCTCTCATTAACCGGATTCATCGAACATGGATCATGGCTGTGCATGAGCCTAATTGGTTTTGTTCTCCGGGTGAACATATGGGCCGGGTAGAAAATCAACAAGAGTTGTCATAACTTTTCAGATTATTTCAAATAATTTCATTTATTTTCATTTTTCCCTGCCACCCGCTCTTTTGATACGTATCAAATAATGTCCGCGGTGAAAAACACCGGGACAGAAAATGAGTGAAACGCCCACAGGGCAGGAGGCTAAAAAGTCATGGAAATCATGATGAACGGTATTGCAAATCGATATAAACTCAGTCTGGATGAAATGGAGAATGTTGCAGGCGGCTACCCGCGTGAAACGTACATTGTTCCGAAAACGCATGAAGAGATTGACGAGAAGTGGGACATCGTTCAATCTGTATTGGATACTTACGGCAAGGATGTCGCTTATATTGTGGCGATGGAGCTGCAGATCATTGCCGGTTCAGCAAATCTGCTTGATCTCTATGGCACCAAAACACTTCGCAAGCGTATGCATGATTCTCTCGACGGAAAGCTTACCAGTATGGAAAGGTTTACCCAGCACTGAAACGAAAGGACAGCCTTTTTCTTCTACCCGTCCCGTAATGGGGCGGGTTTTTGTTTGACTACCGTTCTGACTACACTCATTTTTCTTTTTTTTACGCTGTTTTGCTCAATTTTTCGTTTGGAAAAGACAATAAAAAAACCGCTGAAATGCAGTAATTCCAACGGCTTTCGTAGTCGAGGTGGCGGGATTTGAACCCATCCATCCCCGTGTTATCGAAGGTCAAAGAATGTCAGTAAGTTTAGAAAACCCTTGAATTGTAAGGAATAAAGGTCAAACAATTATAGCCAGTATCATTCCCGTTGGGGTACTCGTTGGGGTGGAAATGCTCGGTTGTCACGGTGCGCTCTTCCTGTTCTCAGGGAGGTGTAACGCCAGAAAACGAACTATTATTTCATAACGAAAATAGCGTGACACGCAATCTGTTGTCACGCTTTTTTTGCATATTCAGCAATTAACGCTGAATAAGGCGAGTTTTGAAGGTTTCATCCAGCAGACCCTTCAGAAAACATGCCCGAACACCATATTATCCTGTACACTTCTTTATGGAATATAAGAAAATGTAAGCCATAATCAACACGACAGATTTTTTGATGATATAGATAAATTTTGCTGCAATGTTCCTTGGCAGTTCATGTTTTTTCTCGTACTTCAGGCATACGCTTTTCAAGCGCTATCTATGTGACAGAAACGTAAATTACAATTTTTTAATCTTTCCGACTTGGTTCTTGTTGTAAAGCAGTCGGATACTGCTGCATCATATTTTTTCTCCGGTTTCCTTATCATAAAACGCTATTTCAAGTCTCAGGCCCATCGCTTCCGCAATTTCCTGTAAATCTGATTCGGTAAAATTGTCGCGCTTCATTTTGTTATGTAGGTTCTGCGGGCTGATTTTCATTCTTCGCGCGAGTTCCGATTCTGATATATTCCCACGTTTTACCAAAGCAATTCTTATTGTTTCTACCATGCTCATCTAATCACCTCTTTACAATTCAATTATACACGATATAATTAAATATTTCAATATGAAATATATTTTTTTATCAAAAAAGTTTAAATTGCCTATTGACATTTTAAACTGATTCGTTTATAATTACAACTGTCAAGCAGAAATGATTCTGCGAACGAAGAAAGGAAGGTATTCAAAATGTGCACACCCACCACCACCATCACCGCCAAGGTCGAAGAACTCATGGAGCTGCGGAAACTTGCCGAAGAACTTCAAAACCAGATGGAGGCCATCACCGATGAAATCAAAGCCTATATGGGCGATGAAGAAACGATGGTCGCAG
>JAUNMW010000062.1:15620-16071 GCA_030537395.1 Clostridia bacterium | reverse complement strand
CGGACAGCCCCAACGTTCCCCTTAGTATGCTCTAACTCTGTAACTTAAAGGGCGCCATAAATCGCAGATCGAAATGCGATACAATCATTGCTTCGATGAATCCTTAGAATTCAAAATCGCAGGCCACGGAACCGCTGCGCACCTCATGCATGCGTTTTTTCACAGGCAGATGCACCGGATGGGTTTGATATGCCTGGAAGGAGGCCATGGAATCAAACACGGTGATCAGGGCCAGGTCGTAGGAGCGTTCGCTGTGCAGCACGTCCTGACCGGCCTCCAGATCCAGCATGCCCTCGATTTTTCCCTTCATGCCATAGAAATTCTTTACCAGTTGGGGAATTTCATCCTTGTATTCATCCTTGATTTTGAACAGTACGATGTGGCGGATCATTTCGCTTCCTCCTTATTGATGACCATTTATTGAGGACGGGACAAGCGGGAAGAGTTCAGA
>JAUNMW010000062.1:5020-15610 GCA_030537395.1 Clostridia bacterium | reverse complement strand
GTACTCTGAACTCTGTACTCTCCTTTTATTGTGATTCCGAAAGCATTTCATCCAGGATCGCCGCGGCCTGGCCTGCCAGCCGCAGGCAGGGACGGCGGGCGTAGAATTCCGGGGTCCGAGGCTCCGGGGTATCGCCGGGGGTAACGGGCACGTCCTTCAGCAGCTCCCGGCAGATGATGGTTCCGTTTTCCTCCCGGAAGCGGCGGGCGTATTCCTGCACCAGCCTGTAATGGGCTTTTTTCAGCTCCGGGTCCGTGGGGTCTGCATAGCCCCGCAGCATGCCCAGAGCCAGCAGCGCGCCGCTAACCGTGCCGCATACCTCCCGCAGCCTGCCCATGCCACCGCCAAAGGAAGAGGACAGCCGCGCCGCGTCCTCCAGGCTCAGGCCCGTTTCATCGCAGAAAGCGCAAAACACCGCCTGGGCGCAGTTGTAGCCTTCCAGAAACAGCCGTTCCGCTTCCTTCACGTGATCCATGGCTTTTTCTCCTTTTGGAAAGGTTTCCGGCTGCTTCGGGAACCGCCGGTATCTCTGAAAAATCATCCAGACGGGCAGAGCAATCGTTGTTCATCAAACTGTAATCCGTGCTTCATTTATCCCGCTTTGTGATGTCTTGAACCACGCCAAGTCCCAGGAAGCAAACGCCTACGATAAGCGCAATAATGGCCGGGACTTTCAACGGAGATCCTACATACTCTAATCCAGCCTGGTACAGCCCACTGTCCCAGCTCACCACATTGCTCATGAAAATCGCGGCCGTTATGTATCGTACACTTGCTAAAAGGGCTGAGATCAAACAGAAAATCGCGCCAACACCTTTGTTATTCATTAAAACACCTCCGAAACTTCGATTTGCAGCCCCGATCTGATCGCTGCAAACGGGTAAATGAGGAAAGGCTCCCGAAGTTTCCCCCGGGAGCCTGATCATTTCAAATGAATTACTTGGTCAGCGCCTGCTGTACGGCCACGGCCACAGCCACGGTCATACCCACCATGGGGTTGTTGCCAGCGCCCAGGAAGCCCATCATTTCCACGTGGGCAGGCACGGAAGAGGAGCCCGCGAACTGCGCGTCGGAATGCATGCGGCCCATGGTGTCGGTCATGCCGTAGGAGGCGGGGCCGGCGGCCATGTTGTCGGGATGCAGGGTGCGGCCGGTGCCGCCGCCGGAAGCCACGGAGAAGTACTTTTTGCCGGCTTCCCAGCGTTCCTTCTTATAGGTGCCCGCCACGGGATGCTGGAAGCGGGTGGGGTTGGTGGAGTTGCCGGTGATGGAGATGTCCGCGCCCTCGTGCCACATGATGGCCACGCCTTCGCGCACATCGTCCGCGCCGTAGCAGTTCACCTTGGCCCGGGGGCCGTCGGAGTAAGCGGTCTTGCTCACGATGGTCAGGGCGTGGTCTTCCTTCACGTCGGCAGACAGGTAATCATACTTGGTCTGCACATAGGTGAAGCCGTTGATGCGGCTGATGATCATGGCGGCGTCCTTGCCCAGGCCGTTCAGGATCACGCGGAGGGGCTTTTTGCGCACCTTGTTGGCGTTCAGGGCGATCTTGATGGCGCCCTCGGCGGCAGCGAAGGATTCATGGCCGGCCAGGAAAGCGAAGCATTCGGTTTCCTCGTCCAGCAGCATGGCGCCCAGGTTGCCGTGGCCGATGCCCACCTGGCGCTGGTCGGCGACGGAGCCGGGGATGCAGAAGGCCTGCAGCGCGGTGCCGATCCACTTGGCGGCTTCCGCTGCGTTCTTGGCGTTTTCCTTCATGGCGATGGCAGCGCCCAGTTCATAAGCCCACTTTACGTTTTCAAAGCAGATGGGCTGAGTGCTTTCCACGATGGAGTAAGCGTCCACGCCCTTGCCGTTGGTGAAGGCTTTCACTTCGTCAAAGTTTTTGAATCCGTATTTGTCCAGGACGGGCTGCAGCTGCGGCATACGTCCTTCATAATTTTCAAACAAAGCCATGTGCTGCGCCTCCCTTATTCTTTCCGCGGGTCGATCCACTTGACCGCGCCGTCTTCAGCCTTGAACCGGCCGTAGGTACCCAGATTCTTTTCGTAAGCTTCCTGCGCGGGCACGCCCTTCTTGATGGCGTCCATCATCTTGCCGACGCTCAGGAACTGATAGCCGCACACCTGGTCGTCCTTGTCCAGCGCCATCTTGACCACGTAGCCTTCGGTCATTTCCAGGTAACGGGTGCCCTTGGCCTTGGTGCCGTACATGGTGCCCACCATGGAGCGCAATCCCTTGCCCAGGTCCTCCAGGCCGGCGCCGATGCGCAGGCCGTCGTCAGAGAACGCGGACTGGGTGCGGCCGTACACGATCTGCAGGAACAGTTCGCGCATGGCGGTGTTGATGGCGTCGCACACCAGGTCAGTGTTCAGGGCTTCCAGGATGGTTTTGCCGGGCAGGATTTCGCTGGCCATAGCGGCGGAATGGGTCATGCCGGAGCAGCCGATGGTTTCCACCAGCGCTTCTTCGATCACGCCGTTCTTCACGTTCAGGCTCAGCTTGCAGGCGCCCTGCTGGGGAGCGCACCAGCCGATGCCGTGGGTGTAGCCGGAAATATCCTTGATTTCCTTGGCCTGGATCCATTTGCCTTCTTCAGGGATCGGAGCGGGACCATGGTTCGGGCCTTTGGCGACACAAACCATGTCTTCAACTTCCTTCGTGTATTGCATGTGACAGTCTCCTCCTGTTCTGATAAGTGGGTCAAAACATATCCGATTCAGTATACCATACCGCCGGGCGGCTTGCAACTGTTTTTTGGCCCCGGCCGTGCAAACAAAAATCTTTTTTTACCGCATTTCCGGCGTTTTTTCCGTCCTATTTTCCGCCGGTTTTCCATGGATCGCATCCCGCCCGTTCCGGGCGCCGCCTCCTGCCGTCCCCCCGCGCTGTCTTTCCCAATACGAATGGAAAACCAAGAAAGCCTTCTTTCCCTTCCCGGCCCCCCGCGGAACGCTTCCCTTTCCCCCTCTTTTTTCCTTTTCCGGTCCCGGTTCTTGTGCTTTTTTGCCCGAATTTTGTTGTATTTGGAAGTTTTTCTTCCTTCGTTGACAAGATAACAAAAAAGTTTGCGTTTTTTGAAATTTTTTTAATTTGAGGTATTGCAATTTTTCCTGAAAAGGTGTATTATATTCCCGTTGACGCGCTGGAGCGTGCTGATATAGCTCAGCCGGTAGAGCGCATCCTTGGTAAGGATGAGGTCCCCAGTTCGAATCTGGGTATCAGCTCCAGTAAAACCACCTGGAACAAGGTGGTTTTTTTATGCGTTCTTTACGGAATTCATAGATGATTTGGGATAATGAAATACATGCTCATAGACCTCATCTCTGTTTGTGTCACATGGCGTGTCACATTTTGGCGGTTATGGAAGCCCGAAAACCCTTATATTTCAACGGGTTCAGGCATCTATCCAAAATCACAAAGGTGTCACATCGTATTGTTTTCAATGCCGTACAAGGCAGAAATTGGCTCTGCGGTATTTTTCAATTGCGTGCGTCCCTTGACATAATGCTTCAAGGTCATTGCCGCCGTGGTATGACCAGCGGCGGCTTGAGCCTGTTTTATGTCCTTCGTGACTTCGTATATATCCGTCAACACTGTTGTTCTGAATCTGCGGGGTGACAGGTTTTCATCGAATCCAATATCCTTCTTGATTCGTGTCAGCATTCGTTTGACCTGTTGGTAGGTCATTGGGCTTTCTCCACCCAAAATGAACTCATTGGGGTTCCCTTTGGGAATCATTGAGGCAACCGCAGGAATCAAGACAATTTTCCGCTTGCTGGATTCCGTTTTGGTTTCCTTTATTTGCGGGGCATTCCTGTCTGGATGAGTTACTGCTCTCTGAACATAGATTTCTGTTCCAGAATAATCTTTGAACATGGCGAATTATTTTTCATTGTCAAATCTATCCCTCCGCGGAAAAAGGTGATAGAATAGAAAGGAAATAACAGCAAATCGTGATGGGGAGGGACGCGCATGTCTTTGGATCCGCGGGTAAGGCATATGGCATTGATGGAGCAAAGCCGCTTCACGATGCGCAGACAGCCGGAGGAGGACTTTGGGGACTGGCAGGATCGGGCGCGGGATCGCCTGACGGCGCTTTTGGGGCTGCCCATGGAACGGGCGGAGGAAGAAAATTTCCGGATCGAATGGACGAAGCAAGGGGAACACGGATGCACGGAAATCCGCTTTCTGTTTGCCAGCGAGCCGGGGGTGGACACGGTATGCCATTTGCTGCTGCCCGAAAATGCGCCGGAGAAAAAGCTGCCGCTGGTGATCTGCCTGCAGGGGCATTCCAAGGGTATGCACATTTCCCTGGGCCGGTCGATTTATGAGGGCGACGAAGAAAAAATCACCGGCGGCGACCGGGATTTTGCCCGGCAGATCGCAGCCCGGGGGCATGCGGCGCTGGCCATTGAGCAGCGGGGGTTTGGCGAGCGGGGCGGTACGCCGGAGGGCCCGGCCTGTCTGCATCCCGCGCTGCAGGCGCTGCTGCTGGGGCATACGCTGATCGGGGAACGCTGCTGGGATATTTCCCGGGCCATCGACACGGTAACGGCTCATTTTCCTATGATCGATCCCCGGTGCATCGCCGTCATGGGCAATTCCGGCGGCGGCACAGCCGCTATATACGCCGCGGCGCTGGATACGCGCATTGCGGCGGCCATGCCCTCCTGCGCGTTCTGCGGCTTCGCGGCGTCCATCGGGGTGCGGCGCCATTGCGCCTGCAACTATATTCCCGGCATCATCCGGGAATTCGATATGGGCGATCTGGCGGGCCTGATTGCCCCCCGCCCGCTGATCGTGGTCAACGGCCAGGACGATGCCATCTTCCCGCTGCATTCCGCCCTGGAACAAATGGAAATCGCCCGGACGTACTATCAGGAGGCCGGCGCTCCCCAAAACATCGATCATGTGATCGGCCCGGAGGGGCACCGCTTCTATGCCGCGCTGGCCTGGCCGGCGTTTGACCGCCTGACCGGATGGAGGCAGGGGGAAAACGAATAATCTCATTCCGCCTCCAGCAAAAGAAAGCCCTCCCCAGTGAAATTGCCTGGGGAGAGTCAGCTTTTTTCTATGATCGCGCCGCCGCGTTCGATGCGGGATAAGCAATCGTTCCACCCGGGGCGCGAAAGACGGCGGCAAAGGCTTCGGGGCCTTTTTTCGGTCCGGTTCCGTATCTCAGCCGGGGTATACAGTGCACCTTGAGCGCCGCTTCGCCGCCCGGCTCCGTTTCGTTTTCTTCCGGCACAGGGATCAGGCATTTGCCCGATCCCCGGCCAGCGTGTTCATGGCTTTGCACAGCTTGCTTACGTACACAAGGGGGCCGACGAGAATCAACGCGCCCAGCACACCCCAAACCCAGAAGGTTTTGCTGCCGAAGCCTTTTTCATAGCCCCGGCGCAGCAATTCCGCGCCGATTCGCTCGCTCATATGATGGAACCACACCAGAGAAGCGATCCCGGCGGTAAGCGGTGTGAGCAGGAAGAAAATCAGGCAGTAATTCAGCGTGTTTCTGTTGTCGAACGGGGTCAGCTTCCTGTTCAGCTCTTTACCAATCCCGGTGTAGAATACGATGGGATAAATACCCAGGGTGAGGATCGAGAGAATGATGAATTTCAGCAAACTGCGCTGGGCAGGGGCGGATTCTTCCTTCTTGGTGATAGCGGGGGTCTCGATGACGGTTTCGTTCATGATCGTGCTTTCCATTTTTTTATCCTCCATTTTTCCATTCATTTTTGTGTTTTGGTTATTCGCTTCCGCAGGGGGGAAGCAAAGACTGCTGTCCGTGGGCTGCTCCGATGGAAACGTGGTGTTTTCCTCTGCCGGCCGGTCCGGCGTTTTCCGGGGGATGGCGTTCTCTCTTCGCGGGGGGTGGCTCACTTCCTTTCGTTTGGGGTTGCGGTATCTCTTGGACGGTTTCATCATATCATCCGGTCCGGGAAATCTGTGAAGCGGATTTTACCCGCCGCTTCCCAAACGGAAACGCGCATCGGAACGCCCGGAACCCGGCCCCGTTTTCTCCGCGCTTTTCTCCAAACGATGATTGTTATTCTCTTCCTTTTCTGGTATACTGTTACCGTACGCATACAATGAACAGGATTCAACGCGGAATGATCCCGCGGTTTCCGATGGATTCTTCATAGATACAGCATTTTGGAGGAACCTGTATGATTACCTTGCCCGAAAGCTGGTCCGATTGGGAAATAATGAAGGCCCTGGGGGCCGGTTCCTACGCGAACGTATATGAAGCCGCGCGGCGGGACAATCCCTCTATTCGCGCGGCCATTAAAGTGATCGCTATCCCCCATGACGCCGAAGAACAGGATGAGCTCATTTCCGAGGGCTTCAGCAGTCAGGATTCCAAATCCTTCTTTGACGAGGCGGTTCAGGACTTTATTCATGAAGTAAAAATCATGGATCAGTTCAAGGGGATGCAGAATATTGTCAGCATCGAGGATTATAAAGTCGTTCCCAAGGAAGACGGGATCGGCAGCTATATTTTCATTCGGATGGAGCTGCTCACTTCCCTGGAAAACTATTTGAGCGATAAAAAGCTGAGCGAGCAGGAAGTTCTCAAGCTGGGCATGGATATATGCTCCGCCTTGGTATTCTGCGCAGAAAAGAATATCATACACCGGGACATCAAGCCTGCGAATATATTCGTGAATGAAAAAATTCCTTCCCGTGTGTTCTATAAGCTGGGCGATTTCGGGATCGCCAGATCCCTGGAACACCGTTCCGCGGGGCTCAGTTCCAAAGGAACGCCGTATTATATCGCGCCGGAAGTGGCCGCGGCCAAGCCCTATGACGCCCGGGCGGATATTTATTCCCTGGGGCTGACCATGTACCGGCTGCTGAATATGAACCGGCTCCCCTTCTTTCCTCATTCCCAATTGTATATGCCGCAAGAAAAGCAGGATGCCATCCGGCGCCGCCTTGCGGGCGAAAAAATAGAGCCTCCCGTTGAAGCCTCCCCGGAAGCGGCGCAGATCATTTTGAAGGCGTGCAGCTATGATCCGGAGGATCGCTTCAAAACTGCCGAAGAAATGCGCAGCGCACTGGCCGCCGTATTGGGAAAGCCGAAGCATCCGGATCCCCCTGCCGCCCCCGCTGAGCAACCGGTTCTCCCGGAAGCTGCAGACAGCGGGAAGGAGGCGGAAGAAAACACCGTTCAGCCGAAACGGAACAAGCTTTTTCCCCTTTTCCTGCTCGTTCTACTGGCCGCATTGTGCTGCGTAGGCTTTCTGTTTTTCCGGAACGGCGGTGTGCTCCGGCGGTCTCCCTCCCCCGCCCCGACCGCTTCCCCCGCCCTGCCCTCAGCCGCGCCCACGCCATTTGCGGCCGGTACGGAGAAGCCGGCAAACGCCGCCCCCGTTTCCACGGAAACGCCGGCCGCCACAGCCGCGGTTTTTCTGACGATTCCCGTCTATTATGCGGAAGAAAACGGAAAAGTGATTTCACAGCAGGAATATGTTATCAGCTATAATACCATTATCACGGCGGATCATAGCGTTGTGGGACCGGATTACACCCTGATCTCCCCTGCCCAGGTAACAGTTTCTGTAAGCAGCGGCGCGGCCAGCCCGGCCTCGGTCACTTTCCGGTATCAGAAGAACGCCACCGCTTCCCCCACCGTTCAGCCGACGGCATCGCCCACTCCGGCACCCACCCTCCCGCCCACAGCCGCCCCGGCCGCGCCCACCGCAGCGCCTTTCGCCCTTCCGTTTCAGCCGCGCACAGCGCTGACCAAAATGGAAGCTTCCGCGGCAGGCTGTTCTCTCCCGTTCCAGAAGTACGCGTCCGCCCCTGATCGGGCGGCAGAGCTCAAGGAACATGTGGGCCGCATGATCGTGATCACGGCCAAGAGCGCCCGGGCGCGCATGGATGCCGGTACGGAGTTCAGCTATCTGGAAACCATTCAGGCTGGAGAGGCGTATGAGATCCTGGACACCAAAATCGGCACGGACGGCGGCGTCTGGTATCAGATCCTGGCAAACGGAAAAATGTGCTGGATTTCTTCTGCGCTGGCTTCATTCCAATAACAGGAGCATGGCAGGATCCGCAAATCATCAGAAACGGAGTGTTATTATGAGCGAAACAAACGACCGCAGCTACAATTTCACCTCCTTAGCCTGGGATCAGCTGTACAACGCGGTGGATCATGAATATTTCCAGGAAAAAGACGCGGATTTGATCTATGAAGCGCTTGAAAAATCGCTTCATCCGGTTCCCTTCGGCGATTATCTGCGGCGATACATCTATAAAAAATGCAATATGACGGTCGCGTCGTTTCGGGACGTTCCGCTGAAAGATTACCAGGCCATTATCATCGACGCCTTTCATGAAAACGGCGTTCCCGCTTCCTTCACGCCCACCACGGCCAAGCTCAGCGCCTTAAGCAAGAACTGGCTTACCCAGCAGACCGTAAAGCGGCAGGTGGTTCTTCTGCTGGGCTTTGGGCTGAAAATGAGCGTGGAGGATGTGAATGATTTCCTGTACAAAGCGCTGAACGAACCCACCCTGAACCTTCAAACCCCCTTTGAAATCATTTGCCTCTATTGCTATGAACACGGCTACGGCTACTACAAATTTCAAAAGCTGTGGGAAATCTATGAGCAAACGGAGCCTAATCAATTGGATATGAAGCTGATTTACGACGGGCATCCCACCGGCCGGGAAGCATCCTACCAGGCCATTCAGGATGAATCCAAGCTGATCAGCTATCTTTCCGGATTAAAAAGCAAAACCGGCAGCCGAATTGCCGATACCGCTTATGATTGCTTCCAAGCGCTTTACGATCAGGCGCGCGATATCATAGCCGAACAGTACAACATTGCGGAAAATGAAGATTATGACATGCTCATGGACCGTTTTCGGGATCAGCTCAGCCATTCGGACCGGATGTATGATTTTGAAAAGCAGGAATATCTTCGCAGAATGGATGAAAAACGCGCGCATTTCACTCGTGGACAAATCACCGAAAGCGATTTGGAGCATATTCTTTGCTCATCCACCCCGCTGGATCGTCACGGCAACCTGACCCCGGCCAAGTTTTCCACCCTGAATGCGCAATTCGAGGGCAAGCGTTTCAGCCGGAAGCATATCAACGATATCCTGCTGAAAAAAGCGGAAGTGGAGCGCTTTGATCTGATCACCCTGAATTTCCTGATTTACGCGCTGCAGGTGGATCAGATGCCCAATGAAAAAAAGCGCTATATTGAGTTCATTGAATCCACCAATCAAATTCTGACCAACTGTTCCATGGGGCCCGTATACGTTACACATCCCTATGAATGCTTCTGTCTTATGTGCATGCTGTCCGTTTCCCCTTTGGAAACCTATACGGAAGTATGGGAAAAAAGCTATGAAGCAGCGGAGTGACGCTCCTTTCAAAAACGCATGGCTGGGTTCACCCCAAACAGGCGTTCTTTCTTCCCGATCCCATCAACAGACGAATTTCAGATGAAATACAGTGGAGGCACAGTATGATGAAACGTTGCTTGGCATTGGCAATCACGATGGTTCTGCTTTCCGTTTCCTTTTGGGGGAACAGCGCCTTCGCGGCTGAAGCATCCCCGTTCACGGTCCGAAACGGCATTGCATGGGGAATGTCCCTGCAGGAAGTGAAAGCGGCGGAGGAAAGCGCGGATATTCAAGCGGCGGAATTGACGAATACAGCGTCCATGCTGGGCTGGTATCCTACCGAGCTTCTGGAAGGAAGCCGACTGGAAGGAAATGAAGGCTACGCCGAAATAGGCTATCAATTTATCCGGGATCAGCTTGCCGCGGTGATGTATCGCATTACGCGCAATCTGAGCCCGGAAGCCATCAAAATCCTGGAAGGCAAGTACGGAGCGCATGGGGCCCCCGATTGGACGGGCATGCTTGCCTATTATGCGGCAGCCATGCCGGAACAGAGCCGGGAAGATTTGCTAAGCGGCTGGCAGGCGGGGGCGGGTTCTTTCGCTTATTGGGAATTGCCGGATGGAACAGCCGTATATTTCAACTATCTGGATGAGAGCGATCCGTTCAATCAGCTGGTTTATATAGCGCCTGAAGCCTTGCTTGCGCCCGATGATCCCCAGGAGGAAGCTGTTTCGGCTCTTCAAAGCAGGCTGGATTCCCTGACAGCGCTGAATGACACGCTGCAGGCAGAGCTGTACGCCGCCAATGAACAAATCGCCGGTTTGCAGACAGAAAAAACGGCGCTGAATGCGCAATTGGAAGAAGCCCAGGCCGCCATCCAGGAGGCCAGCGAACAGGATGATGCGCTTCGTGCCGAGAACACGCAGCTCAGCGCCCAATTGAAGGAGGCCCAGGCCGCCGTCCAGGAGGCCATCGAACAGGATGATGCGCTTCGTGCCGAGAACACGCAGCTCAGCGCCCAATTGAAGGAGGCCCAGGCCGCCGTCCAGGAGGCCATCGAACAGGATGATGCGCTTCGTACTGAGAACACGCAGCTCAGCGGCCAATTGAAGGAAGCCCAGGCCGCCGTCCAGAAGGCCAGCGAACAGGATGATGCGCTTCGCGCCGAGAACACGCAGCTCAGCGGCCAATTGAAGGAAGCCCAGGCCGCCGTCCAGAAGG
>JAUNMW010000062.1:3383-4920 GCA_030537395.1 Clostridia bacterium | reverse complement strand
CCAGCGAGCAATATGAAGCACTGCAGGCTGACAATGATCAGATAAAAGCGGATGCGCAAGCCGCAGCGCAGGCAGCTGATGATCAATATGCTGCGCTGCAAGCCGATTGCGCCTCGCTGAACGCACGATTGGAAGACGCTCAGAACGCCGCCAAAGCTTCCGCCGATCAATATCATTCGCTCCAGGCCGATTATGCCTTATTGGCCGAAAAGCTGGAAGCCGCTCAAACCATTTCCGGCGCAAAGGAAGAACAAAACGCGGCGCTGCAGGCAAACAACGATTTACTGCTTCTCCAATTGGAAAGCGCGCAGGCGTCAGCCGATGCGCTGCGGGAACAGAATAAGACCCTGCAAAAACAATTGGCGGATTTGAACGCAGCGCAAACGACAACTCAGGCCGCTTTGGAAGCTTCCGCACAGGAAAACGATGCGCTGCAGGCGAAAATTGTCGAATTGACCCTACTTCAAAATGAAACGCAGACCGCTTTGTACGCCCTCCAGACAGAAAAAGACGTTCCAGCCGCGTCTGCCGCATCAAGCGAGCAGCCCGATTGGGGTTCATCCCCGGCCATTCCCCATGCGATGGAATTCCGCAGCGACGGAAAATATACCGGCTTTACCGCCTTTATCGGGCCCGGCAGAAACGGCGATTACAGCGAGGACGACACATACTTCAATCGGAGTGTATATTCTGTAACAGGGCTATGGCGCGAATCCTTTAACGGAACCACCTACATTTGCATTGAATTCAAAGCAAACCCCAGCTATTATCGCAGAGTGTATGTGACCAATACCTACTTCAGCGGCGTGGGACACTTGCCCATGATTCAGCTGGAAGGGAAACAAGCCCGCGTAGCCCATAGCTGCAAAGCGCTGTACGGCCCCGGCGAAGAATTCAACGCGCTGAAAAACAGCAATGTGGCGAAAGGGACCTCCATCACCGTCTATTTTGAAGAAAACGGATATGTTTTCGCTGATTTTATCAACGCAAGCGGCAGAGTTCGCGCCTATCTTCCCGCCAACTGCGTCGTTCCGCAATAGCGCTTTCACCTTCGGAAAGCATTGCCTTTCCAAGGCAAAAACGGCAGGAAAATCAGCGGGTAAAATCCGTTTCACAGCTTTCCAGACCTTGGTGATATGATGTAACTGTCAAAGGGAAACAGCAGAGCAGACGAAAGGATGCTCCAGAAACCCGGAAAATAACGCAAGTGTTCTGAACTGTATGGATCCCGCACAGTCAAGCATCAGCTTCAACAGAGAAAAGGAGAGAAAAACCATGAAGAAAATGATTTGGATCCTCATCGTCGTTACCCTGATTACCGTCGTTCCCATGCAGGGGCTGGCCTGCGGCTGGGAATTCGTAAGCCCCATTCAGCACAGCTACAACGGCAGAAACTTTTCCCTCCATACCTTCAGAGGCAATGTATGCACCCAATGCGGCTTCATCCGTGCCAGCCAAAGCGACTACAACAACGAAGCCCTCGTTCTGGTTCTTCGCAACAAAGACATCGAAAACAACAGCTGCTGGGTCATGTATG
>JAUNMW010000062.1:0-3373 GCA_030537395.1 Clostridia bacterium | reverse complement strand
TATGACAGCGCCATCTATGCCGCGCCCGACGCGTATTCCAGGAATTTTGGCTGGGTGGAATTCGGTGAAAACTTCCATGTGGGACAGGTTGAAGTGACCGGCGGCGACGTGTGGATTCAGCTGAAGGAACGGGCCGACAGCAGCGCTCCGGTGGTCGGCTGGATCAAGGCGGAAAACATTTACATCGATCCCTATGATCATCCGCTGCTCGGCAACAACGCCGAAATCGGCCGCACCATCGAAATCACCGCTTCCAGCGGCAGGGGCCGCATGGACGCCGGAACCGAGTATCCCTATATTGAAACGGTGCACTTCAAAGAACGGTATACCGTTCTGGACACGAAAATCGGCACCAACGGCAACGGCTGGTATAAAATCAACGTGGACGGCAACGAAGTGTGGATCTCCTCCGGCCTGACGAAATTTGTCAGATAATTCTAAAGAAGCCATATCAGGCGCGCCTGATATGGCTTTTTTTATTATTCCGTCCTGTTCTTTCTATTATATCCTCAGCCCTGCATATCCTTCTTTTCCAGAATCGTCAGCCGGGCGTATTTGGCGCAGTGGATCAGAAGCAGTTCATCAAAGCCTTCATTGCGCTCAAAGTGGATGGTGCCGATCTGCCAAAGGCCGAAGGCGGCGAAGTTACCGATGACCTGCCATACAATCGTTTCATCATCCAGGAGCGTAAACTGACGGAGAAGGCCGAAGGATAAAAGGCTGATCACCAGCAGCACGATGATGCGGTTGTAATTCTTCTCCAGCGTTTTTTCGATGCGTTTTTCTTCCATCTCGTAATACATGCCAAACACTTCCCGCATCATATCCTGCATGGTTTCCGAAACATGCTTAGGGCACAGCAGATTGATCCGAAGGGGGACAGGGCCCGTGGAGGCGAGAAAGCGGTTCACCACAGAGGCATATTCCTCATTGATCACCATTTGGGGCCCCGCCTGAATGGTGTTGAAAAAATCTCCGGGGTCATGCAGGCGAAGGTCCAGCACCGCGGGATCCCGCCCGCTGATCCGTTTCCAGCGGTTCAGATCCCTGTCCGTCTGCGAAATGGTGTAGGTCAGAATGCCCATCATCAGCATGGTCATATCTACCAGGCCGTTTGTTCTCACGCCAAAGGAACCATTGGTGCTGATGATGATCACCGCGGCCTCCGCCAGACACAGGTTGAACAGAATCGTAGCGCCTATGCGATAGCGCCGTTTCTGCCGATAGAAAAGCAGCGCTGTCACGCCGGCAGCTGTCCCGATCAGGTTCTTCACCCAAATTCCCCAATAAAGCGGTATATAATCCACATACGCGGAATTCATGGTGGTCAGCACGGAACGAATAAGATCCTCATAATACAGATTGACAATGGAAACCAGGACCATGCCGATCCCCATCCGCTTCAAATTGCGATAATACAGGTTCATCGATCGAAATCTCCTTATCAGGAACGGGCCTTATCAGGCAAAACGCTTGTTCACGCCTGCTTCTTTCCGGCAAAGTTCTTTGCGTAAAAGGCCAGTGACAGCACGGTGGCGATGCACCAGCCCACGGGCCAGGCGCACCAGATGCCGGCGGAGCCCAGCGCCGTGCGGGACAGGGCGATGGCCAGCACCACCCGCAGCACCAGATCGGTAAAGGTGGCGGCCATGAATTGGCGCATCCGCCCCGCGCCGCGCAGCACGCCGTCCGCCGCCAGCTTGGCCGAAACCACAAAATAGAAGGGCGACAGGATGCGCAGGAAAATCACGCCGGTTTGCAGCGCCGTATCCGTGGGCGCGTCCAGGAAAAAGCGGATGAACATTTCCCCCGCGAAGAAATACAGCAGGAAAAAGGGCACGCACAGCAGCCATACCATCTTCAGCCCCGCCCGGAACCCCTGCTGAATCCGCTCCGTTTTGCCCGCGCCGATGTTCTGGGCGGTAAAATTGGAAATGCCGTTGGCCAGGGTGGTAAAGGACGTGATCACCAGGTTATTCAGCTTCACCGACGCGGAGTAACCCGCCATCACGCCGGTACCAAAGCCGTTGATCACGCCCTGAATGATCAGGTTCCCAATGGAAATGAAGCTTTGCTGCAGGGTGCTGGGCACGGCGATGAGCACGATTTTTTTCAGCAGCATCCAGGAAAACAGGGGTGCTTTACCGCCCGCAGCCGGCAGCTTTTTCATTCGCTTCAAAATCACCGTCATTGCCAGCGCCGCGCTGACGCCCTGGCAGATGAACGTGGCCCAGGCCACGCCGTCCACCCCCATGCCGAAAACCGTTACGAACAGGATATCCATGGCGATATTGGCGGTGGAGGAAATGGCCAGAAAAATGAAGGGCGTGCGGGAATCCCCCAGGGCGGAAAACGTGCCCGTGGCCACATTGTAGAAAAACATAAAGGGCAATCCCCAGATGTAAATATCCAGATACAGCGCGGAATCGGCCAGGGCTTCCTGGGGCGTGCGCAGCAGCGTCAGCAGGCGGCGGCTGGTGATCAGCCCGAAAGCCATCAGGGCCAGGCACACCGCGCCCGTCATGATCATGGCGGTGGAAACCGCCGTTTTTACCTGCAGGTAGTCCTTGGCTCCGAACCGCTGGCTCACCACCACTGAGCAGCCCATATTGCAGCCGAAGGCAAAGGCGATAAAGATCAGCGTAATTTCATAGCTGTTGCCCACGGCGGCCAGAGCGTTTTCCCCAATGAATTTTCCCGCCACCAAACTGTCGGCAATGTTATAGAGCTGCTGGAAAGTAATGCTTCCGAAAAGCGGAAGGCAAAAGCGCCACAGCACCGAGGAAGGCTTCCCCACTGTTAAATCCCTGTTCATCGTTTCCTTCTTCCCAAGCGCGAAATCTGTCAGCGTGTTTACACGCAGGGCTTATTATAGACCATTTTTCACCATGGCGCAAATATTCCTCGCGTTTTCTGCATAAGAAAACGCCGCCTTCTATCAAGGTGGCGTTTATGGGTGGCACCCCCAATGGGATTCGAACCCATGTTTCCGCCTTGAGAGGGCGGCGTCCTAGGCCTCTAGACAATGGAGGCGTAAAGCTGGGGAACAAGGATTTGAACCTTGACAATACGAGTCAGAGTCGTAGGTGCTGCCGTTACACCATTCCCCATCATACCGCGCCGAGAGCGTTTCTCTCAACCGCGAGAAAGAGTATACCACTTTTCATTCTGCTTGTCAATGCCTTTTTTCAGTATTTTTGAAAAAACCTTGCAGGTTTTGGCGGATGAAAAGGCGAAACATTTGACAAAGAGCCTTATATGCGGCTTTCCGGACAAAAAAGGAACAACCCCAATCTTTCATCAAGATTAGGGCTGTTATTGGTCAGACTGTCCGAAAAGCCAAGGAAAAGCTTTATCAGAAAGCAGATGTCTG
>JAUNMW010000341.1 GCA_030537395.1 Clostridia bacterium | reverse complement strand
TGTTGCTGATCTCATGAGCTGTCATCCAGTTGCTCTCATTGATTGTCTCTGAACTGCTCTGTTTGTTGTCATCGTTTTTTGTTCTAAACGCCGGGCCGAAGCCCGGCAGGAATTATTTTTCTATTATTGCGTTGGCGAGCATTTCATGCTCTGCAACAAAGCTGATCATGTGATCATCGATCAGCCGTTTCTGCCTCTGACAGGCATACATCAGGCTTTTTTCGCACACACGGTTGATCATCCGCGGAATACCGTTGGAGATCTGATATATCTTATCAATGGCGTTGTCTGTGAAGACATCCTGTTTACATCCGGCATATTTCATATGTGAATCGATATACACGTCGCATTCGGCCCTGTTCAATGGAGGAAGTGTACAGTACATGTCTATCCGCTGGCGGATGGCCGTGTAACGCTGAAGGCGAAGCTTGCTTTCCCAGAGCTCCGTCTGTCCGCACAATACAAGAGCCATCGGACTTTCGGAATCAAAATGATAGTTCAGCATGAAGCGGAATTCTTCAAGCATCTCCTTATCAAGCAGATGCGCTTCATCCAGAACACAGACAACACGTTTTTTCTGTACGCCCTGAATGATCTCGATTGCTTTCAGGAGTTGCCGCTTGGCATCTCCACGGTAGAATCCCGATTCCATTCCCAGCTGCTCGAGCAGTCCCTTATAGAACCATTTCGGAGTCAGCTTGGAATCTGAAAGATAAAGAAGAATGTATTCATCTTTTGGAAGCATGGCATCAAACTTACGCAGCAGTGTGGATTTGCCGCAGCCCGGATCAGACGTGACAACAGCGAATAACTTTTTATCTGCTACATACATAAGACGGCCAAGGGTATCACTCATAGCCTGTGTTTCATACAGCGCCTCCGGTGGTACATTTCTGGTAAATGGAGTTCTGCTCATTTCGAAAAATGACTCATACATTGTCTTTGCCCTCCCTTCTGTAATCAGCAAAAGAGATGGCATCGGCTACCACTGTTTTAGATTCGCGGTGTCGTTTTTCCAATCCGTCCAGTAATCGGGAAGTCTCAGGCTTATCCATTGCCTGTATTGCGGCAGGCAGTGACGGTTTTGGATCACAGTACTCCTTTATCTGTAATGGCTTGGCTTCAAAGGGCTCTACATGCGGATGATATACTCTGATGGTTTCCGGGCTGACCGGATCATAAGCAATCTCAACTTCCTGGCCAATGAGTGAAGGCTTTGCTTCGTATTTCCTCCCCTGAAATTTGATACATGCTCCGCGGTCAACCTTGCGGGTTTCATGATGCAGAAAAGCTTCAGCAACGGTGGCTGTATCTATAAAAGTAAGTGGTCTGGAGTCTCTGTTCCACTCCTGAACAGGGGTAATGCCATCGGCGGGTACAACAACACCCTGGCTCTGATAGTATTCAGCTATCCCGCTGTGTGCTTTCCTGTGGTAATACTCCTCAAGATAGAGGGACCACAGGGCGTTTAACTGATCAAGAGTTTTAACATTCTTCAGCTTGCACTCACGATCGAAGGCGTCCACTACCTGATGGAACTTCTCGATTTTTCCTTTGGATTTTCCGCTTCTTACAGGCGCGTATCCGATGTGAATACCAAGTTTTGCCAGGGACAGTTTCAGCTGTTTGGCTACATACTGAGAACCATTGTCAAAGTATGCCCGGTCAAACTTACCGGCACGCAGAAGCACTGTATGAAAAGTATCTTCAACGATAGTTTCCTCACAGTTATCATAAAACTTCGATGCGATCACAAAACGTGAATGGTCATCGATGGCAGAAGAAAGATAGGTCTGTACCTTTGCACCATTCTTACCAATCGGCAGCTTTGGCCCATATTTAATATCGCCCTGGATCAGCATCATTCTGTGTGGCTTGCAAAACCGCTTGGATGAGCTCTCGCGTGCCTCCTTGTAGGTCTTCAAATGTTTAGCTCCAAAACCTGCCTTGTACAGATGGCGTTCCAGTGTTGAACGTTTCAATACCCCCGGTGCGATACGATGTTCCAGTTCCAGGATCAGAATTATCTGGGATACAGATCTCTCAGGTACTTCCCGTCTTAATTGGATTGCTTCATCTACAAGCTCATCGAAGTTATCCGGCAGGGCCTGTGATCGGCGTTTTTCCCGGTTCATCGGCCTCAGCCCGTTAAATGCCTGATCCTTAAATGCTTTTTCGTAGCGGTATAACGAACGGATCGTCATGTCGTTGGCTTCTGCAATCTGTTTCCGAAGGGCAACACGTTTGGCGTTATCCAGATCCTCCTGTAACAGTGGAGCGATCAACGTATAGCGGCGCAGCGCCTCGTTATCCTGCCATTCTTTGTTTATCGTCATAATAGTAACCTCCTTATGAGATCACTATACAGAGCATGATTATGACAGTATAAGAAAAGTAGGTGCACGAGGTTCAATAATAAACCGGCAGCAGAAACCCGCCACTGTTATAAACGGACCGGATGATCTGTTCCAGCCAGCATGGGGATCTATGGCGTATGGATTCGAGCAATGGTACCTGTGAATACAATACCTCCTGATCGTAATCAGAAAGCTCATAAGCAACAGAGCGCAGATATCCCTCGATGCGTTCCAGGTTTCCTGTAAACCAGCGAATCCAGAGCAGCATGGTATACACACATGGGTAGTCTTCTGAATCAAGGTCATCAGAAGTAACTACTCCGTCGATCACACCTGAAATGGCTTCGGCTTCGTAGTGCTTGTACGGCACCAGGCAGTCCGGCAGTTCATTATGATAGCGGCCACAGCCAGAGCATCGAAATCTACGGATCATGAGCCACTGCCTGCTTCCGCCCTCGGATTTCAGAATTCTGGGCTTCCTGTCGCGATAAACCAGTCTGGCCCGGCAGACAGGGCATGGAGGAGGTGTACCA
>JAUNMW010000340.1 GCA_030537395.1 Clostridia bacterium | reverse complement strand
GCGGCGGCGGCGAGGAGCACAAAAATCAGGATCATCTGATCCTGGAGCTGGTAAAGGGTCTGCATGATCTCCTGGACGGGGGAGACCAGCAGCAGCACCCCGATGATATCGGAAGCGTACACCACCCCGGCGGTGCAGTAGCCCACCCAGGAGGCGCTGGAGCGGCGGGTGAAGAGCAGATGGGTGGTGTCCAATTCCGCGCCGGATTCCAATTCGTGCACGCCGTAGTCCACGCTTTGGCCCTTCACCAGAATGTTGGCGATTTCCGGATATTCCAGCCGCTGGCCCTGGATTTCCCCATAGGAATCCAACTGCACTTTTCCGTTTTGATCCAAAAGCAAAACGCGCCCCCCCAGCTCGCCGCCTGCGGCGAGGAGCTGACGATGGAGCGCCTGGGCATCGCTCTGGGCCACCAGGGGCGAAATGCGCGTGGCCAGGGTTTCCAGGCTGGCGCGGTCGGAGCGGATGCGCTGTTCAAATAAAGAATCGCCCACCATGCTGCCGATCCAACTGGCCATGACATAAAAAGACAGGCCCACGATCAGCAGAAAGGCGAGCAGAATCTGCCAGCGGATGCTGGTGAATGGATTTTTAATCCTTATCGGTGAAATAGTAGCCCACTCCCCACTTGGTGAAGATGAACTCCGGCTGGGAGGTATTGCGCTCGATCTTTTCCCGCAGGCGGCGGATGTGCACATCCACGGTGCGAGCATCGCCCATATAATCGTACTTCCACACGGTTTCCAGCATGGTTTCCCGGCTGAACACCTTGCCCCGGTTGGTGATGAACAATTGCAGCAGATCAAACTCCTTGGCGGTCAGGCGGATTTCCTTGCCGCCCAGGGTGACGGACCGGTTCACGATGTTCACTTCCATATCGTGAACCCGGATGATCTTCTTTTCTTCGTTGGCGGCGGGCTGGGCGGCGCGGCGCAGCACGGTTTTGATGCGGGCCTTTACCTCCAGGATGTTGAAGGGCTTGGTCATATAATCGTCGGCGCCGTATTCCAGGCCCAGGATCTTATCCATATCCTCGCCCTTGGCGGTGAGCATCAAAATGGGCACGTTGCTGCTTTCCCGGATGCGCTGGCACACCTGGATGCCGTCCAGCTTGGGCAGCATCACGTCCAGCAGCACCAGATCCACAGGCTCGTCAAAGAACACCTGCAGGGCTTCTTCGCCGTCCGCGGCGGTGAGAATTTCATAACCTTCCTGTTCCAGGGTAAAACGCAGACCCTTCAGGATCAGCGGTTCATCATCCACCAATAAAATGCGCTTGGCCACTTTTTTTCATCCTTCCTCGCTCGTGGCAGGCAAAAAAATGATAACGTGCCTGTCTTACCCTATTTTACACGACACAGGCACCAAAAATCAAGTGTTTCGCAATATTTTCTACACAATTTTGCCGAAAAAATTAAATAAATGAAGAAATTTTGTAATGAGTGCACGAAAAAAGAGTAAAATCAGAAGAAAAAAGCCTCCGATTCCGCTCAGGCGGAGGATCGGAGGCGATAGGGATGAAAGGGTTACGGTTCTAATGTGATACGAAGCGGGGCGTCGGATGCGTTCCATTCATCGCACAGGGCGCGAAGCTGGGCTTCCTGGCTGGCGGAAAGGGCGAAAGTTTCGGAATAGAGAGGGGTTTCTTCATGGAAAACAGCCAGCGTGAAGTTCTGGATGGGGTCCTCTTCCTGGGCCGGGGCCAGACATTGCAGCAGCAGTTTGCCAATCGAAGAGGCCAGCTGCTTTTGTTCTTCCGTGGCCCCCTCATTTCCGGCGGACAGCTTACCGAGGGCGTCCTGGAAGCCTAACGTCATGGTTTTTACCTGCTCCTGCAGGGCGTCGCGTTCCTGAACCGTGTAGAAAAGCTGCTTCTGAGCGGCATCCCGCTCGCTGGTCAGCTGCGTCACTAAATTCTGCAGTTTGGTGTTCATGCTCCAGGCCCGGTGCAGGGAACTATCCGGCGCGCCGTAAATCAGATCGATCTGATTCTGCGCCGCCTGCAAATCCGCCCGCAGCGCGTCCGCCTGATTTGTCAGCGCTTCATGATCCTGCCGCGCGGCGTTCAATTCGGCCTGCAGGGCCTCCCCGCTTTCCTGCAGGGCGGAAAGCTGCGCTTGCAGCGCCTGAGTTTCTTTTTCCGCGGCTGCTTTGTCGGCGGCTGCTGTATCAGCGGCGGTTTTCAGCTGATCCTTCAGCGCTTCTCCTTCTGTCTGCGCGGCGGAAAGGGCGTCTTGGGTGGTTTTCAGGTCTTTTTCCAGGGCGGAAAGCTGGGCCTGCTGGGCGTCGCTTTCCTGCTGTGCTGCGTTCAGACGGCCCTCCAAATCAGCTTGAAGGGCATCCTTTTCCGACGCAAGGCTTTCCGCCAGCGCCTGGGCCTGCTCCTGCCCGGCCTGGGCCGTCTGCAGGCTGGTTTCCAAGGCGGCGGACTGCTGGCGCAATTGATCCATTTCGCCCGTCAGCGCGGCGCTTTCGGCGCTCCAATCGGCCTGCGCGGCTGTCAGCTGCTCCTGCAAGGCGTTCTTTTCCTCTGACGCGGTATCCAGCGCTGCCTGGGATTGAGCCAAATCCTTTTCCAATGCGGCTGTTTTTGTTTCCCATTCGGCCTTTTCCTGCTCGGCGGACGCCAGCAGCGCGGTGATCTGCGCTTCCAGCCTGGCTTTTTCTTCCGTCAGCGCATTGGCTTGGGCACGGACCTGGTCCCCTTCTGCCTGCAGGGATTTCAGATCGGCCTGCTGCGCTTCTTTTTCCTGGGTCAGGCTGTTAGCTGCCGCCTGAGCCTGGGCAAGGGCTTCCTTTTCGGCGGAAAGCTTGGCGTTCAGGGCGGCAATTTGTTCCTGAAGCTGTTCTTTTTCCTTCTGAGAATCGGCTTGCAGGGTGCTTAAATCGGCCTGCAG
>JAUNMW010000061.1 GCA_030537395.1 Clostridia bacterium | reverse complement strand
TGCGCCCGTAGCTCAGTTGGATAGAGTGTCAGACTCCGACTCTGAAGGCCGCGCGTTCGAGTCGCGCCGAGCGCATAAAGAGAAAAGCCTTGAAACATAAGCGTTTCAGGGCTTTTTTATTTTGTAAAAGGTATTCGGTTTTCAGGCGTTTGGCGACTATTTTGGCGACTACAGCCTCTTATTTTGCCTCTTTGCGAGCATTTTCCAGGGCGTCCGCAATGGCATTTGTGGCGCGGGTACTCTGAAATCAGCGCCATGTTATTTGACACAGGGACTAACCCCGTGCTATAATAACGCCAGGAGAGATGTTGGTATTTATGGCTCTGCCAGAAACGATCCGCAAAGCCGAGAAGGAAAAAACGTATATCCGCCAGTATGGAGGAAAGTGTAACATCAATACGGACGCGACATTATCGGCCTCCCGAGCATCAAGCTCAAAAAGAAAGCTACATCAAAGCCCTGATCCGGCCGACATTTCGGCCTACACCGGGGCCGTATCCGACGAAACGTACAAGGAGGAATCCCCATGATCTGGTCGGGCATCATCGGCTTTATCCTGGGCATTGTCCTGGTGATCGTATACGCGCTGGAAATCCATGCTAACAATAAGCGCATCGAGCGCGGGGAACCGCCCAAGAAGCACCACGACATTACGGATTGGGACATCGTGCCCACCATTGACCTGTCCCGCCGCGAACGCCGCTGAGTTATTTTCTCTTCACGCCATATTCATTCCAAGGCAACCGTAAAGAGCTTCCAAATGGTTGCCTTTTTTTGTGCTCATAATCTCACTCGATTTTTCGTTCATAATGATCTCTGTTGTTTCTTTATGTTTCTTTCTGTTCCGATAGAAAAAAAAGCATGAATTCATCTTCGGATGCACGGAAATAAAGGAATATCCGTCAAATGTGTCGAAAATAATTATGGAAAAGCTTTTCTAATTCGTCAACCAAAATAATTGGGGAGGTTTCAAACTATGCTTACCTTTCTGATGATCGGGGCCCATCCTGATGATATGGATCTTCGGGCCAGCGGGCTTGCTATGCATTTGATCAAGCAGGGACACAAAGCTGTGTTTCTGTCTGTCACCAACGGAAACGCCGGTCACATGACCATGGATAAAGAAGCGCTGCGCCAGCGCAGAAAACAGGAAATGGCGGACGCGGCGGCGGTATATGGACTGAAATATGATACGCTGGATCTGAACGATGGATATTTGACGGCGGATATTCCAACCCGGGAAAAGCTGATGCGCTATATTCGTACCATCCGCCCGGATGTAATTATCACGCACCGCAGCTGCGATTATCATCCAGATCACCGGGCGTGCGGACAGTTGGTAAACGATTGCAGTTATCTGGTGGGGGTGCCCCTGTTCTGCCCGGATGTTCCGGCTTTGCGAAAAGCGCCGGTGATTCTGTTTTCGGAGGATGGCTTCACCCTGCCCGCCCCCTTCCGAGCGGACGTAGGCGTGGTGTGCGATGATTGCATCGAACGGAAAATTGACGGCATATTGCAGCATAAATCCCAGTTCTATGAATGGCTGCCCTATGACGGAAACTGGACGGAGGTGCTGAACAGCAAAAGCGAGGAAGAAGCCACGGAGCATTTGAAGGTTCGCATGCGGGAGCGCTTCTCACATACGGTGAAGAAATATCCGCAAAGCTTCCCCGCCGGCACCCAATACGGCGAAGTATTCCAAATTGATGAATACGGCGGCGAAATGACAGAAGAGATCCGGCGAGCCATGGAGGGTTAAATTCTATAGTCTCCTTTCTGTAAATTCTCCTTGCGTAGAAATCATTTCAAGGTAATTCAGCGGCTTTGAGCAATCCTTGATGAATGATCGTTCCTGCTGAGCCATTCCCGAAAACATTGACTTTTCAACGGGCCTGGAATACAATGGAACCGCGCAGTCCTGCATATCCAGTGAAAATTTGTAAAAAGGGAAGAGAGAGCCATGAAAGTCGTACTGGAACACCTGACCAAGCGATTTCCCAACCGCAACAAAAAAGGCGATGATGTAATTGCGGTCAATGATTTCACATTTGAAATTCCCGACGGCAAGCTGATCGGCCTGCTGGGGCCTTCCGGCTGCGGTAAAAGCACCACGCTGAACCTGATCAGCGGTCTGGAAACCCCCACCAGCGGCAAAATCTTCTTTGGCGACGACGATGTGACCCGCCTTCCTCCCGAAAACCGGGGCGTGGGGCTGGTTTTTCAGAATTATGCTCTGTACCCCCATTTGACGGTGCTGGAAAACATTCAGTTCCCCCTGAAAAATTTGCGTGGGGATAAAAAGCTTTCCAAACAGAAAATGCTTGAAGTAGCCATGACTGTTGCCAAGCTGGTGCAAATTGACGGGCTGCTGGAGCGTAAACCCAGCGAGCTGTCCGGCGGCCAGCAGCAGCGCGTGGCCATCGCCCGGGCTCTCGTCAAGCTGCCTCGTGTGCTGCTGATGGACGAACCTCTGTCCAATCTGGATGCGCGGCTTCGTTTACAAACCCGGGAAGAAATCCGCCGGATTCAGCAGAAAACCGGCATCACTACCATTTTTGTCACCCACGACCAGGATGAAGCCATGAGCATTTCCGATATGATCGTGGTGATGAAGGACGGCGTGGTGCAGCAGATCGGTCAGCCCCAGGACGTGTACGACAGCCCTGTGAATCTGTTCGTGGCCACCTTCCTGGGCACGCCGCCCATCAACGTGTTTGACGGCAAAGTAAATAATGAACAGCTGTACATCGGCGATGCTGCCGTATGCGCTGTACCAGGCGTAAAGGATCAGCCCGTCATCATCGGCATCCGGCCTGAGGGGTTCAATTTGGATGTACAAGGCTCCTTTGAAGTGTATCTGCACCGGGTAGAGGTAATGGGTCGGGATACCAGCGTGGTTTCCGCTCATCCTGCCTGCCGCAATGAGGTAATTCGTTCCATCATCCCCGCCAAAAACAAAGTGGACAAAACCGCAAAAACCGTGCGATTCACTCTGTCCCCAGAAAAAGTATTCCTTTTCGATGCGGAAACAGAACAGCGCATCCCGTTCCCGGTGGAATAACGGGGAGGGAGGAAGAAAGCAATGAAAAAAAACGACCTGAAAGGGTGGCTGTACCTTCTTCCGGCCATCCTGTTTCTGGGATGCTTCATGGTGTATCCCTTGATAGACGTCTTGGTTTACTCGTTTGAAGAGGGCTACAATTCCGCGTCCCAAACCTACTATGGCGTGGGGTTGTACAATTATTCCTATGTTCTGCGGGATCCCTATTTCCTGCAGGCCGTGAAAAACACATTCCTGCTGGTGATCATCACGGTGCCCCTTTCCACCGGTATCGCGCTTTTGATCTCCCTGGGCCTGAACGCCATCAAGCCCCTTCGGAACCTGTTCCAGACCGTGTATTTCTTGCCCTACGTCACCAACACCCTGGCCGTGGGCCTGGTGTTCATGATCCTGTTTAAAAAAACGGCCTATTCCGACGGCCTGATCAATTTGATGATCCAATGGTTCGGAGGGCAGTCGGTGGACTTTATCGATGGGCCCTACTGGGCGAAAATGTTCGTGCTGTGCTTCTACACCATCTGGGTGGTCATGCCCTTTAAAATTCTGATTCTGACCAGCGCCCTGGCTTCGGTCAATCCCGAGTATTACAGCGCGGCCAAGATGGACGCCACCCCCAATTGGCGGGTATTTACCAAAATTACCTTGCCCATGATCTCCCCCATGATCTTCTATCTGGTGATCACCGGGTTTATTGGCGCGTTCAAGGCCTACAGCGACGCCATCGCCCTGTTCGGCACCGATCTGAACGCCGCGGGCATGAATACCATCGTGGGCTATGTGTACGATATGCTGTACGGCAACAGCGGCGGCTATCCTTCCTTCGCCTCCGCCGCGGCCCTGATCCTGTTTGCCATCGTGCTGACCATCACCTGCATCAACCTGATGATCAGCCGGAAAAACGTGCATTACTGAGGGGCGGTGAAAAAAGATGGAAAAAAAGCTGGACTTTGATAAAATCGAACGCCGCGCCGCCGCCCGGAAACGTACCTTCAACACCCTCGACTATATTTTCCTGACCATTTGGGCTCTTATGGTGCTGTTTCCCTTCTATTGGATGCTGCTGACCTCGGTAAAGAGCTATTCCACTTACAACGCGGAATACATTCCCAAATTCTTCACCCTGGCCCCCACCCTGCAAAACTACGCCGACGCTTTTACCGCCGTGCCCCTGGGCCGTTATTTCCTGAACACCGTCATTTTCACCCTGGTTACCACAGGGCTGATGATGATCGTGATCATTCCCGCGGCCTTTGCTTTCGCCCGGCTGGAATTCAAGGGAAAGCAGCTGGCCTTTACGTTGTTTCTGTCCCTGATGATGATCCCCAACGAACTGGTGGTCATCACCAATTTCGTTACCATCACCAACCTGCGCCTGCGCAACACCTTTACCGGCCTGATCCTGCCCTCCGTCACCTCAGTATTCTACATCTATTTGCTCAAAGAAAACTTTGAGCAAATTCCCGACGAACTGTACAAAGCCGCCCGGGTGGACGGCACCACGGATTTTAAGTATCTGCTCACCGTCATGATCCCCATCAGCCGCCCCACGCTGATCACCATCGTCATTCTGAAAGTGATCGAGTGCTGGAATTCCTATGTGTGGCCCCGGTTGATCACCGATAATCCCAACTACTATCTGGTATCCAACGGCATTCAGGAAATCCGCGAAAACGGCTTCGGTCGTGAGAATATCCCCGCTATGATGGCAGCGGTGGTAGTCATTTCCGTGCCGCTGATCGTGCTGTTCCTGATCTTCCGCAAGAAGGTCATGGCGGGCGTATCCCGGGGAGGTACCAAAGGATGAGGAAGAACATGAAAAAAGCGGTTTGCCTTGCGCTTTTGGCCGTACTGTGCCTGTGCCTCACAGGCTGCCACGGGTCCCAGGATTCCAGCGCCTTTGTGATCCCGGACAATTTTGACACCAGCCGGAATTATGAACTGACCTTCTGGGCGAAAAACGATACCAACAAAGTCCAGACCGCCGTATATACCAAGGCCATTTCGGATTTTGAGTCCCTGTATCCCAACATCAAAGTGAATATGCGCCTGTACACCGATTACAGCCGCATTTACAACGACGTGATCACCAACATCGCCACCGATACCACCCCCAATGTGTGCATCACCTATCCCGACCACATCGCCACCTACTTGACGGGCAGCCATGTGATGACCCCCCTGGACGATCTGATCGCCAACGGCAAATACGGCTTGGGCGGCAGCGAAGTGCGCTTTGATTCTCCGAAGGCGGAAGAAGTGGTTCCTCAGTTCCTGGAGGAATGCAAAATCGGCGGCATTACCTACGCCCTGCCCTTCATGCGCTCCACGGAAGCGCTGTACATCAATAAAACTTTCGTGGAAGCTCTGGGCTACACCGTTCCCGACGTGCCCACCTGGGATTTCGTGTGGGAAGTATCCGACAAAGCGGCGGCAAAGGATGAAAGCGGCACTTTCCTGCTGAACGGACAGAAAACCATGATCCCCTTCATCTATAAGTCCACGGACAATATGATGATCCAGATGCTGAAGCAGAAAAACGCCCCTTACTCCACCGCCGACGGCGAAATCCAGATTTTCAATGACGTGACAAAGGAAATGCTGTTCACGGTTCGGGATCACGTGCAGCAGGGTTCCTTCTCCACCTTCAAGATTTCCAGCTACCCCGGCAATTTCCTGAACGCGGGCCAGTGCGTATTCGCGGTGGACTCTACTGCCGGCGCCACCTGGATGGGCGCCGACGCCCCCAACATGGACATCGCCGCCGATCAGGTGGTGGATTTTGAACTGGTGGTGCGGCCTGTTCCCCAGTTTGATCCCGAAAATCCCGTCATGATCTCCCAGGGGCCGTCCGTGTGCGTGTTCAACAAGCAGGATCCCCAGGAGGTGCTGGCCAGCTGGCTGTTTGCCCAATTCCTGATTTCCGACGAGGCGCAGACCGGTTACGCCATGACCGAAGGCTACGTACCCGTGACCCTGAAAGCCCAGCAGACCGAAGTTTATCAGGATTATCTGTCCCGCAAGGGCGAAGATAACAATGATCATTACAGCATCAAGATCGACGCCTCCGAGCTGCTGATGAACAACACAGACCACACCTTCGTGACCCCTGTGTTCAACGGCTCCGCGTCCCTGCGCGACGCCGCGGGCCAATTGATCGAGGAAGTGACCAAATCCGTTCGCAGGAAAAAGACGGTGGACGACGCTTACATCGATTCCCTGTACGGCCAGATCAATTCCCTGTATCGGCTGGACCAGATCGGTGGTCAGGCGGGCAATATCAGCGACGCCAAAAAGGAACTGGGACCCCTGCCCGGCACAGCGGTCACGCTGCTGGCAGTGCTGGCCGTGGCTTGGGTGCTGATCGGCGCATATTGGGTAAGAACAAAGGTGAAGGAAAAGAAGAAAGAATAGAGAAGGGAGCAGGGATTGGATTTGATATGGTTGATAATATCCGCTCCCTGCTGCCTGTTTCCTGATCCCTCTTCCCCATGAAAATCGTAAATCTTCACTTTCCATGTTATTTTCTCTTTACTTCCTTTGCAAATTTGGGTATAATATACATGGTTCCCCAATAAACATAAAGGAGATCAAAAGACATGAAAAAGATTCTGGCGCTCGTTCTGGCTATGCTGATGCTGACCCTGACCGCCTGCGCGGTGGCCGAAGAAGTAAAAGTGATGACCCACGAAGAATACGTGGCCGCGGAACTGGAATCCGAAGTGACCATTGAAGCTTACGTTCAGGCCAAGCAGTCCTGGTGGGCTGATAAAGCCACGATCTATCTGCAGGCGGAAGACGGCGCTTACTTCCTGTATGAACTGCCCATCAGCGAAGAAGATTACGCTAAGTTGGTGCCCGGCACCAAAGTGCGCGTAACCGGTTACAAATCTGCTTGGAGCGGCGAAGTGGAAATCATTGACGCTACCTTTGAAATCCTGGAAGCGGAACCTTGGATCGCCGAAGCGACCGACGTGACCGAACTGCTGCCCACTGAAGAACTGATCGCCCATCAGAATGAACTGGTGGCCGTGAAGGGCGTCACCGTGGAAGCTTATGATGAATCCGGCGCTGCCTTCGCCTACAAAAACGCCGAAAACAAGACTGACGACCTGTACTTCAAGGTTTCCAAGGACGGCCAGACCTATGAAGTCTGCGTGGAATTCTATCTCTGCGGCCAGGATACCGACGTGTACAAGGCTGTGGAAGCCCTGAACGTTGGCGATGTCATCGATCTGGAAGGCTTCCTCTACTGGTACAACGGCGCGAACCTGCAGGCCACCGCTCTGACCAAAGCCGAATAATTCATTTTATCGCAGCAGAAAGAACGCCTCAGCCTTACCGTTGAGACGTTCTTTCCTTTTATTATTCAGGCAATAGCCTGGGACAGCATCAGCTTGATACGGTTCAATTGATTCACTTCGCTGGCTCCGGGATCATAATCCACGGCGGCGATATTGGCCTGAGGGTATGCCCGGCGCAACTGCTTGATCACGCCCTTGCCCACCACATGGTTGGGCAGGCAGCCGAAGGGCTGGATGCAAACGATGTTATGAACGCCGCTTTCCAGCAATTCCGCCATTTCTCCGCACAGAAACCAGCCTTCTCCGTACTGATTGCCGATCGACAGGAACGGCTTGGCCAAATCGGCAATGTGTTCAATGGGTACGGGCGGCGAAAAGCGTTTGGATCGTTTCAGCGCGTCGATAGCGGGTTTGCAGAAATTTCTGAGCCCCGCTACCCCAAATTCGGATGTATATTTCCCCGTCCAGCGCGTGCCCAGAAACTCCGTTTTATATTGCTGATTGTACAGCGCATAGTAAACGAAATCCATCAGATCCGGCACCACCGCCTCGGCCCCCTCCTGCTCCAGCAATTCTGCCAGATGGTTATTGGCCATAGGCATGTATTTTACCAGGATCTCCCCCACGATGCCTACCCGGGGTTTTTTCAAATCTTCATCAATGGGCAGTTCGTCAAAGTCCTTCACCAGGCTTCGGCACAGCGCAGGATAGTTTTCCCGCCGCTTGCCTGAAAGCGTATCCTGAATGATCCGGTTCCATTTTTGATGCAGCGCGTTTGCGCTGCCTTTTTCCTTTTCATAGGGCCGCACCCGGTACAGGCATTTCATGATCAGATCGCCCAGCACCAGCGCTTTGCCGGCATCAATCAGCATGGGCAGGCTGGGGCGGAAGCCGGAGTTCTTCTCCATCCCATTGAAATTCAGGCTGATGACCGGAATTTGCGCAAGCCCCGCCTTTTCCAACGCCCTGCGGATAAAGCCCACATAGTTGCTGGCTCGGCAGCAGCCGCCGGTTTGGGTCATGATCAGGGCCAGCCGGTTCACATCGTATTTGCCGCTGAGCACCGCCTCCATCATTTGCCCTACGGTCAGGATGGAAGGATAGCAAGCGTCGTTGTTCACATATTTCAGGCCCGTATCCACCACGCTGCGGCCTTCGTTTTTCAGGATTTCCAGATGATAGCCGTGCCGCGCAAAAATAGGCTGCAGCAGTTCAAAATGGATGGGACTCATATCCGGGGCCAGGATCGTGTATCCATCCTGGAACATTTCCGTGGTAAACTCCTTGCGATAATACGGCTGAGGTTTGGAAACCGGCGAAATTCCGTTTTCCTGCCGCATGCGCATGGCGGACAGCAGACTGCGCACCCGGATGCGAGCCGCGCCCAAATTGTTCACTTCGTCAATTTTCAGTACGGTATACAGCTTCCCGCAGCTTTCCAGGATATCGCTCACCTGATCGGTGGTCACCGCGTCCAGGCCGCAGCCGAAGGAATTCAGCTGGATCAATTCCAGATCATCCCGCTCCGATACGAATTGGGCCGCGGTATACAGCCGGGAATGGTACACCCATTGATCGTTGACCCGAACGGGCCGGATAGGCGCGTAATCCTCTGGAATACTGTCCTCCGTCAGCACGGCCAGGCCGTATCCGGCAATCATTTCGGGAATGCCGTGATGGATTTCAGGGTCCGCATGGTAGGGCCGTCCCGCCAAAAGAATACCTTTCTTCCCGTTTTCCTCCATCCATTGCAGGGCCCGTTTTCCTTCGGCCCTCACGTCGGCCTTGGCCCGGTGCTGTTCCTGCCAGGCCACATGCACAGCCTGGCGAACTTCCTTTTCAGCAATGCCCCATTCCTCTTTGCAAAGGCGCACAAGCCGGTCCGAAGTGATTTTTTCGCTGGTAAATGCCAGGAACGGGCGGATATAGCGCACCTTTCCCTCGGTCACATCCTCCACGTTGTTTTTCAAATTCTCGGGGTAGGCGCACACCATGGGGCAATTATAGTGGTTTTGCCCGTTCTTCGTTTCCTGATGCTCATAAAAGATGCAGGGATGAAAAATGGTTTTGATTCCCTGATCGATCAGCCACTGCACATGGCCGTGTGCCAGCTTGGCGGGATAGCACTCGCTTTCGGAGGGAATGCTTTCCATACCCAGGGCATACAGCTTCCGGGTGGATACCGGGGAAAGACGCGGATTGAATCCAAGCCGGGTAAAGAAAGTATGCCAGAAGGGATAGTTTTCCCACATGTTCAGCACCCGAGGGATGCCGATGTCGCCGCGCGGGGCGTTTTTCAAAGGCGCGTAATCAAACATCCGCTTCAGCTTATAAGCGGACACATTGGGGCCCTTTTCTTTGGACGCTGTTTTTCCCAGCCCCCGTTCGCAGCGATTCCCGGTAATATGCCGACGCCCGCCGGGGAAGGTATTCACGGTGAGCATACACCGGTTTTCACAGCCCGCGCAGTGCGTGGTCGCGGTTTTCCATTCCAGCTTCAGCAGTTCTTCCAAGGGCGGCATAGCCGTGCCCCTGCCCTCATCATGGCGCAAGGCAATCAGCGCCGCGCCGAAGGCCCCCATCATGCCTGCGATATCAGGGCATACGGCTTCCACGCCGCTGATCATTTCAAAGGCCCGCAGCACCGCCTGATTATGGAATGTGCCGCCCTGCACCACCACGTGAGTACCCAGCGCGGAAGCGTCCGTCAGCTTGATCACCTTGAACAGCGCGTTTCGGATGACGGAATAGGCCAGCCCCGCGCTGATATTCTGCACAGAGGCCCCTTCCTTCTGGGCCTGCTTCACATTGCTGTTCATGAATACGGTGCATCGAGTGCCCAAATCCACCGGGTCCGGAGCAAACAGCGCTTCGGCCGCAAAGCCCTGGGCGGTGTACCCCATGGAAGCCGCGAAGTTTTCCAGAAAAGACCCGCAGCCAGAGGAACAGGCTTCGTTCAGCAGGATCGTGTCCACCGAGCCGTTTTTCAGCTTGATGCATTTCATATCCTGCCCGCCGATATCCAGCACACAGTCAACCCGAGGATCGAAAAAACTGGCCGCCGTTACATGCGCAATGGTTTCCACCTCGCCCTCATCCAGAGAAAAGGCGGATTTGATCAGTTCTTCCCCATACCCCGTGGAGCAGGAGCGGGCAATATGGGCCCCCGCGGGCATTTTTTGCTTTAAGTCTCCCAGCGCGCTGATAGCCGTCTTTAAGGGATTGCCCTGATTTCCCGCATAAAACGTCCACAATAATTCGCCGTTTTTCCCGATCAGCGCCAGTTTGGTGGTGGTCGATCCCGCGTCCACGCCCAAATAGCAGGGGCCGGCGTAGGCGCTCAAATCGCTCCGCTTCACCCTGTCTTTCCCATGCCGCTTCACAAAAGCCTGATAATCCTGATCCGTGGCAAACAGGGGCTCCATCCGTTTGAGCGCGAAGGTGAGCATGACGCCCCGGTTCAGCGCGTCGATCAAGGAATCAATTTCCCGGAAAGCTCCTTTTTCCGCGGCCATGGCCGCTCCCATAGCGGCAAATAAATGGCTGTTCGGGGGCACAATGGCCGTTTCATCCGTCAATTTCAGCGTGCGGATAAAGGCTGCCCGTAATTCCGGCAGAAAATGCAAAGGCCCACCCAAAAAGGCTACGTGCCCGCGGATGGGTTTTCCGCAGGCCAGGCCTGAAATCGTTTGATTCACCACCGCCTGAAACACGGAGGCCGCCAGATCCGCCTTGGTGGCTCCATCGTTGATCAGGGGTTGAATATCGGATTTTGCAAATACGCCGCACCGGGCGGCAATGGGATAAATTTCCTGATAACGAGCCGCCTCAGCGTTCAGTCCGGCGGCGTCCGTCTGCATCAAAGAGGCCATTTGATCAATAAAGCTGCCCGTGCCCCCAGCGCAGACGCCGTTCATGCGCTCCTCCAGGCCGCCTGTGAAATAGATGATTTTTGCGTCCTCTCCGCCCAGTTCAATGGCTGCGTCCGTTTGAGGGGCTTGATGCCTCAGCGCCTGCGCTACCGCCACCACTTCCTGTACGAAGGGAATTTCCAGGGCTTTTCCCAAGCCCATACCGCCGCTCCCCGTAATAGCGGCCTGAACCCGAAAGGATCCCAATTCTTTTCTGGCGTCCGTCAAAATCTCCCTGAGCGTTTCCTGGGTATGAGCGTGATGGCGGCGGTACTGGCTGAATATGATTTCCTGCCTGTCATTCAGCAGCACGGCTTTCACCGTTGTGCTGCCTATATCAATACCAACCTTGTAAGTTGTCATTTGTAGGTGCTCCTGTTCATCTTCCTTTACATCTGCGTCAATTTGCCGGAAGATTGCTTCAGCTTTTCCATGGCGTCCCGAATGGCGGCAATATCGCCTGATTGCGTTTTATCGGGCTGGTTTTTGTAAACAAGCTTTCTTAAAGCGCTGATATGATCCTTGATTTGCTTTTTATCCGCTTTATCCAGTTGCTTTCCCTGCTGATCCAGGGCTTTTTCCACCTCGTTGATCAATTGCTGGGCCTCATGGCCGATATCCAGCGCTTCGCGCCGCGCCTGATCCTGGCTGGCATATTGCTCCGCGTCCCGGATGGCGGCGTCTATTTCCGCGTCGCTCATTTTTTCATTGGCCGTAATGGTAATGCCCTGCTCCTTGCCCGTATCCCGATCCCGGGCAGACACCCGCAGGATGCCGTTGGTATCGATGTCAAAGGTGACTTCAATCTGAGGAACTCCCGCCGGGGCCCGTTTGATGCCCTTCAGCTTGAATTTCCCGATGGTTTTGTTATCCGCCGCCATGGGCCTTTCCCCTTGCAGCACATGAATTTCCACGCTGGATTGGAAAGGCGCGGCCGTTGTGAATATCTGGGAATAATGAATGGGCAATGTGGAATTGCGTTCCACCAGCCGGGTAGCCACGCCGCCTACGGTTTCAATGGAAAGAGAAAGCGGCGTCACATCCAAAAGCAATATGCCTTTATTCACGCTCAGCGCTTTTGACCCTGACAGGGTATCCCCCTGAATGGCGGCCCCCTGCGCAACGCATTCATCCGGATTGATATTTTTGTTGGGCTCCATGCCCGTTAATTGCCTTACCTTCTGCTGCACCGCCGGAATGCGGGTGGACCCGCCCACCAGCAGCACTTTTCCCAGCTCGGAAGCGGCGATACCCGCGTCGTTCAAGGCGTTTTGCACAGGCCCGGCTGTTCTTTCCACCAGGTCCCGGGTCAGTTCATTGAATTTGGCGCGGGTCAGGGTCATATCCAGATGCACCGGCTGGCCGTTCTGCTGCGTGATGTAGGGCAGCGTGATCTGCGCTGTTTCCGCGGCAGACAATTCCTTTTTGGCCTGTTCCGCCGCTTCCTTCACCCGGGCCAAAGCCACCAAATCATTTTTCAGTTCCACTCTTTGAGTGCGCCGCGCTTCCTCTGCGATCCAATTCACGATCCGTTCGTCAAAATCATCGCCGCCCAAGTGATTATCGCCGGAGGTGGCCAGCACCTCGATCACGCTTTCGCCGATTTCAATGATGGATACATCGAAGGTGCCGCCGCCCAGATCGTATACCATGATCTTCTGCGCCGCGCCAGTGTTCAGTCCGTAAGCCAAAGCGGCGCTGGTGGGCTCGTTGATGATGCGCTTCACGTTCAGGCCCGCAATTTTTCCAGCGTCCTTGGTAGCCTGGCGCTGAATATCGTTAAAATACGCGGGCACCGTAATGACTGCGTCGGAAACGGGTTCCCCCAGATAGTTTTCTGCGTCGGTGCGCAGCTTGCGAAGGATCATCGCGCTGATTTCCTGCGGGGTCCAGTTTTTGCCATCGATGTTCATCCGCCAGTCCGTGCCCATCTGCCGCTTGACGGAGGAAACGGTTCGCTTGGCGTTTACTGTCGCCTGATGCGCGGCGGCGCTGCCCACCAGCCGCTGACCGTCCGCGGTGAAAGCCACTACAGAGGGAGTGGTGCGCTCGCCTTTATCATTGGGAATGATCACCGCGTGGCCGCCCTCCACCACGGAAACGCAGCTGTTTGTGGTGCCCAAATCGATGCCGATGGTTTTATTGCCCATAAATCAAAGTATCCTTTCTTTGTCAGCAGCAGCGGCAGAAATTGCACAGAAGATTGGCCAGGCAAATGCCCATGCACCAGCGGGTGGGATCCATGGCGCTCATATTGAAGCCCTGAGAGCGCTGTTCATAGCTTTGTCCTGCCTGGCGGTACTGCTGCAAAAGCTGATGATATAAAGCGTTATTGGGTTCCATCTGCACTGCTCGCTGCATCTCCTCCTGGGCGGTCATGGTGTTTCCGCTTCCCGCCTGTGCAAGAGCGAACAAATAATGCCAGCGAGCGTTCCTGCCCGTGCTGGGCACCCGCACCAGACTGCTGATCGCATCCTGCCATCTTTGCATATTGATGGCTCGAACGGCCGTGCGCACCTCCACACTGTCAAAGGGCATTTCCTGGGGCGGCTGATAACTGGCCTGGCGAGCCCCGCCAAAGCCGAAAATATCGTCAAAATCGTACCAGCCGCCGCTTTGCTGCCAGCTGCCCTGCTGCCCGAAGGGATTCCCATACGGTCCGGATTGCTGGTAGGGATTTCCCTGCTGCTGGCCGTAATAACCGGAATACTGCTGGCGCTGCTGCTGTTGCTGCCGGGCCTGATATTTTTCAGGATGCATCAGCATATCATACGCTTCGTTCACTTCATTCATTTTTCGCGTTGCGTTGGGATCGTCCGGATGCAAGTCCGGGTGGCATTCCTTGGCCTTCTGCCGGTACGCCTTTTTGATTTCATCCTCCGAAGCGCCCGGTGCTACACCCAACACCTTATGGGGATCATTGACCATGCTGTTTTTCCTTCCTGCCTGCGCATTTCGCGTTATAGGTCTGCCATACGCCGGAATACAGTATATTTCGCATCAAATGAAGATCCTGCACCAGCGGAAGGCCTTCAAACGCTTCCGCGGCCTGTCCCAGAGGCTGCCGAAGCAATTCCCCCGCCGTTTCGGGTGTCAGTTCCATTCCCGGCAGCGGATTGAAGGACCCCTTTTTCCGATCCTTTTCATAATCCACCGCCGCATCCATCATATAAATGAATTTTCCCAAGAAATAGCCAAACCGCGCCATCTGGCCCTGAAAGAAATCAGGCTTGACCGCAAACAGCGAAGAAAGCATCTGGCCGCTCAGGTCCGCTGCGGTCTCCGGCTGCGCGTTTTCATCTTTTTCCACTTCATGCAGGGCGTCCAGGCATTTTTCAATGCATCCGCACTGCTGGGGCCAGCGCTTTTTCACATCCGCATAATGCCGTTTCAATAAATCGGAATACACCTTGCCGCTGGCTTTCTTTTCATCCTGCCAGTCGTCCAGCGCTTTGTAGTAAGTCATGGCCACGGTCATATCGGCGGCATATGCTGTGTATTCCGTGGTGATTTCCAGATGTTTTTTCATCGGGTGCGGCGGGCAAACCGTTTCCCGGCTCTGCTCGCTGGGCTCATACAGCGAAGAAAGCAGCAGAACCAAAAACGTCATATCATAATTCAGGCCCATCCGGCCTGCCAGACCATACTTTTCATTCAGCGCCCGGCACAGGCCGCAGTATACGGATCGGTAGCGCTTTTTTTCTTCCTCGGATAAATCCGCGGCATAGGGCCGCACAAAGCCAAACATACGCCTATCCCCCCGTCAGGATTTTTGTTTGAACCGATGCTGGCATTTGGGGCAGCAAATATCCTTTTCCCCTTCTCCGCGCTTCAGCCGAAGCAGCGCGCCGCACTGGGGACATTTAAAATACTTGTATTCTTTGCGCAGCTTCAAGCGCATGAGGAACTGCCTGGTTTTGGTATTCATCTGGAACAGCCAGCCCATGAACTTTTTGTTTTCTTCTTCCCGTTTATAGCTTTTTCTGGAAAAAACGCGGAACAGGGTCCAGCCGTACAGGGCGAAGCTTAAGAACAGCAGCAGCGCGCTTCCCGTAAGGGACCCTATCAATTGCAGAGCCAGGCTGACCATCAGCGAAATGAACGCCAGCTGATCGATCCCGTTCCGCCCGCTCATAAACGCCATGAATCTTCTGGCCAATCTGTGAAAAAAAGACATCTATTATTTCCCCCTCCGTTTCGTGTATCTATCGGGATACGCTGAGCACCCCAGCCTTAAATATACCATATGATCTTGGTGAAATACAGCTGGAATCATGTCAAAAAATGAACAAGGCCGATTCCAGCGGTTTTCCATTCAGTTTTTTCTGAGAAACGTCAGCTTGGGCTTGATGCGGTTGGCATAAATCATCACAAAGCCCATCAGCATCCGGTCAAAAAGCAGCATGCAAAAATCATACAGCACAACAAAGCCAATGGTCAGGATCACGCCCATTTCCCGGAATTCATCCAGGTAGGCCCCCATGGGAAACAGCAGATAAAGCAAGGCATACATGATCACAACGGCAGCCATAAACAGCAAAAGCTTGGCAGCAATGCCCAGTCCCTTGGGCTTTATTTTGTCCATCTGCCATTTCACGATGGGATAATAACCGATAAACAAGTAAAAAAACGCTGCTTCTTTATCAAATCCCAGCAGCAGCGTCAGCGCCGCCACCGCAAAAAACGTTGCCCAGGCCGCCGTTTTTCCAAATTCGATCAAAATTGGCAGCAGCAGCAAGCCGCACAGCATGGGCACCGCATAGGTGGCGATGGGAATCACCCCGCCCAGCAGCATGATCACCACGGAAAGCCCCGCCGCCATGCCGCAGAAAGCGATCATCAGGCTTTGCCGCCGCGCGCGGTTCCGGTTGGAAGACACTGCTTAATCCCCCCCTCCTTATGGACAATGCTTCATCAATAAACGGTAGGTCATCCAGAGAGTACAGAG
>JAUNMW010000060.1 GCA_030537395.1 Clostridia bacterium | reverse complement strand
AGAGTTAAGAGTTGAGAGTTAAGATCATTTTGTTACATATAGTTTGCTTGTGGCCTTATTTGATAACTATATAAATCTCAACTCCCAACTCTAAACTCTCCACTCTATTGGATGCCCTATCTCTTGACCGTTGTTTTACAAAGAATCATAGCCTTTAGGGCTTAATGAACAAGGAGGAAAAAACCATGAAAGTTGCAGTCATCGGCTGCGGTACCATCGCGAACGCCGCGCACATTCCCGCTTACATGAAGAACCCCGAAGCAGAGATCAAGTATTTCTGCGACATTATTCCGGAACGGGCGGAAAAGGCTGTGAAGGAATACGGCTGCGGCACCGCAGTTGTGGATTATCATGACGTGCTGAAGGACCCGGAGGTCGTGGCCGTATCCATCTGCACCCCCAACAACATGCACCCCGTCATCGCCATCGACGCCATGCGCGCCGGCAAGCATGTGCTGTGCGAAAAGCCCGCCGCCCGCACCTGGCCCGAAGTGCAGGAAATGTTGGCCGTGCAGCGGGAAACCGGCATGACGCTGAATATCGGCGTGGTGAACCGCTTCAACGACAGCGTGCGCAAGATCAAGCAGTATATCGACGCCGGAAAGCTGGGCGACGTGTTCCATGTGTATGTGTCCTTCCGGGCCCACCGTTCCATCCCCGGCCTGGGCGGCGCGTTTACCACCAAGGCCATTGCCGGCGGTGGCGCTTTGATCGACTGGGGCGTGCATTATCTGGACATCGTGATGTACTGCACCGGCGATCCCAAGACCAAGACCGTATCCGGCGAAACCTTCTGCAAGCTGGGCAAGGATATGCCCAACTATGTGTATAAGGATATGTGGAGCGAAGTGACCAAGGATCTGAACGGCACCTACGACGTGGACGATTCCGTCACCGCCCTCATCCGCACCGAAGGTCCCGTGATCACCGTACACGGCGCCTGGGCCCAGAACATTGGCCAGAAGGAAACCTATATCGACTTTATGGGCGATAAAGGCGGCATTCGCCTGGATTACGGCGGAAAGTTCACCTACTACACCTCCGAGTTCGGCTCCCTGGTATCCTACACGCCGGAATTCAATATGTCCAACATGTTTGAAAACGAAATCAACGAATTCATCCAGTGCATCCATACCGGTGAAAAGCTTCCCTCCCACATCGAAACCGTGGCTGTGACCGCCCGGATGATGCAGGCGATTTACGATTCCGCTGAAAAACACGAAGAAGTGAAGCTTTGATGCTTGCTCTTCTCTGTTTCCACCACGGCCCTATTATCGAGCGCAGTTCAGTTGGACTGCGCTTCTTTGTAATGTTCAAAAAATACTTTTTCAATTGACATAATTTGATAAATCTGTTACGATAATTACATCATATTGTTTAAGGGGGATACATATGAAAAAGCTGGCTTTGGCATTAGCGCTCGTTCTGGTTCTTACGCTTGGTCTCGCAAGCATTGCGGCAGCGGAGGAAGAGCATCAGCATTCCTGGGCTCTGATTGATTTGCCCAACATTTACATCCATCAATATATATGCACCATCTGTCATCAAATTGAATATGAAGACCACTGGGATGATTGCACCGCCCCCGACGTCTGCGGTGGATGCGGCAAAACGGTGGAAAATGATGGAATCATCATCAATATGCACTATCATACATGGGATGATTACACAGTCAGCAAAACAGAGCACTGGCATTACTGCACTTCCTGCGGGAACGAGTATCATCGAGGTACGCATGACGACGATTGCGACAATCCCGGCGTATGCAGGGTGTGCGGGAAAACAGAAGCGGATGGTATCGTAATCACGACACATTGGCACATCTGGGACGATTACAGCTACAACGAAACCGAGCATTGGCATTTCTGCACCCGCTGCGGAAACGAATATCATCGGGATGAACATGGGGACAACTGTGATAACCTCGGCGTGTGTGCAGAATGCGGCAAAACGGAAGCGGATGGTATCCAGATCAATGCACGCTGGCACATCTGGGATGGTTACAGCTATGACGAAACCGAGCATTGGTGCCACTGCGAACGCTGTGGAAATGATTACTATCGCGGTGCGCATTGGAACAACTGCTTGGACTCCGACATTTGCGCTGAATGCGGTATTCCATTCCACGGAGAAGTGTACCACATCAATAATAACTTGGAAGATTACAAGCTTTATGACGAAGAAAATCATCAGTTCATTTGTGAAAACTGCCATGAATTGATTATTGAAAAACATTCATTTGAAGATGGCGTGTGTACATATTGCGGCTATGCGAAATCTGAAATCGCGGCCCCCGAATACAAATTGCAGAATCTGCAGTACAGCGGAAAGGCTGTGACAGGAAAACTGGTTCATACAGCCGGCACCGCCGAAGCGGAGTCTCTAAGCATTCGTGTCACCTTCTTTATTACCGGTAATTACTACATGGCCACGGTAGCCGAAGTAGAAGCTGATGGCAGCTTCGTCGTGGAAGGTGTCGGCCCCATTGAGTACATTTCCGTGTTGGCTATTGGCCAGGAAAATGGGGAAAGCAAAACCTATTCTGCCGGAGAATTGTACATGTGATCCCGCGAGATAGCCTGATTCTTTCTGATTTCCGATAGCACTGAAAACTCCAGAATTGACTGATAAGCCCCGCAGGCGTTTGGCCTGCGGGGCGATTGTATTTTCAGCGATTGCAGCAGCAGTTCCGCCGTGTGCCGCAGTTTCCGCAGTTCACGCCGCCGTTCTGAGAAGAAAGCAGTGCGTCCTCATCGCACAGGGTGGCAGGCGGGAAGAGCGGCAGACTAAAGAATTCGTCGCAGACACTATCCGCAAATTCCTCGCAAGGCGGGATGGGGCAGAATCCGTAGCTGGGTACCAGGATTTCCACCTTGGCCAGCACCTTCAAAACGATGGTGACGCAGATAGTGAGGCGGAACACATTGTCGCCCTGATAGCTGCCCGCCACGCACACCGCGCTGGCCATGCCCTCCAGATTGAAGGGTACGATGGAATCATCGGGGATCGCCAGCAGTACATCCCGGTTCACGGTGATCACGCCCTTGCCGATGTATTCCCGGCACTGGCTGTCGGTGAACAGGATATCAATGGGAATCTGCACCGCGCCCCGCACCCGGGCGAAGCAGGGCCGGTCCGCCAGCCGTTCCACGCTCAGATTGCTGATATCCACGTCCATGCTGCTGGACCGGCAGGATTCAAAGGTGATGGGCGGCACGGGTGTGGACGTGGGCGGCACCTCCTCCGCCGCCTGATTGCAGCCGCAGCCGGTAGTGACCACCTGGGCATAGCTGGTAACGGTCACGTTCACATTGGTGAGCTGCTGCTGCTGCAGGCAGCTGTCGTACACCCGCTGCACCTGAATGCACACCTTTTCGTCCAGGCCGTCCAGGGCATTGCCCGAAATGCTGCCGGGGCAGCAACCGGGGTTGGCGTTTTTGTAGGAGTAAAAAGACATAGCGCTGCGCCTCCTTACGCTGTGCGCCGCAGTGCGGCGCTTTCTCACATCCGGCTGCGCTTTGTTTTGCAGCCTTCAACCCCATCCTATGCCTCAAGATCAATTCGGTGCGTCCAATTTCTGGAAGCAGCAGGTAAAAAAGACCATGATTCACAAAATGTTTTTCTTTTTTTACAGGAAAACGCGGCGCAGTCACTTGCGTTTCTTGCGTTTGCGGGGTAAAATAGTTCAGTATGGATGAATGGCTTTTTTTGTTGGAAACCGTCCGTTCCTCCTGGGATGCGGCGGGAAAGCCGTCCCGTGTGACGGCAGCCGTGTCCGGCGGCGCGGATTCCGTGGCGCTGCTCCAGGTGCTGCATGCCCTGGCGGAAACGGAAGGATTCTTTTTAGCCGCTGCCCACGTGGATCACGGGCTGCGGGAAACATCCGCAATGGATGCGGAATTCGTGCGGGACATGTGCCGCCAATTGGAGGTCCCCTGCCAAATCTTCCGGGTACAGGTGGACGGCAAAAGCGAGGATGCCGCCAGAACAGCCCGGTATGAAGCGCTGAAAGCCGCCTGCGATGCCTTTCAGGCCCCCGTCCTGGCCCTGGCCCACCATGAGCGGGATCAGGCGGAAACCATGCTGCTGCATTTATTCCGCGGCAGCGGAAGCGGCGGGCTGTCCGCCATGGCGGAAAGAAGCTGGCGGGCCTTTCATGAAGCGGGCGGCGTGCTGCTCTGGCGGCCCTTCCTGAACGTGCCGCCGGAAGCCCTGCGCCGGGTGGTAACGGCCCGCGGCATTCCCTGGCGGGAGGATGAAACAAACGCCGGGGACGATTACCTGCGCAATTACATCCGCCATCAGATCCTGCCGGTGATTTTGGAAAGGATTCCGAAAGCGGAGCAGGCCATGAGCCGCGCCGCCAAAATTCTTTCGGAGGAGGACGCTTATTTCCGGCATGAGGCGAAACGGTTTTTAGACCGGGATGAAAACGCCTGCCTGCTTCCGCCCTGCCGGTGGGTCCGGTTTGCGCCGCTGCTTCGCCTGCATCCCGCTCTGCGAAGATACGTACTGCGCATATCCTGCCCGGTACCGCTGGATTGGGAAACCACGGAAGCTTTGACCGCCCTATCGCCCGGACAAAAAATGAACCTGCCGGAGGGCTGGCGGGCATCCTGCACCCGGGAATATTTGCATTTTCTACCGCCAAAGCATGCTGACCTCTCCCCCGAACCACCCAAGCCCGGCGCGCTGATTTCTCAGCCCTGGCAGGGCGAAACGGGCGACGGAAAGCGGATGCAAGCGCTTCCCCGTTCTATTTACGAACAATGCGAGCTGCGCTTCGGACAGCCCGGCGACCAAATTCATCCCCTGGGGGGCCCCGGCATCAAATCCATGCAGGATTACTGGGTGGATAAAAAAATCGATCAGCCTTTCCGCCGCTTTATGCCCCTCCTTTGCATCGGCAGCCGGGTGATTTGGGCCATCGGCGCGGGCGTAGGCGAGGAAGCAAGGGTTCATCCCGGGGATGACGCGGTGCTGCTGCGCTACGAAGGCTTCCTGCCTTTCTATCTTCTCCCAGCACCATTCATAAGCACACAAGCAAAATAAACATAGAAGGAGAACATTATGAACACCAACGCCGTATTGTACAATGATCTGGACAGGATTCTGGTCACCCGGGAAGAAATTGCAAAAGCCGTGCGGGAGCTGGGCGAAAAGCTGACGGAAAAATTCCGGGGAGAAAGCCCTGTTTTCGTGTGCATCCTCAAAGGAGCCAGCGTGTTTTTCACCGATCTGATCCGGGAAATCGACGCGCCGCTGACCACCGATTTCATGGTGGTGTCCAGCTACGGCAGCAGCACCAAATCCACCGGCGTTGTGAAAATCGTAAAGGACCTGGATAAGCCCGTGGTGGGAAAGCATGTGGTGCTGGTGGAGGATATTGTGGACAGCGGCATGACCCTTTCTTATCTGAAAAGGGTGTTTGCCAACCGGGAAGCCGCTTCCGTTTCCATTGTAACGCTGCTGGATAAGCCCGCCCGCCGCCGGGTGGATTTGACGGTGGATTATTCCTGCTTCAACATCCCGGACGCTTTTGTGGTGGGCTACGGCCTGGACTACGATGAAAAATACCGGAACCTGCCGGATATCGGCGTGCTGCATCCGAAAATTTACGCTGCTGAAGAATGAAAATATTGTCAATATCCAAGAGATTATGGTATAATTCTCTCTGAATATTTTTAGGAGGATTGAGTTTTGCGTAAAGTGTCTCGTGGCCTGATCGGCTACATCGTCATGATCGCTGCGTTTATTCTTTTGATCGTTCTTTTGTCCGGCGGCGTCAGCACGGTGGATCGCCGGATCGAATATCCCAAGCTGCTGGAGCTGATCAAAAACGAGGAAGTGGACCGGGTGTCCATCCGGGGCTACAATCTGGTTGGCCGGCTGAAGGACAGCAAGGTGTCCCTTGCCGATTATCCCAGCCGCAGTTATGATTTTGAAACCACCATCGGCCCCGATTTTTATGACACCGTGATCACCCTGAAGGCCAATGAAAAGGGAGTCAGCGTGGACACGGTATCGGTGGATGATCTGGGCTTCAAAATCGAGTATCTGGCCCCCATTTCCACCCCCTGGTATCTGGAGATCCTGCCTTATCTGATCCCCATCGTGCTGCTGATGGTCATGTGGTGGTACATCATGCGCCAGCAGACCGGCGGCGGCGGCCGGGTGATGAACTTTGGCAAATCCAGAGCCGCCATGATTGACCCCAGCAAGAACAAAGTTACTTTCGCCGACGTGGCCGGGGCCGATGAAGAAAAGGAAGAGCTGAAGGAAATCGTGGATTTCCTGAAAAACCCCAAGCATTATGTGGAATTGGGCGCCCGCATTCCCAAGGGCGTGCTGCTGGTGGGCCCTCCGGGCACCGGCAAAACGCTGCTGGCCAAGGCGGTGGCCGGCGAAGCCAACGTGCCCTTCTTTTCCATTTCCGGTTCCGATTTCGTGGAAATGTTCGTAGGCGTTGGCGCATCTCGCGTGCGCGATCTGTTTGAGCAGGCCAAGCGCAATTCCCCCAGCATCGTGTTCATCGATGAAATCGACGCTGTGGGCCGTCACCGCGGCGCGGGCCTGGGCGGCGGACACGATGAACGGGAGCAGACATTGAATCAGCTGCTGGTGGAAATGGACGGTTTTGCCACCAACGAGGGCGTGATCGTGATGGCCGCCACCAACCGGCGGGATATCCTGGACCCCGCCCTGCTGCGCCCCGGCCGGTTTGACCGGCAAGTGACCGTCAACTATCCCGATATCAACGGCCGTATCGCCATTTTGAAGGTGCATTCCAAAGGCAAGCCTCTGGCGGAAGACGTGGACCTGGAAAACATCGCCAAGCGCACCCCTTATGCCACCGGCGCGGACCTGGAAAACATCATGAACGAGGGCGCCATTCAGGCCGCCCGGGAAAAGCAGACCATCATCACCCAGGCGCACCTGATCGAAGCCGTGGAACGCATTCAGATGGGTCCCGAAAAGAAGAGCCACAAGGTACTGGAAGAAGACCGCAAGCTGGTGGCCTACCATGAAGCGGGTCACGCCATCGTGGGCCATTATCTGCCTCTGTGCGACGATGTGCACACCATCACCATCGTGCCCCGCGGCGGCGCGGGCGGTTTTACCCTGTCCCTGCCCAGCAAGGAATTGGATAACATCAGCCGCAGCCAGCTGCTTCAGCGCACCGCCATGAGCCTGGGCGGCCACGCCGCGGAAAAACTGATTTTCCACGATATTTATACCGGAGCCCAAAGCGATTTGCAGCAGGCCACCAATCTTTGCCGCGCCATGGTCACCCGCTTTGGCATGAGCGAAAAAATCGGCACCATTTTCCTGGACAGCGATCAGGAAGTGTTCCTGGGCAACAGCTTTGCCCAGAGCCGGGATTACAGCGAGCAGACCGCGGCCGCCGTGGATCAGGAGGTAAGCGATTTGCTGCGCTCCTGCTACGAGCTGTCCATGAACACCCTGAAGGAGCATCAGGAAAAGCTGGAGGGCCTGGCCCAGATGCTGATCGAAAAGGAAACCCTCTCCCGAGAGGACTTCCTTCGCTTTATTGACGATCAGCCCGCCGAAGAAACGCCCGCTTCCCAGCCTGCCGACGAAACGGAGGAACCTGCCGAATGATCCGTCCCGATCTGCACATGCACACCACCGCCTCCGATGGAATCTACACTGCTTCCCAATTGGCGCGTCTTGTTCAGCGTGCGGATGTGACCCTCTTTTCCATTACCGATCACGATACCCTGGCCGGGCTGCCCTCAGCCGCGGATGCGGCCTATGACCGGGGTCTGGCCTTTATCCCCGGCGTGGAAATCAGCACCGAAGGGGATGACGAGGTTCATATTCTTGGCTACGGCGTCCGGCATGATGATCCCGTGCTGAACGAATGCTTTGCCCAGGCCGCCCAGGATCGGCATGACCGGATTCTGAATATGGCGGACGAGCTGAACAAGCTGGGGTTTTCGCTGGACAAGGAACAATTGCTTGCCCAGGCCGGGGCCAGCATGGGCCGTCCTCTTTTGGCTCGTGCGATGGCGGCCAAAGGCTATGTGCAAACAGTGCAGGAAGCCTTTGAAAAATATTTGGGCAAAGGCCAGCCCGCCTATCTTCCCCGCCCTACCATGACTGCCGTCCAGGCGGTATCTCTGCTTCGGCAGCGGGGCGCCATTCCCGTTCTGGCCCATCCGGGCTTGATCAAATGGCCGCTTGAAAAGCTGCTGCCCATGCTGCGTGTATGGCAGGATGCCGGACTAAGGGGCATAGAAGTATATCATCCCGCCAACAAGGGCAATTATGCCTATTGGGATCAGTATGCCCGCAGGCACAGCCTGTATGTGACCGGCGGCAGCGATTACCACGATGGAAATGCCAGCCATGGGCAAATCGGCGAAACCGCCGATGATTGGCCCCGGGCCATGGAAGATGGTTGGACCCTGTACCGCGCCGCCCGCCGATAACAGCCTCATTTCAATTGCCCCTTTGTTTCACAATCGGGCAATTCTTGCATCTTAAGGAGTAATGCCATGAATTTCCAACAGGGATATCGTCCCCCCCAGCCTGCCGCGCCGCCAAAGCGCCGCACGGGCAAGGGGATCAAAGCGCTGCTGACCTTGGTGGTGCTGGCCGTTTTGGCCGGGGCCGTATACGGCGGCATGCAGCTGTGGCAGCAGTATCAGCAGCAGCAGGCTTTGGCTGCAGAAATCGCTCCCTACAATCAAACTTTCGTTCCGGGATTATATGTGGACGGCATCTCGCTGGGCGGTTTGACCGCGCAGCAGGGGATCGATGCGGTGGTAAACCAGATCACCACCCGGGAAAGCGGCTGGAATCTGCAATTGACTTACCAGAACCATCTGTTTTATACCCTGCATTATGAAGATTTGGATGTTTCCACCGATATCGGTTCCGTCTACGCGTTGCTGGAAGGACTGTATAAAAAAGGCAAGCTGGGCACGCTGGAAGAACGCAAAGCCGAAATTGACGCGCTGGCCGCTGAACCTTACCATGCCTTTACCACCCGTAGCGATATGACGGATGAACGGCTGGATTCCATTCTCAGCCAGATCCAGCAGCAGCTGACCTCCGATCCCGTGGACGCTTATCTGGCCTACTTTATGCCGGATTACAACGATCCTTTTATCATTCAGGAAGAGGTTTACGGCGCCACCGTTGACATAGCCGCCATCAAGCAGCAAATTCTGGAAATGGCTGCGGAAGGAAAAAGCGGGGTCCTGGAAATCCAAACCACGCCCGTTCCCCCAGCCGTTACCAAAGCGGATGTACGCAGCCAGGTAACGCTTCGCAGCAAGGGGATCACGCCCGTTTCCTCCGCTTCCACCGAGGATCGCACCAGCAATATCCGCACCGCTTTTTCCCGTCTGAGCGGCACCGTGTTGGCCCCCGGAGAAAAGCTGAGCTTTAACAAAGTCACTTTGGACCGCACGATCAAAAACGGTTACAAATACGCCATCGAATATGAACTGGGCCGGGAAAAAATGGGAATTGGCGGCGGCGTATGCCAGGCCAGCACCACGCTGTATCTGGCCGCCCTGAAATCCAATCTGAAAATCGTCAAACGCACCTCCCATTCCGACCCCGTGGCTTATACCACCTTCGGCCAGGACGCCACCGTGGTATACGGCAGCCTGGATCTGATCATCCAGAACACCACCGACAGCACCCTCTATATTACCGCCAAGGTAAACGAGGTGAAGAAAAACAAGTATGAATGCGAGGTTTGCATCTATGGGCCCAGCCTGGGCGACGGCGTTTCCTATGAGCTTCGCACGGAAACCGTGGAAATCCTTCCCGTAACGGATGCGGACAAATACGAAAAGGATACCGCCCATGATTATGTGACCTATAAAGATGAAGCGCCCTATCTGGTACGGAAGGCCCGGGATGGGTTTATCAATGAGACGTACCTGCAAAAATGGCAGAACGGTGATCTCATTTCCGAATCCTTCGTCAGCCGGGATGAATGCAAAGCCCGGGGAAATCTGTACTTGACGGGGACTCTGGATCGGACAGACTGAAACTGCCAACCGAAACGAAAAAGCGGAAAGCAAACTCTGCGCGGCATTCGGGAAACGTTCATCATGCGTTTTCTGTGATGCCCCGGATATTGCTTTCCGTTTTCATTTTCATCATAAAGCGTCAAAATCGTGTCAGGAAGGCCAGAATCATTGACGATAAACTGTTCCTGGTGGTAAAATAATGATCAGAAGCTGTTACGCTTTGATTTGGCATAAAAGGAGCATTGTTTGTTATGCGGATAAAAACCCCGATAAACAAAGAAACCCTGAAAAACCATATGACCTACAGCACCTGGAAATACGCGCTGATGGCTGCCTGCGTGATTTTTGGCTGGAGCCTCATTTATACCACCACCGCCTACCGGTCCCCCCAAAACAAGCGGGTAGACGTTTATATTCAATCCAACACCGCTTCCTCGGAGCTGATTGAAGCTTTCCTGGAGCCCATTTGGAAGGAAACCATACCGGAAATGGAAACGGTGAACGGCGTAAGCATGTCCACCATCGATGATTACACCACCAGCATGCAGCTGATGACGTATATGGCTGCCGGAGAAGGCGATATTTATTTCCTCACCGAACAGTATTTCAAATCCTTCGCTCCCAACGGAAGCTTCCTGGAATTGGATGATCTGGTGGCCAACGGCGTCATTCAGGCAGACGGGGTGGAGCTTTCCAAAGGCTATGTGGCTTATGTGGAGGAATACGACGACAACGACCGGCCCGTGAAAACCAGCCGGCATCTGTACGGCATCCCCCTGGACAGCTTCTACGGTTTCATGAGCGGCATGCAGCTGGACAACCGGGGCCTGTACGCGGTGATCAGCGTAAACAACCAAAACGACGAAAATGTGATCCCCTTTTTCAACGCGCTGCTCCAGGCAGGCCGGGGCGAAAAAGAGGATTGGATCAACGAATAAAAACGATCGACATATCAAGGGGTACTCCGTTATTGGGCCCGTCCTTTTGACGATTTGAAGGAGCGGTAAAAAACAAGAGCCGGGAAACGTATAACGCGTTTTCCCGGTTCTTTTGCTGTAAGCAATTATGAAATCACGGTCACCCAGTCTCCTGCTTTTGCCTTTCCAGGCTCCAGCACTTTGGCAAAAATACCTTCCCGCGGCATGACGCAGTCGCCGGCCTTTTCACGGATAGCGCAGTTGAAATGACATTCCTTCCCGATCTGGGTCACTTCGCAAAGCGCGGTGCCGATTTTGATTTTTGTGCCAACGGGCAGCTCATACAGGATCAGGCCTTCGGTCAGCACGTTTTCCGCAAAATCGCCGGGCATCAGTTCAAAATCAATGTGGCTTTGCACTTTCTGAACGCTCTCTTTTCCCAGCAGGCTGATTTGCCGGTGCCAGTTTCCCGCGTGAGCGTCGCCCACAATGCCATGATCCACCCGCATTTCAATTTCATCCACAGGATGCTTCTGGGTGCCCTTCTGTTCGCTGATATTTACCGCCAGGATGCGGGCCGCTTTCGGCGCGCAGTCGGCGGAACCGGAAGAGCGCAGCATTTCCACGCCGTGACGCACAGGCTGAATCACCGCGCTGAAATTCTCCGTACTGGCCTTTTTGCTGCCGGGCAGGTTGATGATCAGGGTGCCGCCCCGAATGCCCGCTGTTTCCCGGGAAAGGCAGCCGTGGGGCGTGATTTTCATGCTTTCCGCCCGCATAGCCTCCGGGATACCGGGGGTCAGGCGTTCCACTACGGCTAAAGTAGCTTCCGGGGTCACATCCCGGGGAGAAAAGCCGGTGCCGCCGGTGGTGAGCACCAGCGCAATGTGCTTCTCATCCGCGCAGGCGATCAATTCTTTTTGAATCCAGTCTTTTTCATCGGGCACGATGGCGGTGTATACCACATCCCAGTCCTTTTCCTTCAGCATCGCCGCCAGCGCCGGCCCGCTGGTATCCTCCCGCTCTCCCCGAAAGCCCTTATCGCTTACGGTGATCACCGCGGCGGTAAATTCATTCCTGTCCATGATTCTTCTCCTCCCTGTGATAATCTCCGTGCACGCCCCCGGTTTTCTCCAGCAGGCGCACGTCGGTAATAACCATATCACGCTGCACGGCTTTGCACATATCGTATACCGTCAGCGCCGCGCCGGAAGCCGCCGTCAGCGCTTCCATTTCCACGCCCGTGCGGCCATCGCATTTTACGGTGGCTTCTATTTCCACCGACAGTCTTTTCTCATCCAGCCACAGCCTTAAATCAATCCCGCTGATGAGGATCGGATGGCACATGGGGATCAGTTCCGGCGTGCGTTTGGCGGCCATAATGCCCGCGATCTGGGCCACGGTAAGCACATCGCCTTTTTTCATGCCACCGGTGCGGATCAGATCAAATGTGCTTCTGTTCACCAGCACCCGGGCCGCCGCTGTGGCCGTTCGGCGGGTGATTTCTTTATCCCCCACGTTCACCATGCGGGCCCGGCCCGCTTCATCAAAATGCGTAAAATCCCCTTCCATGGTTCATCCTCCGATTTGGTTCATGGTGCGCTGGGCCCGGCTTTGCTCCGTAGCCGACAGCGCTTCATGCTGCCTGGGCTTCAGGCTGACGGCGCGCCGCATCATTTCGATCATGCCGTCCAGATCCAAGCCTTTGATGCACAGTTCTTCTCTGGAATGCAGGCAGGGCTTGATGAAGCCGTCCGCCGTCAGGCGCAAGCGGCTGCATTCCGCGCAGAAATGATTGGAAAGCGGGCTGATCAGGCCCACGAAGCCCTGTCCGCCGGGCAGACGGTACATCCGCGCCACGCCGTCGTGGTTTTCTTCCGGGATCGCGTCCGGCAGTTCCTCCAGCACCCGGGAGGCGGGAATATAAGCCTGCTCCCCGAAAAGGGTATCCCCCGGCATGGGCATCAGCTCAATGAACCTGACATCCACCGGCCAACGCTTTGTCAGCCCCGCCAGAGCCGGGATCTCATCATCGTTGAAGCCGCCGATCAGCACCGCGTTCAGCTTGACTTTATCAAATCCGGCGTTCAGGGCCGCTTCGATGCCGCGCAAGGCTTCCGCCAAATCCCCGCCCCGGGTCATGTAAGCGTATTTATCCCGGTTCAGCGTATCCAGGCTGATATTCACCCGCTTCACGCCCGCGTCCCGCAAAGGCTTTGCCAGTTCATTCAATCGCAACCCGTTGGTGGTAATATCCGTTTCCCGAATCTGTGGCTGCTGCGCCACCCGGCGGCAGATGGAAAGGATATTGGGCTTGATCAGCGGCTCTCCCCCGGTCACGCGCACCTTGTTCACGCCCAGGCTGGCCGCCGCCTGCACCGCCAGGATCATTTCATCCTCGGTGAGCATTTGATCATGGCGCTTTTTGCATATGCCTTCCGCCGGCATGCAGTAGCGGCATCGCAGATTGCAAAGCTCCGTCACCGACAGCCTTAAATATGTGATTTTTCGTCCGTATGCGTCGATCATATCAATATCTTCCAAACGTACAATTGGGAAAATGGCAAACCCCGCACAGCTGGCACAGGCCCCCGTCCCCCAGATTTACCAAATCCGTTTTTGTAAATTTCTCCCCGGTATACACCTGAGGCAGCATCGCGTCAAAAATGGTGGTGGGCAGCGAAATGGCCGCGCCGGGAACACCCATCACCGGCACATCGTCCAAATAGGCCATCAGCGTCATATTGCCGGGCTGGCTGGGTACCCCATGGCTGATGATCCCGCAGCCCAGCTGCCGAATGGCGGTGGGGGTCAAATCATCCGGGTCCACGGACATGCCACCGGAAAAAATCAGGAAATCCGCGCCCTGCGCCAAAAATTCCCGTGCCGCTCCCACGATCATATCCAAATCATCATCACATACCTTGACCCCCAGCACTTCGCCGGGATACTTCGCAAGCTTGGCGCGGGCCACGGCCTCAAACTTATCCCGGATCCGGCCATGATAGATTTCCGACCCCGTAATGATGATGCCCGCTTTCCGCGGATGATAAGGAAGCAGATCAATGAGCTGCTTTCCCCGGCACATTTCCTCCGCCCGAAGGATTTGTTCCTCCTTGGTCACCAGCGGCACGATGCGCATGGAAGCCAGCCGCATGCCCGGCTGAATGGGATAGTGATCCGGCAGGGTGGAAATGGTCAGGTCTCCGATGGAATTGACTTGTTTCAGTAACTCCGTATCCACCCGCAGCATACCGGGCTCATCCGCCAGCAGCAGCACCTTTCCCTCCGAAGGCTCCGTATAATGAGCGCTCGAAACGGAAACCATGGCCGCCATGCGCCTGGCCGCGTCTTCCTCGTGGATTTCTCCGGCGTTATCTTCCCAGACGAACACCGTGCGCTTGCCGATATCCAGCATATGGGGAATATCCGCTTCCGTGATTACATGGCCCCGGCGATAGGCCGGGCCCTTGAAGCCATCCCGCATTTCCGTCAAATCGTGACAAAGCGTCATTCCTACGGCATCCTCAACCCTTACTTTTTTCATCTGTGGGCAACCTCCTGATTACAGCATAAACCCATCCAGCGCTTGACCCGCCTCAATGGGGCCGGACCCTGCCGGAATGAGCAAAAACGCGTGACAGCCAATGGTACTGGACAAAACCACATTGCCCTGATCCCTCGGCGCGTCAAACGCGACCTTTCCGTCGCTCAGCTCCAGCCATCCCCGCAAAAAGCGCGTGGAGGGGCTCTTTTTCCTGAAGCTGTTTTTCAGTTCCGCCCGGATTGGGCGCGGCAAAGGCTGGCTTTTGCCGCAAAGCTTCCGAACGGCCGGCAGCACACAGGCGCAGAAATTGGTAAGCGACGAGGCGGGATTGCCGGATAAGCCCAGGATCAGCTTATGCCCCGCTATGCCGTAAGCGCAGGCCATGCCGGGCTTCATATCCACGCCGCGGGCCAGGATTTCCGCTCCCGCCTGCTCCATAGCCGCGGGCGTTACGTCCCAGTCCCCCACCGACACGCCACCGGTCAGGATCACGGCATCGCAGGTGCTGATTCCTTCTGCGATCAATTGGGAAATGCAGTTTACCTCGTCTCCTGCCAGCCCCAGATACCGCACCTTGCATCCTTCGCTTTGCAGCAGCGCGGTAAAGGCGGCCCGATTGGAATTGCGGATTTTTCCCTCCGTCAGCGCTTCATCGGCTTCCACCACTTCGCTGCCGGTGGAGATCAGCCCGATCACCGGCTGCCGAAACACCCGCACCCGGGCGATGCCCTGGGCTGCCAAAGTGCCCGCCAATCCCGCGTCGATGCGCTCGCCGATGCCGGCAAGAAGAGTCCCCTTTGCCACATCCTCTCCCCGGCGCACAATGTTGTCTCCCGACTTCACAGGGGCAAACAAAGTCACCGTTTCATCCGTGAACTCGGTACGTTCAAAGTTGATCACGCAGTCGGCTCCCGCCGGAATTTTGGCCCCGGTCATCAAATGCGCGGCTGTGCCGGGCTCCACCGGCAGCTTCGCCGCCGCTCCGGCGGATATGGTTTCCGTAATGCGCAGCGTCACAGGCGCTTCCTTGCCCGCGTTCTTTACATCCTCCGCCCGGAAAGCATAGCCGTCATAGGCGGAGCGGTCAAAGGGCGGCACGTCCTCCTCCGCTTTCAAATCGAATCCCAGCACCCGTCCCGCGCATTCATCCAAGGAAATATTTTCCGTTTCCGTGGGGCAGGCCAGGTTCAGCAGCAGGTCGCGCGCCTGGGTCCAGGAAAGGTTCTCGCGCATATCCATCAGCCTTTCAATTGTAATATACCGGTTACGGGCAAATGAACGGTCAATTCCTCCGCCCGCAATCGCTTCCATACGTCCTTTTCCATTTCCCAGCCCAGAGGCGACGCCCCCTCCGGCGCCTCCAGGGGCCGCAGCATCACCGTGATGGAAAAAGGATTCTCCACCACTTCTGAAACCCTGCACCGGAAGGTGTTTTCTCCTTCACCGTGCCGGATCGCATGCATGCGGATGCCCAGCGCGTCGGTTCCACTCTTCAAGGGCAGCGTCAAAGAAATGCCCCAATCCAGCGCCAGCGCGTGATCATCATCCAGCCGACGAATGGAAGATATATTCTTGCAGCCCGTCAGCACGCAGCCTGCCCGGGTGCCGGGATCGGAAAAGACCCTGTCCCGGGGCCCGATCCTTTCTACGCTTCCTCCGTTCACAATGGCCACGCTGTCCGCCATTCGGTACACTTCATCCCGATCGTGGGATACCAGCAGCACCGTTTTTCCAAACCGGCGGATCACCCGGCGCATTTCTTCC
>JAUNMW010000339.1 GCA_030537395.1 Clostridia bacterium | reverse complement strand
GAATTTCAATACCTGGTCTATGGAGACACATGGACCGTCTCCATTAAGTAAATCGGGACTTTGAAAAACCTGGAGGGGACAATGAATATACTTGTTAGAAATGCGAAGAAGACAGATTATCATGCAGTCAGAAAAATAATGAATCAGGTTCAGGAAATGCATGTGGCATGGAGACCTGATATCTATAAATCCAATGAAAATCTCATATCAGTAGATATTTTCGATCTTATGATCAGTAGCGGAAATCTATATGTTGCGGATGTAGACGGAACTATTGCGGGGGTTATGGAAGTAACATATAAGCATGTTGAAAGTCCCGCCCATGTTAGACGAGATGTGGTTTTTATTGAAAGTATGGCTGTTGACACAGACTTCAGGGGAAAAGGAATAGGACATCAATTTTTCGAGAAAGTTAAAGAATTGAAGACTGTTTCAGGTTCCAATGGAATAGAACTTCAGGTAAATGCAAAAAACATTGCCGCATATGAAATGTATAAGAAATATGGTTTTACAGAAAAATCAATAAACATGGAACTTCTGTGATATAGGGGATATGTACGAGGTATTTACAAAGGTTTTCTGAAGATGAAATCGGAATATAATGTAAAACGACAAATGCCGGATTTAACGAGGTAAAGCTATGGTGGAAATCACGCTTGTTCCTTTGACCGCAGATGATCGGGAGCAATTTATCAGAGATAATCAAGAAGCATTCAACTATGGCGCGTTGGAAGAGTTCGGTCTTCGCGACGAACATTTTGAGGAAGATGAACAGATCATCTCTCGTGAAACGATAGAACACTCCATTGACGGCGGCGAGGCATACCGGATCATGCAGGATGGCCACCCGGTCGGCGGTGTAGTCATAAAGGTGGATGGAGAACGTGGCAATCTCGACCTGCTGTTTGTGTCGCCCAATGCACACAGCAAAGGAATCGGCTATGCAGCTTGGTGCGCAGTCGAGCAGCTCCATCCGGAAGTGAAGGTCTGGGAAACCGTCACGCCATATTTCGAGAAGCGCAATATTCATTTCTACGTTAATCGCTGCGAGTTCCATATTGTGGAATTCTACAACTGCCATCATCCTGATCCGAACGATCCCGATGCCGAACAGGAAATGGATGAACAGTTTCCGGACGGGATGTTCCGGTTTGAGAAGAGGATAAAATAGACAACTCGGTATTTGCCTAAATAATCAAACAAAACGGCAAAAGCAACTTCAAGTTGCGGAAACGCAAATGGAGGTTGGTAGAAAAAACGCAGCTCAAGCTTTATGCTCCTTTTGTAAGGAGGATGATATTATGAGTTTTGGAGAAAAACTGCAGACGATTCGCAAGAAGAATCGGCTCTCTCAAGAAAGACTGGCAGAAATGCTGGGTGTAAGCAGACAGGCTGTATCAAAATGGGAGCTGGGAGAAGGATATCCCGAAGTTGACAAGCTTTTGATCCTGTCAAAAAAGTTGAATGTTTCACTGGACAGCTTGCTGGGAGGAGAAAATGCGCCGATCGCTTCCGAAGGCGGAAAATCTTCAGATCTGATCAGGATCATTTCACCGAATGAAGGAGTGATCATCAGCGCGTCAAAGGTGACTCGTTCGCAGCAGTTCAAGGGTGGCAAGAACAGTCCTAAATACGCGCTTTATGCCACAGATGGGAATGATATGTCATTTTGGGGAGCGCAGAATACATTTCTCGCATGGTATAGGAACCTTGATGATGTAACAAGAGAGCTTGCTGAAATACAGAACGCACTGGATGCCGGGGTCACATCATATACACTGCAATACAGCGTAAAATGTAAACAGAACCTGTTCAGAACAATAGTAGACTGATCGACAAATCCCGTTTTGTGGAGAAGAAATCAAGTTTCATCACCGGTAAACCAACGGTCGATTGCTCCGGCGCTTCCCGGATGATATTGTTTTGCGCGGGAGGTGCATACAGGTGAAACAATCTACACTCGGAACCTATATCCGCTCCCTTCGGACACAGAATCACATGACACAGGGTCAGCTTGCCGAGAAGCTGAACGTCACTGATAAAGCTGTTTCGAAATGGGAGCGTGATTTATCTTACCCGGATATCGCCCTGTTTCCGAAACTGGCGGGTACACTGGGGGTACACGTGAACGATCTTCTGCGGGAATGTGTTGATGAAGGACAGCCGTCGAGACTGGTACAGATTTTTGAGATGTCGCAGGACATCCGCACGCCGCTGCATATTATTCTTGGCTGCGCTGATATGGCGGCGAACCACTATGAAGACAAGGAATTGGTTCTTCGATACCTGCAAAGCATCCGCATTTCCGGCGAATATCTTCTGAAATCCATCGACTGTATCTCTAAGGTTATGAACCGGATGCAGGACGGCGCGGACGATAGCTGCTTTGACCACGTAGGGAAACTGGAAAAGCATATTCAGGAGCTCTCGGCTTTCCATCAGAAGTATTTTGATTCCTACGATTTCTCAGGCAAGAGAATCCTGGTCGCGGAGGATATGGAAATCAACCGGGAGATCGCCAGGGAAATGCTGCGGCAGACTGGAGCAGTGATAGAGTTCGCGGTTGACGGTCAGGACTGCGTAGAGAAAGTGAAGGAACACCCGGCAGATTATTATGACATGATCCTGATGGATATCTCAATGCCGAATATGGATGGTATTGAGGCCACACGGATGATCCGGGCGCTTGAGGACAGAACGAAAGCTTCTGTCCCTATTATTGCGGTATCGGTCAATGTGCAGGAAAAGGACAGGAATGCCGCGCTTGAGGCCGGGATGGACGGTTTTACGGAGAAGCCGATCTTCGTGGACAAGCTGTTTGAGGCAATGAAACAGTATCTGTCAGAGGATTCCTGATATGATTCCTGTGATCATAAGAAAACACAGAAAGGTCAAAATGGTAACGTAAATGG
>JAUNMW010000338.1 GCA_030537395.1 Clostridia bacterium | reverse complement strand
CCATGATCCTCCCCCGCTTTGCGTTCTCAAAACGGGGGTTTTTTTCTGGCCTTGAGTTTTTTAAACTTAATTTGGCACACTGAGAACGGCGGGGCTTTGCCCCGCACCCCACCAGGGTACTGAGTACCCTGGACCCACATATGCGGAAACTACTTTGTGCGACGAAAATGCTTTGTTCCCGCTGTTGCGTTTTGGTTCGATGCCAAACATACTGGTAACCTTGTCGCTTTCGGGCACGGCGGCTTTTAGCCGCCAGGCCGGATGCTTTGCATCCGGTGAAAATACGCGAAAATAGCCGGGAGAAAAGCCGCCTATCCGCTTGTTGGCAAGGAACCAACGACTTGGAAGCGGCCTTTCTCCCGGCTATTTTCGCGTATTTTCATTGTGCCCGAAAGCTTGCTAAGTTCCGTCCCCAGCGTAACACGCGAAGTTTGTTGGGTATTGCCCACCAAGCTATTTCGCGAGGAGCAGGTTCAGGGCATCATGCCCTGGTCGGGGTCTGGGGCGGACAGCCCCAGCGTAACCCCACCCCGTCAAATTTCAGTTTATGGAGTGAATGACGAAGTGAATAGCTTTTGCTTCCTGCGGACAGAATAACATGGAAGAAACGCAAGGAGGGAAAAACATGAATCCATTTCAGCTGAAGCCGGAAAAGATGACGGATCAATTCATGGACTGGCAGCATCTATACCCCCATTCCTATGACAAAATGACCATCGATCCCTACACCCGGGTGCGGGTGATCCTGATGAACGGCACGGAATTTGAATCCGCCGGGTATTCCCATCAGTTTCAGCGGCATGAGAGCAACAATGATTTGCGCCGGGAACTGGCCCTGATGCGCCGCCAGGAACAGCAGCAGCAAAAGAAAATTGCCTGCCTGAAGCCCATGGACGAAACGATTTTGGAGCACACCATCGGCTATGAGCAGCTGGCGGTGGATTTAACGGCGGGTCTGGCCCAGCGGGTAACCTGTCCCAACGTAAAATCCGCGCTGGATTTTGCGCTGCTGGAGGATTTTGATCATTTGTATCGCTATTCGGATCTGATGGAAATGGAGCATGGGGAGTATGCGGAAAAGCTGGTAGGCGGGTATACGGAAATCATGCCGGGCCGCCCCACCATATCCGAACATCGGGCCCCCTTCGACGCGTTGTGCGTGCCTGGCAAGCCGGACGCGGAGCTGTTTGACAAAATGGCGGTGAATATCATTACGGCGGCAGAGCAGCAGACCATGAATTACTACATGAACGTTTGCAATTTGTATACCTCCGATCTGGGACGGAAGCTGTACCAGGAAATCGGCATGATCGAAGAACAGCATGTGACCCAGTACGGGAGCCTGCTGGACCCCGGCTGCACCTGGCTGGAAGGGCTGCTGATGCACCAGTATGTGGAAGCGTACCTGTATTGGTCTTGCATGGAGGATGAAACGGATGCGTATGTGAAAAAGGTTTGGGAAAGCTTTTTCATGATGGAAGCAGCTCATTTGCACAAGGCGGCGGAACTGCTGAAAACCTATGAAAAGAAGGATTGGCAGCAGGTGATCCCCGGCGGCGAATTCCCAGCCCCGTTCCATTTTGAGCCGAACATCGATTATGTTCGCGCTGCCCTGAACATGGTGGATTTCACGGCGGAAAAGGAAGTTTTCAAGCCGGTGGATATGCTGCCCAGGGATTATGATTTCTTCGTGTACCAAAAGGCGGTCAACAGCATCATCGATGCTGTGCCCAGCCATCAGGTGATCGACCGCGCCATCCGTCTGCGCGGCAAGGATTACCGGGCTGAAACCGCGCCCAATCCCGTCCCCGGGCTGCAGAACCGCACCATGGATAATACAACCCTGGGTAGGATGGTTCAGTAAACTGAAACGATCTAAAAGAGTGCAGAGTTCAGAGCACAGAGTTCAGATTTATATAGTCTTCGCTTCTTAACCCCAAAATTAAAAGCATAGACTAACTAATCTGTACTCTGCACTCTGTACTCTGTTCTCTTTTTGGCTTTGCCAATTTGAGAGGAGAATCGATGCTGCAAAAAGTAAAGCGCGGTATGGAAAAGTGGGGGCATTATTTACTGGCGGTGCTGTGCGCGGGCGTAATTTTGATTTCCGCAGCCTGGACCCGGGATCAGCGAGCAGCGGAAAGCGAAAATCAGACCGCGCTGGCGGACCAGAGCCAGCGATTGGCGGATGCCGGGCCGACGGCCGCGCCTATATCCTGGCTTCGGCCCGTTTCGGGAAAGGTGCTCCAGGGGTACAGTGAAGCGCCCGTGTATTATGTGGAACGGGGCGTTTGGAAAGTACATTCAGGAGTTGACTTCGCGGCGGAGGAGGGGGACATCGTCTGCGCCATGGGGGCCGGTACGGTAACGGAAATCCAAGGGACTGTTCGGATCGATCATGGAAAAGGATACACGTCGGCGTACCGGGGACTGGATAAGATTACGGTTCAGAAGGATCAGCGGGTCAAAGCAGGGGAGAGCCTGGGAACCGCCGGGGGCGGCGTTCCCTTTGAAGGCGAAAATCGGGTTTGCGTAACGCTGCTGAAGGATGGCAGGCCCGTGCCGTTTGGCGGGGAATGGACGGAAGAAGATTGAGGGCTATCGGGGAAAGAAGAACCTTGGCAACAAAAGAGAACAGAGAGCGGATTAAGAGAAAAGAGTGCAGAGTTCAGAGTACAGATTTGCATAGTCGTGAAATATGAATCCGCAAAGCTGATATAGTAAAAACTATCTAATCTGCACTATGCACTCTCTTCTCTTTGTTCTTCAAAGAAAGTATTCGGTGCATAACCAAAAAAGCGTCCGCCGGAAGCTGTTTCCGGAGCGGACGCTTTTTATGCGAGTGGCGGGGGTCGAACCCGCACGCCCAGAGGGCACAAGATTTTAAGTCTCGGTTGTCTGCCTGTTCCAACACACTCGC
>JAUNMW010000059.1 GCA_030537395.1 Clostridia bacterium | reverse complement strand
GTTCATTTCTTCCAGGTTCAGTTCTTTATTTTCACTCATGGTTTTTCTCTCCTTTGTTTTTTTGTTCAGCATTGACTGCTGTTTTTTTCTGCCCGGTCATCAACTGCCGGACACTCATTGATACGTTTTTCAAGAACAGGTGGCAGTAAAAATCCAAGATTTTTTATGATTTACGCCGCGGGCACGAAATCCAGTTCGCTCAGGAAATCGATGCACATCTGCACCTGGGCGTCAGTGAGGGTCTGGTTCTTGGCGTTGGGGTTGGGAGTCATTACGAATTCAATGGAATAGCCCTTGTACACAGACAGGATGTCCACGAAGTCCGTATCGTCGCCCACTTCCCTGGCGATCAGCAGCTTGGTGCCGTAGGCGGTATCCTTGTAGGTGATTTCCACGTCGTTCATTTCGGTGAAGGAACCCTCCAGACCCTTCAGTGCTTCCTCGGTCAGATCGTTCATGCGGTCCACATTGGCAAACAGCTCGTCGAACGCGATGGACAGCTGCAGGATGGGCTTTTCGGTATCTTCCGAGGTAATAAAGGCGGAAATCTTGGTGCCCAAGGTGTTGATCAATTGCATGGTATAGCCTTCAGGCAGCTGGCACTGGAGAGAAAACTCGCCGTTCACATTCAGCTTGCCCATCTGTTCCTTGGCGGGGGCGGCGGGTTCTTCCTTCACAACGCCCAGCACGGTCACATAATTCTTGCTCACATAGCCCGTTTTGCCGCTTTCCAGGTCGATGGCCTGATACCATTTATCCGTTTCGCCGATGGCTTTCAGCTCGCGTCCATCCGGAAGAGAGGCGATGCGGTCCGCCGCCACGCCAGGGCCTACGCGGAAGTTTACCCAACCGGAGGCACGGGAGGCGCGCACGGACAGCATCAAGGGCTGTTCCAGACCCCGGGCGCTCTTGAGCTGCCGGTTCAGTTCTTCCAGGTTCGCCTTGCGTTCGGCTTCCTCCGCCCGCTTCTGCGCATCCCGGGGCTGCGTGTTCACCAGGTAACGGGTCATCACATAGCCGACGCCGTTATTGCCCTTCTTATTGCGGATGCAGCACCAATCCGCGTTGATCACCACGGGGCCCTCTACGATCACTTCCGCGCCGTATTCCAGCTGGTCGATCACATTATCGCCGGTTTTGGGCTCCCGGCGCACGTTCAGCTTGCCGCCGTTTTCCGTGTACACATACATGGTCTTGGGGTACTGGGTCATATCAATGCCGAGCAGTTCTTCCAGGGTTTGGCCTTCCTCCGCAAACGCGGCGGGCAGGGCCGTCAGAAGCATCATAACAGCCAGAAGCAGGGAAACGATACGCTTTTTCATGGGGTTGTTCCTCCTTATATTTTCATACGGGATTTCTTTTGCTTGAACCGCCCAGTGGTTTCTTTGGCTTTTGCAGGAGCCGTTTTGCTCCTTGCAATCATTGATACGCCAAAATCGGATGCATGGCAGAAGATTTCTTAAATTATTTCTTTTTTCGTACTTTTCAGACGCGAAGCAAAGGGACTGCCGCGCAGCCCCTTTGCGGATACCGGATTACGCTTTCAGCACAAACGACGGTTATACCAACTGGCGTCTGGCCCGTTCCTTTTCGGCGGCGGCGTCGTCTGCGGGGTACCACATGGGGTCCACCAGATGCACAGCGCAGGCTTCGCCTTGAGAAAAGGCCACGCGGTGGGGCGTTTGCACCTTCAAAAGCTGTTCGCCCACCCGGACCAGGTATTCGGTGCGGTCGGTGAGGAAGATGCGCTTTTCCACATGGGTGGTGAAGCCCCCTTCGCCGGGGCCGGTAAGGGCGATTTCGTTGGGCCGGGTAGCTACCACCATTTCAGGCGCGGCGTCCGCGGGCACCTTCAGGTCCAGCGGCTGATCCATATGCCCCTTGGGATAAGCCTGGCCGTCCTTGACGGCCACGTTGATGAAGGTGCTCTCCCCCAGGAAGTTATGCACGAACCGGTTGCAGGGCTTATTGTACAGATTTTCCGGCGTATCGATCTGCATGATCTTGCCCATATCGCACACCATCATCCGGTCCGAAATAGCCATAGCCTCGGATTGGTCGTGGGTAACGAAAATGATGGTAAAATTGAATTTCCGCTGCAATGCTTTGATTTCAAAGCGCATGGTCTCGCGCAGCTTGGGGTCCAGGTTGGAAAGGGGCTCGTCCAGCAGCATCACCTTGGGATTGGTTACAATGGCGCGGGCCAGAGCGATGCGCTGCTGCTGGCCGCCAGAAAGATCGCTGGGGAACACCTTTTCCAGGCCGGTCAGGCTGGTATGGTGCAGGGCCTCGTTGACGCGCTTGACGATGTCGGTTTTATTGACCTTCTGAATCCGAAGCGGGAACGCCACGTTTTCAAACACGTTCATATGGGGCCACACGGCGAACGCCTGGAACACCATTCCCAAACCCCGTTCTTCAGGCGGCACGTACAAATTCTTTTTCCGGCTGGATACCAGCTTGCCGCACAGTTCGATTTCGCCTTCGGTCAGATCCTCAAACCCGGCAATCATGCGCAGCGTGGTGGATTTTCCGCAGCCCGAGGGGCCCAGGAAGGAAAAACATTCGCCCTCATGAACGCTCAGATTAAAATCATCCACGGCCACGATATCGCCCAAGGTTTTGGTGGTAAATCTTTTGGTGACGTGATTCAATACGATCTGATCAGCCATGAATCACACCCCCTTCTTATCTTTGGTCAGTTTGGTGACGATGGTGTTCAGGATTATAATGATGCCGATGGCCACGGTCGCCAGCGCCGCCGCCTGGGGGATCATGCCCGCGTCACGCAGGGAGTAGATTTGCACGCCCAGGGTGCGGGTGTAGGGGCCGTAGAGCAGAATGGAGGTGGTCACCTCGCGCATGGCCGGCAGGAAGATCAGGAAGAAGCCGCTTACCATGGCGGGCCGGATCAGGGGCAGCGTCACGTCGGCCAAGCTTTCGGTGTGACTGGCGCCGCACACCCGAGCTGCTTCCTCCAGGGAGGAGTGCACCTGCAAAAGAGCGGCGGAAGAGGTTTTCATACTGAAGCTCAAGTACCGTGCCAGGTACGCAACCAAGATGATCCAGATGGTATTGTACAGGTTGATGCCCGCGATGCGGCCGCTCCAGGCCAGGATCACGCCGATGGACAGCACCGTGCCGGGGATGGCGTAGGGCAGCATGGAAATGACCTCCAGCACGCCCTTGCCCTTGGGCTTGATTTTCTGCACCACGTAAGCCACCAGCGTGCCCAGGAACATGCAGATGATACCGGCCGTGATGGACACGAACAGGGAGTTTCGGATGGACGCGATGGTGCCGTTGGCAGCAAATACTTTCTCGTACTGCGCAAAGGTGAAATTCTTGAATTCCAGCGGCAGGCCGTAGGCCTTCAGGAAGGAAATGAGCACGATCATGACCAGAGGCACGATCACGATCATCACTAGCGTGAGAATGGCCAGAAGGAACAGGGGGATCTTGGCCCCGCGCAGCTTGATCAGCGTGGGCCGCATGGATTTGCCTTTGATGATGTCATAGCTGCCCGCGGACAGGATGCGGTTCTGCAAAATCAGGGCCAGAGCCACCACCACCACCAGCATGACGGAAATGGCCGCGCCCTGGCGGATGCCGTCAAAGGAGCCGCCGGAGTTATAAATGACCTCGTAAATGCGGGTGGGCAGGGTGTAAATGCGCTTGGCGTAGCCCAAAATGGCGGGCACGCCGAAATGGGCCAGGGACGTGGTCAGGATCAGCAGCGCGCCGGCGGAAATGGCGGGCTTGACCAGCGGCAGGGTGATTTTCCAAATCACCTGGCGCTGCCGGGCTCCGGCGATGCGGGCGGATTCCTCCAGCGTGGGGTCCATGCGTTCCAGGGCGGATACCACCTGCATGAACACGAAGGGGAAGTAATAGCTGACTTCCACGAACACGATGCCCCAAACGGAGTTGATGTTGATGGGCATGGAGTTGAGGCCGAAAAGCTGCACCAGCCACTTGTTGATGTAACCGGAGCGTCCGTTGAACATCATATCCCAGGCCATGGCCCCCAGGAAAGGCGGGAACATGTAGGGAATATTGAACAAGGCGCGCATGAGGCCCTTGGCCGGTATATCGCTTCGGCCCAGCAGCCATGCGTAAAACACGCCCATGATGGTGCCCAGGATGGTAGTGAACACGGCGATTTTCAGGGTGTTCCACATAGCCCCTAAGTTGTTGGGCTCAGTGAGCTGTTCCACAAACATGTTGATTTCCAGCTTGCCCTGATAGAAAAACGCGTTGTAAACGATCATGAAAATGGGGATCACCACAATGATCAGCAGCAGCACAAAGCACACCGCCGTCATCACTTTGTCCATGTTCAGGCGTTTGCGCCCGTCCACGGCAGCCAATTCGGCGCTGACGCCGCCAAATTTCTTCATGCCGTTTCAGCTCCTTTCTTGGATGGATAGAAGCGGGTGTTCAGGAAGCGGATGCCCACGGTAGTTCCTTCTTCGGCCACACCCTTGGTGCGGGCATCCAGCATGCTCTGCTGCACGCGGATCTGCTTTTGCCCCAGGGAGAGAAAATAATTGTATTCGCTGCCCAGGAACACCCGGGAATCCACCTTTGCCTTCAGCGGGGAAGCGGGATCGAACACGATGTCGTTGGGCCGCACGCCCAGATCATACCCGCCGTCCTGCGCTTCCTTGGGCACATCCCCGGAGTATGGAATTTTTTCGCCGCAGTTGAGCATCAGTCCCCCCGCGCTCTTTTCCAAAGGAAGGAAATTGGATACGCCGATAAATTCAAAGGTGAACCGATTAGCGGGGCGAAGGATGATTTCTTCATCCGTGCCGTACTGGCACAGGGTGCCGTCCTGCTCCATGATGGCCATTTTATCGCACAGCTGCAGGGCTGACTGCTGATCATGGGTGATATACAGAATAGTGGCTCCCAGGCGGTTCTGGATCATGCGGATTTCCAGCAGCATTTCCTCCCGCAGCTTAGCATCCAGGTTGGTGATGGGTTCATCCATCACCAGCACATCGCTGTCCACCACCAGGGCCCGGGCAATGGCCACGCGCTGCTGCTGGCCGCCGGACAGCTGATTGGGCAGATGATTGGCGTACTCGGTCATGTGCACCTGCTCCAGGGCGCGCATGGCCCGCTGCTTGATTTCATCCTTGGGCCTTCGCTGCTTTTTCAAGGGGTAGCACACGTTTTCCAGCACCGTCATGTGAGGCCATACGGCATAATCCTGGAATACGATGCCGATATTCCGCTTTTCCGCGGGCACGTTCACGCGCTTCTTCGCGTCAAACAGCACCCGGTCCCCCACGGTGATAGAGCCGGTTTCCGGCTTGATCAGCCCCAGCAGCGCCCGTACCAGCGTGGTTTTTCCGCAGCCGGAGGGCCCCACCAGGCACACGATCCTGCCGCTTTCCACCTCCAGGGAAAAATGCTCCAGCACCGTGTGGTTCCCGTAGCGGAAGGTGATATCGTCAAATTTTACATTGGCCATTGCTTATCACGCTCCTTATGGCAGTTGTTTGTTCGGCAAACCATGAAAAACACACAAAGCGCGGCGGGAGAGTACAAAGAGCAGCGTACAGATGGAATAGTTTTTCGTTATATAGTTGTCAAAATGAATCGTCTATATAAATCTGAACGCTGTTCTCTTTTTCCTGCGATCTTTTCGCGCTTGCCTGAACAACGAAAACGGGCATGTCCGTTCCGGGAAACGAGCATGCCCGATGCTTGGGTCAAAGCTTATTTGCCGAAGATCTCATTGAACCGATCCAGATAGTTCTTCAGATTTTCACCCAGATCGTTGTAATCCACCGGCATATTCACAGCGGCGATAGCGGAGGTGTCCACCTGCATTTCCACGTCGTCACGCACGGATACCAGGTTGTTGGCAACCAGCACTTCCTGGCCTTCCTTGGAAAGGATGAAGTCCATAAGCAGCTTGGCGTTTTCTTCATTGGCGCAGCCCTTGATCATGGCGACGGGGCTGGTCATGGTGATCACGTCCTCCGTGGTGTAGTGGAACGCCATGGGAGAGCCTTCCGCGATCAGGTTGGCGGATACATAGTCCAGGCAGATGCCTACCTGATAGGAAGCGTCGGCCACGCGGTTATGGGTGGCGGTGGTGCCGCTTTCCAGTTCCACGCCGTTGTCACGCAGCTTCTGGAAGAAGTCGGGGCCGTACTTTTCAGATTGCATCATGGCAGCCATCCAGTACTTGGTGGTGGAGGCCTGCGCGGGGTCGGTCATCACGATCTGGCCCTTCCACTTGGGATCCAAGAGGTCGTTCCAGGTTTTGGGAGCATCCGCTTCATCCACGCCGATGAACCAGGCGATGCCCATGGTGACCAGACGGCCGGCGGTGTAATATCCTTCGGGATCCATGTATTCCTTGGCGATATGTTCGGTTTCGGGAGACACATAGGGCTCCAGCCAGCCGTTAGCCTTGAACACTTCGTAGTCAGAGGGGTCGCCCAGCCAAACCAGGTCGCTGGCGATCTGGCCGCCGTCCTGGGCTTCGGTGGTCATTTTGGTAACCAGCTTGCCGCCGCCGGCATAATAGTATTCCATATCCACGGAGGGGTATTTGGCTTCAAAAGCCTGCTCAATGGCCTGCAGCTGCGCTTCCTGCATGGAGGAATACAGCATCACTTTGCCGGAAGGGCCGTCCGCCATAGCCACGGAAGCCATGGACAGAACCATGATCAGCACAAGCATCATCGCAACGATTTTTTTCATAGAATGGAGCCTCCTTTTTTATTTTCCGGAATTTCTACGACCATTATACAAATGCGTCCCTCTTTTGTCAAGAAAAACCTCACAAAAAGCAGCGTCTATGCATGGCATATTTTCCTATTTTCTGATAGACATATCATCTTCCCCAAAGATCATTTCCGCCGACGGCAGATTGGCTCTTCCCATCGCCGCTTTTTTTGGTATAATAAGCAAAGGAGGGCTTGCTCCCATTCCCGAAGCAAAAGCCCGATCCTGAAAGCGGACGGACGCCGTCCAAAGCAAAAAGGAAGCAAACCATGGAATATCTTGATATCTGTGATGAAAACGGTTTACCCACGGGGAAAACCGTCAGCCGGCAGGAAGCGCATCAGCAGGGCATCCTGCACCGCACCGCTCACGTGTGGATCGTAAGAAACGAAAACGGGCGAACGGAAGCGCTGCTGCAAAAGCGCAGCATGCGGAAAGAATCCTTTCCCGGGCTGTACGATACTTCCTCCGCGGGGCACATCCCGGCGGGCGAAGAGCCGCTGCCCTCCGCCCTCAGAGAGCTGGAAGAGGAGCTGGGCATTTCCGCCTCCCCGGATCAGCTCGCCTATGCCGGCACATTCCGGATCCAATACGAGAAAGTATTTCACGGCCAGGTTTTCCGGGACAATGAGGTGACCCGGGTGTATGTATACCGGGAGCGCGTTGATCTTGATAAGCTGACTTTGCAGGCCGACGAGGTGGACGAGGTCCGGTGGTTCGGTTTGGAAGCCGTTTGGCGGGAAATCCAAACGGACCGGCGGCGCTTCTGCGTGCCCGCTTCGGGGCTCGGCCTCCTGCGGGATTACCTGAAAGCGCACCCCCTGCCAGATGGGAAATGAAAAAAGGAGGGATTGCAGTGCTTCCTGAAACCCAGGTTTCTTTTTCCTGCAAAAACGAGGCGCTCCAGCGCGTCTATGACGCCGCGGAAGAAAAATGCCGTGTGAACCTGAAAAGCTTCGGCGGCGATACGGTGCTGGTGGAGGGCGGAGGCTACGAAAAAATCTGGCTGGAGACCCAGCCCATGGGCGGAGAAATGTACGCCCTGCGCAATCTGGAAGCGGCGAAAAACAACGTTCAGCTTTTTATGCGCCATCAGCGATCGGACGGAAGGCTGCCGGGGTCCATTCAATGCGCAGACGGCACGGTTGAACCGCAATTCAACAAATACCAGGGCTTCTGCTTCCCCTATCCGGCGCTGAACCTGTATTATCTGCTGGGCGAGGACCGGGATTACCTGCTGCAGCTTCGGGATACCCTGCGCCGCTTTGACGAATGCCTTTGGCGCACCCGGGACAGCAACGGGGACGGCCTGCTGGAATCCTTCTGCGTATACGATACGGGCGAGGACCTGGCCCTGCGCTACGGGGACGCGCCCTGCTGGTGGACGGAGGACGCGCCGCCGGAAGGGTACGCCGTGGTGCCCATGGCCAGCATGGATGTGATGAGCTGGAGCTATGCCTGCCGGGATACCCTGGCCGCCATCAGCCGCATCCTCAAGGACGGTGAGGCAGAAGCCTGGAAAAGCCGGGCCGACGCCGTGGCTCTTTCCCTTCGACGGGGACTGTGGGATGAAAAGCGCGGCGCCTGCTACGACCGGGACAAGCACGGAAACACCGTGGATATCCTGTGCCATAATACGCTGCGCTGCATGTACTGGGGGGCCCTGGCCCCGGATATGGCCAGGCGGTTTGTGGAGGAGCATCTGCTGAATCCCCGGGAATTCTGGACCCCTTTTCCCCTGCCCAGCGTGGCAGTGTGCGATCCCGCCTTCCGAAACGCCCCGGAAAACAATTGGAGCGGTCAGCCGGAGGGGCTCACCTATCAGCGGGCCATTCTGGCCCTGGAAAACTACGGTTATCATAACATCGTGACCGCGCTTGGGAAAAAGCTGATCCGAACCATCGCCGAAAACGGCTTCCGGTTCACCCAGCAGTATGATCCCTTTACCGGAAAGCCCTCTCTGGTGCACGCCGTGACCCATCAGCCCGTGAAGCCGGACAGCGGCGAGCCCATTCAGGACGCTTACGGCCCCACCATGCTCTCCGCTCTGGAATACATCGCCCACCGGTTTGGCATCCGTCCCCATTTGGGGCAGGTTTGGTTCAGCCTGGGCGCCGGAGAAGAATACACGTACGAAGCCATGTTTTACGATCACCGCTATACCGTCCGCAGCAGCGGAACACAGGCGGAAATCGCCGCGGACGGGCAAACGATCGGCACGTATCCCTGCGGACAGCGCATCGTGACCGACCGGCAGGGCCGGGTCCTGCAAGCCGTTCCGATAGAAAATCTTTAAGGGGGAAGGAATTTCCTTTTATCTGACGAATCACCTTTCACATATCAGAGCGGCCGTTTTCGTTCTGATCGCTTTCATTCCACGCCGCATCACAAAAGGAGGATGACACCATGAAAAAACGGATTGCCCTGCTGCTCTGCTGCGTCCTGCTCTGCGCCCTGATCCCCGCATGCGCCGAGGAAATCAGCGTGACGGGAAAGGTAACGCAAATTGAAAAGTACGGCCATGCCCTGCTGGACATTACCATCGAGGACTTCACCGCCGCCGGGTTCCAGCTGGGCGACATCGTCACCGTGACCGCCGGAACCTATACCGGCGATATGCCTTATTTCAACGGCTATTATGTGGATAACGGGGAATATATGCTGCGCGCCTATCCCGGCCATACCAACATTGCCGTGTGCATCAATTACGGCAAATTCGCTGAAACCGCCGGTATCGGCGTGGGCGATCCGGTGACCATCACGCTGAAGGAAAAAGCCGGGGCCCTGACCATTCAGGGAATCAGCAATCTGGTGTATACCAACGACCGGGCGGATTACGCAAGCGACGAAATCTTTGCCAATTTCCGGCCCGTGGCGCTGGGCGAAATCGGCGAAGGCAAGCTGTACCGCTCCGCTTCCCCCGTGGATAACCAGAATAAACGCGCCGCCGCCGCGGACGCGCTGATTCAAGCCGCAGGCGTGAACGCTGTGATGAACATGGCCAGCACCGAGGAAGATATTGCCGCCTGCTTCGCCGCGGCGGATTACGCCTCTCCCTATTACAAACAGCTGTACGAAGCCGGTCGGGTGATTCCCCTGGGCCTGCCCATCAATTTTACTTCGGATGAATTCGGCGAAGGCATCGTAAAAGGTTTCGCCTTCCTTTCTGAAAACGCGGCGCCTTACCTGGTGCACTGCACCGAGGGCAAGGATCGGGCGGGTTTTGCCGCCATGCTGCTGGAAATGCTGATGGGCGCCGGCGTGGATGAAATCGTGGCGGACTACATGCTCAGTTATGAAAATTACTACGGCATTCAGTCCGGCACAGAAAAATATGATATGATTGCGGAAAGAAACATCAAGGAAATGATGCGTTCCGTGGCGGGCTTGGAAAAAGGAGCCGCCTTGGAGGGCGTTGATCTGCAGGCCGCCGCCGAACAGTATCTGCTCGCTCACGGCATGACGGCGGAAGCCCTGGCCGCGCTCAAAGCCAATCTGGAATAAGCCTTCTCTTTCATGCAAAGCGCCGATACCCCAAATGGGCATCGGCGTTTTTTGTACGGCGTTGTTTTCGTTCAGCGCGAAGGCTGCATGATATATTTGCCGGTAGCGCTTTCCCCGCAGGCGGCAATTTCCTCCGGCGTGCCCATGGCCACGATTCTTCCGCCATGCACGCCGCCGCCCGGGCCCATATCGATCACATAATCACTGTTCCGGATCACGTCCAGATCGTGCTCGATCACGATCACCGTTGCGCCGCTGTCGGTCAGGCGGCGGAACACCTGCAAAAGCGTCTGCACGTCCAGGGGATGCAGGCCGATGGTGGGTTCATCAAACACAAAGATGGAATCGGACTGGCCCCTGCCCATTTCACTGGCCAGCTTCAGTCTTTGGGCTTCGCCGCCGGACAGGCTGGGGGTTTCTTCGCCCAGCGTTAAATAGCCCAGGCCCAAATCCCTCAAAACGGACAGCCGCTTCTGGATCACGGGCAGATCGGCGCAGACGGCAAGGGCCTCGTTCACGCTCAGATCCATCAGCTCCGGCAGCGAATAGGCCTTCTCCTGCTTTTTCCCCAGGCGCTTGATGAAGCCCGCCTCCTTGGCGTACCGGGAGCCATGGCATTCGGGGCAGGGAATATCCACATCCGGCAAAAACTGAACATCCAGGCTGATGCTGCCTGTGCCGTCGCACACCGGACAGCGCAGGGAGCCGGTATTGTAGGAAAAATCGCCCGCTTTGAATCCCCGCTGCTTTGCGTCAGCCGTGCGGGCGTACACCTTGCGCAGCTCATCGTGAATATCGGCGTAGGTAGCCACGGTAGATCGAACGTTGATCCCGATGGGCGTGGCGTCGATCAGCTTGATTTGGGATATTCCCTCAGCGGACACGCTGCGCACATGCTCCGGCAGCTTCCGGTTTTGCAGCTGAGATTGCAAACCGGGAATCAGGCTTTCCAGCACCATGGTGGTTTTCCCGCTGCCGGAAACGCCGGTGACGGCGATCAGACGGCCCTTGGGAAAATCCGCCTCCAGCGGCTGCACCGTATGAACGGCACGGGTGGACAGATGAATAATGCCCTGCTCAAACAGCCGATCCCGGGGAATTTCCCGCCGCATACGAATCATGGATTTTCCCGAAAGAAAGCCCCCGATCCTGCTGTTCGGATTGTTTTCCACCTCCGGGATCGTGCCCTGGGCGATCACTGTGCCGCCCTCCGCCCCGGCATCCGGCCCCATTTCGATGATCCAATCCGCCTGGGAAAGAATCTGGGTATCATGATCCACCAAAAGAACGGAATTGCCGTCTGCCAGCAGATCGTTCATCACGCCGATCACGCCCTCCACGTTGGAAGGGTGCAGGCCGATGGTGGGCTCATCCAGCACATAGAGCACGCCCGTGGTGCGGTTGCGCACGACGCGGGCCAACTGCATCCGCTGGCGTTCGCCGGTGGACAGGGTGGCCGCTTCCCGGTCCAGGGTCAGATAGGAAAGCCCCAAATCCATCAGCCTTTTGGCGGTATGCTGAAACGCCTCGCAAATGCTTTCCGCCATGGGCCGCATTTCCTCCGGCAGGGAAGCGGGCACGCCGGCCACCCAATCCACCAAATCGGCCAGCGTCATTTGGCAGGCCTCCGGAAGCGAAATCCCCCGAAGCCTGGGGGCCCGGGCGGCTTCGGAAAGCCTGGTGCCCCCGCAGTCCGGGCAGGGGCCTTGCTTCAAAAACTTTTCCACCCGCTTCATGCCCTTTTCATCCTTCACGTGGGACAGGGCGTTTTCCACGGTATAGGTGGCGTTGAAGTAGGTAAAATCCATATCGCCCGCGGCTCCGCTGGTTTTGTTCTGATAGATGATGTTCTTTTTCACTGCCGGACCGTGAAACACAATGTCCCGCTCTTTTTCGGTCAGCTCCCGAAAAGGCACGTTGGTGCGCACACCCATTTCCCGGGCGATGTCCTTCATCAGCGACCACATGAGCGTCTGCCAGGGAGCCACGGCCCCCTCGTCGATGGAAAGCGATTCATCCGGCACCAGCGTGCTTTCATCCACCGTTCGCACCACACCCGTGCCATCGCAGCGGCGGCAGGCGCCGGTGCTGTTGAAAGCCAGTTCCTCCGCTCCTGGCGCATAAAACTGTTCGCCGCATACCGGGCAGAGCAGGGGCTGACCCGCAGCCACCCGCAAGCTGGGCGGATTCATATGCCCGTTGGGGCAGCGGTGATGGGCCAGGCGGGAATACATGAGCCGCAGGCTGTTGAGCAATTCGGTGCCCGTGCCGAAGGTGGACCGGATGCCCGGCACGCTCGGACGCTGATGCAGGGCCAGAGCGGCGGGAATATACTGCACGCTGTCCACCTGGGCGGCGGCCGCCTGGGTCATCCGGCGGCGGGTATAAGTGGAAAGCGATTCCAAATAGCGCCGGGACCCTTCGGCATATAATACGCCCAGGGCCAGAGAGGATTTTCCCGAACCGGAAACGCCGGCCACGCCAACGATTCTGTTCAGCGGAATATCCACATCCACGTTTTTCAGATTGTGCACCCGAGCGCCCCGCACCTGAATGTGCCTGGGCGGATTTTCATGTTCATTCAGCATTGGTTCATTCATCCTTGTTTTCGTTTTCCATCTGATGCTCCGGTACGGATTCCGGCGCGGAAGCACAGCGTTTCTTCGATATTTTATTCTATGTGGGCCCCTTTTGCAATCATTGATTCAAATCATACGCAAGTTGAAAATTTTTTATGCGGCGATTCAAAAACAGAATTTGCAAATTAAATCAGAATATGGTATTGTAAATTCAGGATGGCTCCTGCCCTGCTCTTCCAACCCTATGATCGGACGCTCGATCATAGTTGGGCACAGCCGTCCTTTTTTATGATTTCAGCAGCATTGAAACGCCCCGCGCCGCCTTTTGGGAAGCGCGGGGCGTTTTCCGTTCGATTCCGGACAGGATCGCATTTTTCGATTATTGAGCCTGCCGGAAGCCCTGACCGGCCTGCCAAAACAGCAGCGCCAGGCAAAAGCTGCCGGCCAGGGCCACGGCAATGGTAACGATATTGATCCAGTGAACGGGCTGCAGCACCAGAGTGACCAGCGATGCAAGCGAATGTACGGCCAGGGCAATGGCGGAGGGGATGTACCAATTCCGGCCCGCGCCTCGATGCTCCAGCAAATCAGCGCTCATGCCCAGGGCTTTCCACATAAACAGCAGCGCCAAAGCCACAATGCCCATGGATACCACGGTCATGATCATGGAAGGCATCCCGGCGGACAAATCGGCTTCCTTCCAAAGGCTGACGATTTCCTCCGTGCCCGCGCTGTATTCCATATTCAGCGTCAGCACCGTGGCCCCCAGAAACAGGCAGATCAAAAACATGACGATCATGCCGATCAGGCAGAAGATGGAAAGATGCTTGAGATTCCTGCTTTCCTTCCGCTGATACAATATCACGCATTCCGCCGTAATAAAGCCCTGTACCAGCAATAAGATAAGTCCGATGATCAAATCCGTGTCCGTGAGCAGATTGGACACGAACGTCAGCACATAGTGAGCCACGGTGAGATACACATAGCCCTGGAAAAGCCTGCTGTTCAGCATGTTTCTCACGTTCTGCGCCGCTGCGGGAGAGAACCGGGTGATCGTTCTATTCACCGATCTGAACGTTTTCATTCTCTGTCACCTGCTCAAAAAACGGTTTCCAGGAAGCGCTTGAGGCCCTCCTGGCCCGCCTCATCCTGCTTGTACACGCCCGCGTCGCACAGCACCTGATAGCAGGTGTCCGCTACAGCGGCGTGCAGGGCTTCCTCCACCTGCTCCCTGGACATGCCGCGGCCAAACTTGGCGGCAATTTCCTTGACCCACGCCTCATGGCTGCTGCCCTCCGGGATCTCCCCTTCACCCATCAGATAGGGCTCCAGGCCGATCAATTCGGTCTTGAGCCGCCCCGGCAGGATGAACAGGCCCATCACTTCGATCAGGCCGATATTTTCCTTTTTGATGTGATGCAGCTGGGCATGGGGATGGAAAATACCCAGGGGATGCTCGTCGCTGGTGCGGTTATTGCGCAGCACCAGATGCATCTGATACCGGCCATCCGGCAGCTTGCGCAAGGTGGGGGTCACGGTGTTGTGAGGCGCGTCGGTTTCCGCGAAAATGCCGCAGGCGGGGTCGCTGTACTTCCGCCAGGAATCCAGCACGTGCATGGCGATGTCCTTCAGCTTCTCCGCGTCGCTGTCGATAAAGCGCAGGCAGGTCATGGGCCAATCCACCACGCCCGATTCCACCGGGCTGTCAAAGTGCCAGCGGATGGGAGCCTTGTCCATGGGGAACGTATGACGCCCGCCCTGATAATGGTCATGGGTGAGGATGGAGCCGCCCACGATGGGCAAATCGGCATTGGCTCCGATAAAATAGAAGGGAAATTTATCCACGAAATCAAACAGTCGGTCAAAGCTTTTCCGGGTCAGCTTCATGGGCTCGTGCACGCCGTCCAGCACGATGCAGTGCTCATTGAAATACAGATAGGGAGAATATTGCAAATACCATTCTTCCCCCGCCAGATTCAGCGGAACAATCCGGTGGTTTTCCCGGCCCGGGAAGCCCACCCGGCCCGCGTAGCCGGGATTCTCCTTGCACAGCATGCAAAGGGGATAACCGGATTTGGGCGCGGTGCGGGCCGCGGCAATATCCCGGGGATCCTTTTCCGGCTTGGAAAGATTGATGGTGATTTCCAATTCGCCCGCGGGAGACGGGGCCGTGTACTGAATGTTCTGGGCAATGCGCTTTACCCGGATGTAATCAATATCCCGGCACAGATGATAGAACCACTGAACCGCCGCTTCCGGACCCCGGTCGGCCATGGAATCATAGAACGTTTGCCGTACCACCGCCGGATGGGGCGTGAACGTGCCCGCGATCCGGGCGATGATCCGATCCTTTTCATCGTTGGTGTCATTGATCACGCCGTGCGCCGCAGCCCAGTCCGCCAGTTCCGCCAGGCAGTCGGGAATATCCTGCCCTTTCAAGTCCCCTTCCACAGGCGCGTCCAGATGCAGGGAATCCAAAAGCAGATTCTGCGTATAGCTTCGATCCTCCGGCAAAACCAATTTCTTTTCTTCCAGTAAATCCAGCAATCGATCCAAAAGCATGCTGTCATCTCCTTTAACTGTATTATCGCTCCCTCAAGCGATCGGATCAATCAAGCCTTATGCGTTTTCCCATTCATTCCAGGCGTTCCGCCTTCGCCGTTTCCTCAGGCGCACCGTCCTTCTTGCCGACAAGGGCCAACACGATCAGCGCCAGCAGGAAAGGCAGCAGCCTGAACACCCCTTCCGGCACGGCAAGCCCTGCTGCTGCAGCCGCTTCCGCGCCTGCTGCCGCCAGGGCGAACAGCGCAGCGGAAAGCATGACCCGGAAGGGCCGCCAATGCCCCAGCAGCAGCGCGGCCAGGGCCGCGTAGCCCATGCCGCCAACGCCCCATTCCATGCGCCAGCCGCCGCCCAGGGAAATCATGGCCGCCAAGCCGCCTATGCCCCCCAGGAAGCCGCAGACCGCCCAAGCCAATATGCGCATGCCGCCAAGCCGCACGCCCGCCTTCCAGGCCGCTTCTCCATTCCTTCCGCACAGCCGGAGCCGAAGCCCCCACCGGGTATGGAAAATCAAAAGCCACACCGCCAGCAAAAGCAGCAGCGCCGCGGGCAGGAACACCGTCACATTCTCGCCGCCGATCAGCAGCTGATACGTTTTCCGGCTGTAGCTGATCCCGCCCGCAAGCCGGGCGATGATCATGGAAAGCGCCGCCGTGAAGCCGTTCATGGCAACGCCTCCAAACAAAGGATTCGCGCCGCGGCACACGGCAAGCCCCAGCATAAGCGCGCAGACCGTCCCTGCGGCCCCCGCCGTCAATAGGCTCAGGGCCCAAGGCAAATGAGAGGTCATGGCCCCCGCCAGGCCGCCGGACAGCATGATGCCTTCCAGGGCGAAGCACAACGCGCCGCTCCAGCCCGCCGTCATGGCCCCCAGGGCCCCCAGCAGCAAAGCCGCGAAATGAAGAAGAACGGAAGAAATCAAAGTCATTTTTTCATTCCTCCTTCCCGCTTTCCCTTGC
>JAUNMW010000337.1 GCA_030537395.1 Clostridia bacterium | reverse complement strand
CACGGCATGATCGCCGCCGAAGGCGCGGACTGCGTGTTCCTGGCCGTGATCCTGCCCGGCGAGGAAGTGGAAGAACATCAGGTGATGGAAACCATCAAAGCCAATCGCCTGCCCGCCAACGAGCATTTCATTTACGAAAAGTTCGCCCATCCGGTGGAAGACGAAACGGGAGCCCTGCAATCCATTTCCTTCAGCAATCTGGACACCTTCAATTTCGCCTTCGACGTGGTGGACGCCCTGGCCGACCAGAAGCCGGACGCCCTGGCCATGCTGCACCTGGACGAATTCAGGCAGGAGCGGCGCTTCACCTTCCTGGATATGAAAAAGCAGTCCGCCCGGGCGGCCAATTATTTCCGTTCCCTGGGCATCAAAAGGGGCGATAAGGTGCTGGTGGTGCTGCGCCGCCAGTATCACTTCTGGATCAGCATGATGGCCCTGTGCAAAATCGGCGCCATCGCCATTCCCGCTACGGATCAGCTGCTGGCCCACGATTACGAATACCGCTTCAACAAGGCGGAGGTAAGCGCTATTCTGTGCACCGCCCATGGCAAGGCTGCGGAGCATGTGGAAGAAGCACTGCCCGAATGCCCCACCGTGAAAACCCTGATCCTGTGCGGCGGCGCAAGGGATGGCTGGCACGATTTTGACAATGAGTATTCTGTCTTCTCCTCCCACTTTGACCGCACGAAGGACACCGCCTGTGGCCGGGACCCCATGGTGATGTTCTTTACCAGCGGCACCACCGGCTATCCCAAGCTGGTGGCCCACGCCCACACCTATCCCATGGGCCATTTCATCACCGCGAAATACTGGCACTGCGTGGAACCGGGGCATCTGCACCTGACCATTTCCGATACCGGCTGGGGCAAGGCCCTGTGGGGCAAGCTGTACGGCCAATGGCTGTGCGAGGCCGCCGTGTTTGCCTACGACTTTGACCGCTTCCACGCGGAAGAGATCCTGCCCCTGTTCAAGCAGTACAATATTGCCACCTTCTGCGCCCCGCCCACCATGCTGCGCATGCTGATCAAGGAGGATTTGAGCAAGTACGATCTTTCCTCCATCCACCATGCCACCGTGGCCGGCGAAGCCCTGAACCCCGAAGTGTTCTATCAGTTCCAGAAAGCCACCGGCCTGAGCCTCATGGAGGGCTTCGGCCAGACCGAAACCACCCTGTCCATCGGCAATCTGGTGGGCATGACGCCCAAGGTAGGCTCCATGGGCAAGCCCTCGCCGCTCTTTGACGTGGACATCGTGGACACGGAGGGCAACCCCGTCCCCACCGGCGAAACGGGCGAAATCGTCATCCGTCTGGGCGAAGGCAAGCCCGCCTGCGGCCTGTACCTGGGCTATGTGGGCATTGAGGACAACCATGAGGACGGCCTCTACCACACCGGCGACACCGCCTGGAAGGACGAGGACGGCTTCTACTGGTATGTGGGCCGCCTGGACGACGTGATCAAATCCTCCGGCTACCGTATCGGGCCCTTCGAGATCGAGTCCGTCATCATGGAATTGCCCTACGTGCTGGAGTGCGGCGTCAGCGCCGCTCCCGATCCCGTCCGCGGTCAGGTGGTCAAGGCCAGCATCGTGCTGGTGAAGGGCAAGGAAGCCACCGAAGAATTGAAGAAAGAAATCCAGAATTACGTGAAGCAGCGCACCGCGCCCTACAAGTATCCCCGCATCGTGGTTTTCCGGGATGAATTGCCCAAGACCATCAGCGGCAAGATCCAGCGGAATTTGCTGTAAGGACGGCGAAGCGGGGGAGGACCGCTCTTTGGAGCCAAAGAGCGGTCCTCCCCCGTACCCCTTCTCCGAGAAAGCTGAATATTTCTATTAAAAAACCCCATTGAAGGCATTTGCGCATAATTGAAAAAAGCTTGCTATTCTTATGAAAATACAGTAAAATAAACGCATAGAAAGGGGGAGGAAAATGAGCACGCTGGAATCGACCATTTCTATGCTGCGGGTCATGCCCGAAGCGGATGTCCGGGTCATATTTGAAATGACCAAGAAGCTCTTTGACGATAAAGCGTCTCCCTTTGCGCCTGTCAGCAAAAAACAAATCCTTCAGGATGTGGATGTTTCTTCCCGCCAAATCGAGCAGGGAAATACACAGGATACCGCGGAAGCGATCCGGGAGTTGAAAACGAAGTATGGCTTATAAAGTCAAAATGACAGAGCGGGCAAAGGAACAGCTTGATTCCTTCGTCCGCTATCTTCTTATAGAATTGAAAAACGAGCAGGCGGCCCTGAGCTTGCTGGAGGATGCTTCGGATGCGGAAGAATCCCTTTCCTATGTGGCGGGCAGCGTTCCCTTTTGCGGTGACCCCGATTTGAGGAAAAGAAAAATCCGAAAGTTCCATTTTGCGAAGCATCGTTACCTATGGCTGTATCGTGTAGATGGTGATACCGCGTTCGTATTGGCCATGTATCACGAATTGCAGGATTATGAAAACACTTTTCGAGACAGTGAATAGTCGATTGAATTTATTATCAAGCCTTAAAAGGAGAAATGCTTTATGAAAACCATCCACACGAACAAAGCCCCCGCTGCCATCGGACCCTATTCCCAGGCCATTGCCGCCCAGGGGTTTATTTACACCTCGGGCCAAATCGCGCTGAACCCGCAGACCGGCGCTATCGAAGCGGAAGGCATCGAAAAACAAACGGAGCAGGCGATCCTGAACCTGAAAGCGGTGCTGGAGGCGGCGGGAAGCGGCCTGGAAAAGGTAGTGAAAACCACCTGCTTTTTGCAGCATATGAGCGATTTTGCCGCCTTCAACGGCGTGTATGAGACGTATTTTACCGGCAAGCCCGCCCGCAGCTGCGTGGAGGTGGGGGCCCTGCCCAAGGGCGCGCTGGTGGAAATTGAGGCGGTAGCCGTTGCGGGAGAGTAATGAAGAGAGTTGAGAGATAAGAGTTGAGAGTTGA
>JAUNMW010000336.1 GCA_030537395.1 Clostridia bacterium | reverse complement strand
ATATGCTGGAAAAGATGGACGCCATGAACGCCATCGTGCAGGGCTGCATGGTGAAGTATAAGGGCTGAACCTCTGCCGCAGCCAATCGGTGACCGAAAGAAGGGAGAAAGTGGGCTCTTCCTTCTTTTTTTGTTCAGCTTTTCATCCATTTGACCAGCTTTTCCACATGCTTCCGGGCGTAATTGGCCCCGGCCTGGGAATGGGCCTGGCTTTCGATGCTGTCGCCCATCAGCAGCTGGAATTGGCTTACCTTCAGGCCCAGGGCTTCCTGCATATCCTGGTCGCTGCCCCGGGGGGACACCAGATAGTAGCACAGCAGGGAATCCCGCTGCCCGATCCGGTGAGCCCGGTCCTCCGCCTGGGAATGCACGGCGGGGCTCCAATCCAGTTCCCCGAACACCACGCAGGTGGCCCGCTGCAAATTGAGCCCGCTGGCGGCGCGAAGGGAAATCACGCACAGATCGGTTTTCCCCAGCATGAATTTATCCACCGCGTCCTCCTTTTGAGCGGCGGTTTCCCGGCCCGTAATGAACGCGGGCCGTTCATTTTTCAGTTCTTTTTTGTAAATATCCATCACCGCGTGATGATGGGCGAACAAAAGCACCTTTTCCCCGGCGTTTACCAGCGCTTTTACGAATTGGCACACATAAGGGGCTTTGGCAAGACCGGTGGCCTGGCGGGCCTCCTGGGAAATCTGGTCCTCCAACAGGGATCGGGCGGAAGCGGACAGGGCCTGATCCTGCCGCCAGCGGTACAGCTTTTCCCACACGGGGGCCATGAGCTGCACATACAGCGCGTCGTCCGCGTCAATTTCCTGCACCAGGCGCCGCTTTTCCGGCAGCTCGGGCAGCACTTCCTGCTTGGTGCGGCGCAGCATCAGCCCTTCCCGGCGCAGATGATCGCCCAACAGTTGGGGCTTTTGCACGATGCGGTTGCCGTACCCCGCGCACCATTCCCGGGTAAAGGTTTCCCAGTCGCCCAAAAAGTGGTAGTCCAGGATGTTGATCACATTCCAGATTTCGCTGCCGTAATTGTAAATGGGCGTGCCGGAAAGGCCCATCACCCGCTGACAGCTTTCGGAAAGCAGGCTGGCGGCGCTGTATTTTTCCGTACCGGTGCGGCGCAGCTCCTGCACCTCGTCAAAAATCACGGTATGGAAATTCATTTGGGGCAGGGCTTGCTTCCAGCCGCGAAGCAGCAGATAATGCAGAATGTATACGTCTGCTTGCGGCAGCGGGTAAGGGGTGAGCCCCTTGATGATGTGTACCCGGGGTTCCCGGCCCTGGATGCGCAGGAAACGCAGCGTCTCCGCCTGCCAGTTCCGGGCCAGGTGGGGCGGAGGCACGATCAGCAGGGGAAAAATGCCCTCCTGGGCGGCGCAGGCCAAAGCCTGCACGGTTTTGCCCAAGCCCATTTCATCCGCCAGCAGCGCACGGGGCGTCAGCAGCAGCCATTGCAGCCCCGCCTGCTGGAAAGGCCGCAGCTCTCCGGCAAATACGGCGGGGGAGGGCTGGGGAGCCAGGGCCAACACCTTGGCCCGCTCCCGTTCCCGGTAATAATTCCGGGCCTGCTGCATGGCCTGCCGCCAGCGCTCCTGATCCCGGGGGGCGATTTGCAAAGGATAGCGCAGCATGAGCCAATTTACGTCCCCGATGATGCGCCGATGAGCAGTGAAGCGGGCTTCGCCCCGCTTGGCGTCGCTGCCGGGAAACAGGCGCTTGGCCAGCTCCGTTACCGCAGGGTCTCCTTTGATGGTCCAGCATTTGCGCCGGGCGTTGTAGGAAAGGGTGCCGTAATAGTAGGAGGCGGGCTCCCCGTCCCGCAGGAAAGGGGGAATGTCCTCCTGGGAAAGATCGCGGAGGATCTGATCCTCCAGGCCGAAAGAGTGTGAAGGGTGGAGCGTGGAGGGGGAAGTTACATCTTGCTCAACAGGATCGGGAATATGGGACTGAGAATTATCCTCTGGCAATCCATCTGAACAAGAAGCGGTTTCCTGGTCATCAAAAGAAATGCTTTCGGATTCCGGAAGCGTTTCGGGCAAAACCTCTGAAATATCAGGTTCTTTCGCTTCATCCTGCACATCTTCCGCCCCAACTTCGGTGGCGATGCCCCACAGCTTGTATAAGCTGACTGGATAGATGGGGATGCCCGCAATGAAGCCGGGCAGAGAGGGCAGCGTTTTTTCGGACAGCAAAATAACGGCGCTCAGCTTGCCCGTTTCGGCATACCGGCGCAATTGCTTTTCCACGGGGATCCGGTCAGGCCGTCCCCGTTTGATTTCGATGCCCACCGAGCCGCACAGAAAATCGATCCGGCACCGGGGGGCCAGAGGCGCTTCATGACGGAATTCAATGTCCGCGTTCTGCAGCGCTTCCGCCGTTAATCCGTGCAGATCGTATTCATCCTGGGTCTGGGGGGCCCGGATGGCCGCCAGGGCCGTCAATACCGTTTCCGCTGTCATGCTTGCCTCCTTGCTTTCCGTTTCATTATACTATGTTTTGAGCGGGAAGCAAAGTTTTTTCTTGCGTCCGGTACGCTTTTCTGCACCGTGCCGTAAAAAAGGCGCAAGAAAGCAAAACGTGACGAACGGGAAAAAAGCAAAAAACAGGGAAGAACCAGCCCGGATGATGGAAAAGTGCGGCAGCTGTCTGCTTTTGATGTGCACCCTGTACCTGCACGACGGGGCCCTGGCTGAGGACGCGATAAAGGATATCTTTCTGATCACTTGCCAGAATTTGATTGTTTTTCGCGGGGAAGCTTCCGGATCGTGCCCTTCCGAAGCAATTTTTCTATTTTCTTTGATTTAGGGCTTGCGCACAAGGCAATTTTATGCTATAATTTCATATGTTCCCGATGTGGGATTATAGCTCAGTTGGTTAGAGCGCCACGTTGACATCGTGGAGGTCATAGGTTCGAGCCCTACTAATCCCACTGATCCCGAAAC
>JAUNMW010000335.1 GCA_030537395.1 Clostridia bacterium | reverse complement strand
TGTAATAGGCGTAATAATCCTTTACAAAGAACGGCGCGTCCTCCGGCAGGGGATCTACCACGCCGCCGCCCAGTTCATAGCTTCCATTCCGGTAATCCTTGGTACGCTGGGCGTTCAGCGCTTCCCGGGCCGCATATCGGGCGTCCTCATCCAGGGAATCAAAATAACCGTTGGCGTTTACCCGGCTCATATCGTACATGGTCATGGCGGCGGTGGCCTTCACGCGGGTATCGATGGCCGCCGTATTCAGGGAAAGGCCGCCCCAGCCGCAGATGCCGATGATGCCGATGCGATCCGAATCAACCATTTCCTGTACGGACAGATAATCCACCGCCGCCTGGAAATCCTCTGTGTTGATGTCCGGAGACGCCATGTACCGGGGCTGGCCGCCGCTCTCGCCGGTGAAGGACGGATCAAAGGCGATGGTCAGGAAGCCCCGCTCCGCCATCGTTTGGGCGTAAAGGCCGGAGCACTGCTCCTTCACCGCGCCGAAGGGACCGCACACCGCGATGGCGGGCAGCTTTCCTTTTACGTCCTTGGGCGCATACAGGTCCGCCGCCAGCGTGATGCCATAGCGATTCGCAAAAGTTACCTTGCGGTGATCCACCTTGCCGCTCCTGGGAAAAGTCTTGTCCCAATCCTGGGTTAGGGTCAGCGCTTCCGTTTTCATCATAATTTGGAGCCGTCCTTTCATCTGATTATTCATCGTTCCGCCGTTTTTCCGTTTCCCGGATCAGCCAATCCAGCTGATCCACTTTTTTCTGGCATCTGTGCAGTTCATCCATCATCCGGCATCGGAGGATTCTGAGCTTCTGTCTTGCTTCGCCGTCTCTGCCATCCCGCAGAAGCGCGGATATCCTTTCCGCGTTTTCGTCGCTCAGCCCGATGCCGCGCATGCATTGCCTTACCGTTTCTGCAAGCATGGGTTTCTCCCCCCCGATTCGGTCCTTTGAGACAATGCCATTTTAACATCTTGCGGAATATGGCGCTAATGGTTATAATGAATATCATGATATTCTTATTTGGCATTTCGTGGAGGACAAAATGGAAATCAGAACGCTGCGCTATTTTCTGGCGGTGGCAAGAGAGGAAAACATGACCCGGGCGGCGGATCAGCTGCATGTGACCCAGCCCACGCTTTCCAAAACCCTGAAAGCGCTGGAGGAGGAATTGGGCAAAAAGCTGTTCACGCGCCGCAGCTTCAGCATCCGTCTGACGGATGAAGGGGTGCTGCTGCGCAGCCGCGCGGAGGATCTGGTCAGCATGGCGGATAAAATCACCCAGGAGTTTGTGACGCTGGACGACATTACCGGCGGGGATATCTATCTGGGTCTGGCCGAATCCTATCAAATCCGGCTGCTGGCGCGGGAAATCCGGCAATTCCGCAGGCAGTACCCGGAGCTGCGCTACCATATCACCAGCGGGGATACGGAGCAGGTGACGGAAAAGCTGGACAAAGGGCTGCTGGATTTTTCCGTACTGGCGGAAAAACCGGATACCGAAAAATACGATTTTCTGATTTTTCCCGCGGCGGACGTGTGGGGCCTGGTTTTCCCGGCGGATGATCCGCTGGCCGAAAAAAAAGCCGTTACCGCGGAAGACCTGATCGGTTTGCCGCTGTTCTGCTCGGAACAGAGCTGGCGCAGCGACATCCCCCAGTGGTGCGGGGAAAAAATGCGGGAGCTGCGGCTGGAGGGGTCCTTCCGGCTGTCCTACAATGGATCCATGTTTGCCAAAGAAGGGCTGGGCTATCTGCTCACGTTTGATCATTTGATCGATACCTCGCCCGATTCGGGCCTGGTGTTCCGGCCGCTTTCGCCGCGCCTGGAAACCCGGCTGTATCTGATATGGAAAAAGTATCAGACTCTGTCGCCCATCGCGGAGCGGTTTTTAAAACAGCTGCAAGCAAATTTTGCTTTATAAAGGAGCCTCGGATGATTGCTTGATCCGGAGCATACAAGGCAAAGTGCAATGAGAAAATGGAGATTTTCAGTCAATCTGCATTGACAAATCAGCAAAAAACTGTTACAATTCAAACAAAAGCAGCTCATAAAGGAAAAGAAAAAGTGAGCGAGAAATAAAAAGGAGGATTCTCTCAATGAAGAAATCTATCGTCATTCTGTTGATCGCGGCGCTGCTGTGCACCCTGTTTGTTCCCGCCATGGCCGAAGAAAAAGCCGCTGGCTGGAACAACGTCAACGCCGAGGGCTATGTGTTCCCCGACTATTCTGGCCAAACCCTGAGCATCATGTGGTGGGGCTCCGATACCCGCGCCAAGATGACCGAAGAAGTCATTCACCTGTGGGAAGAAAAGACCGGCGCCAAAGTGGAATTTGAATACTATGACGGCGGCACCTACTGGACCCAGTTCCAGGCCAAGATGGCTGCAAACGGCCTGACCGACGTGTTCCAGATGGGCAACAACTGGCTCACCTATTACGATACCATTCAGCCCCTGAATGAATACATCGACGCGGGCATCATCGATACCACCGCCATCGGCCCCGCCATGATCGCCACCACCGTGAACCAGGCCAACGGCGATGTGACCGGTATTTCCAACGGCACCAACGCCCGCTGCTTCGCCTACAACCCCGCGCTGTTTGATCAGGCCGGCGTACCCTATCCCACCGACACCTGGACCTGGGAAGAATTCGCGGAAGCCTGCCGCAAGATCACCGAAGCCACCGGCAATCCTGCCGTGACCACCCTGGAATACAATTCCCTGGCCTTCTCCGTGTTCACCCAATGGAAGGAAGGCTCCAACTTCTACACCATGGACGGCACCGGCTTCGGCTTTGACGGCGACACCGCTCCTCTGGCCTATCTGTTCGATCTGCTGACCACCCTGCAGCAGGAAGGCGCCATCGCTGACTACGGCATCCAGAACGAAATCGGCTCCAACATCGAAGCGGACTGGATCGCTTACGGCGATTCCGCCATCA
>JAUNMW010000334.1 GCA_030537395.1 Clostridia bacterium | reverse complement strand
GCACAACGGCGTGAAGATTGGCTTCCGTGGTATCTCCAAGCAACAGCGGGAACAAAGCTTTCTCGTTCTACCAAGATCATTCCGTTATTGGAGTCCAGAGGTCGAAGACCTTTGGTTCAGGGGCCCGGGGGCTGAACAAGCCCCCGCTTCGTCGTTTCCTTTGCTTTTTATTGTATGCCTGTTAGCAATATCAGAGCATAGAACCAACAAGGGTACGATCGGCGTTATGCGCGCTGACCGTACCCTCGTTTTTTTATTTATTCTACTTTTTCAGGAATCAGTTGCCGGATTACGCCTGACGGCCGATGGTGGCCTTGATGCGGCGCACGCCGGCAGAGGAGGATTCTTCCTTCTGGATCTTGAAGGACACCAGATCGCCGGTATTGGAGGCGTGGGGGCCGCCGCAGATTTCCTTGGAATACTGACCCATGGTGTACACCTTCACGCGCTCGCCGTACTTGCTTTCAAACAAGCCCATAGCGCCCTGGGCCTTGGCCTCGGCCACGGTCATTTCTTCCATGGTCACGGGCACCTTGGCGTCGATGGCCACGTTCACCAGGCGTTCCACCTCGGTGAGCTCTTCGGGGGTCATCTTGCGGCCGAAGGTGAAGTCAAAGCGCAGGCGTTCGGCGGTAATGTTGCTGCCCTTCTGGTGCACTTCGTCGCCCAGCACATGGCGCAGCGCGGCCTGGAGCAGGTGGGTGGCGGTGTGCAGGCAGGCGGTCTGCTCGCTGGCATCGGCCAGGCCGCCCTTGAAGCGCTGCTCGGCGCCCGCGTGGCTGGTTTCCTGGTGCTGCTTGAAGCGCTCGGCGAAATCGTTTTCATCCACGCTCAGGCCCTTTTCGGCGGCCAGCTCCTTGGTCATTTCAATGGGGAAGCCGTAGGTGTCGTACAGCTTGAAGGCGCTGCGGCCGTCCAGGGTGTTCAGGGTGGAAAGGCGCGCTTCGATGGCGGCTTTCAGCGCGTCCAGGTCCCCCTTCTGGGCCGCTTCGATGATGGGCATCATATCGGGGCTGGGACGCAGCTTCTTAGTCTGGGCATGGTTCTGGGCGCAGGCCACGGGATCGGCGTCCGCCAGAATGGAGGAAAGCAAGGCGCGGGTGTTCTGGATGTTGTTGTATACCTTGTCAAATTCCTTTTCGCCCTGCTTGAGGGTGCGGGCAAAGCGATCCTCTTCCAGCTTCAATTGCTCCAGCACGAAGGCGGCGTTGTCGCTGAGCTCGGGGTACACTTCACTGTACTGGTTGATGATCACCTGGGCGATTTCGCAAGTGAAGCCCGCTTCCATGCCCAGCTGCATGGCGTAGCGCACGGCGCGGCGGATCAGGCGGCGCAGGATGTAGCCCTGGTCCACGTTGGAGGGGGACACGCCGCGGGGATCGCCCAGGATGAAGGTGGCGGTGCGCATATGATCGGCGATGATGCGGAAGGCCTTGGTGGTTTCCGCGTCGGCGTCGTACTGCTTGCCGGACAGCTCGGCGATCTTCGCCAGGATGTTTTCAAAAATGTCCGTTTCGTAAACGCTCTTTTTGCCCGTCAGCACGCACACGGTGCGCTCCAAGCCCATGCCGGTGTCCACGTTCTTCTGTTCCAGGGGAATGAACGTGCCGTCCTGCTGCTTATTGTACTGCATGAACACGTCGTTCCAGATTTCCAGATACGCGCCGCACTTGCAGGCAGGGGAGCAGTTGGGGCCGCAGGGCTCTTTCACGATCATGAACATTTCGGTGTCCGGGCCGCAGGGGCCGGTGATGCCGGCGGGGCCCCACCAGTTGTGCTCCTTGGGCAGATAGAACAGATGATCGTCCTTCACGCCGCAGCTGCGCCACAAATTGGCCGCTTCCTCGTCCCGGGGGCAGTCGCTGTCGCCCTCAAACACGGTGAAGGCCAGCTTGTCCTTGGGAATGCCCAGCCATTCTTCGCTGGTCAAAAATTCCCAGCTCCAGGGGATCATTTCCTTCTTGAAATAGTCGCCCAGGCTCCAGTTGCCCAGCATTTCAAAGAAGGTCAGATGGCTCATATCGCCCACGTCGTCAATATCGCCGGTGCGGATGCACTTCTGCACGTCAGTGAGCCGGGTACCGGCAGGATGCTTCTGGCCCAGCAGATAAGGAACCAGGGGATGCATGCCCGCGGTGGTGAACAGCACGGTGGGATCGTTTTCGGGGATGACGGAGGCGGAGGGGATGACAGCGTGGCCCTTCTCCTGGAAGAATTTCAGCCACAGGGAACGCAGCGCGTTGGCATTCAGGGATCGCATGGGAATCATTCTCCTTTTCTGTTGCCGCCGTTCGATCGGCGGTTGGTCAAAATATAAGTGTGCCTGCTTCATCTCTTGAAGACGAACAGACACACATGATTCGCGGTACCACTTCAATTGGCGCGTATCCGCACAAAATGCGGCTTTGCGCCCACCTCGGTTCTGATAACGGGAGAATCCCGATTGGCCTTACTGGATGAAAACACGTTCAGGCCAATGGCTCGGCAGCGGCTGGGTCCCTTCTCATCGCGCCGGGCTTCCACCCTCCCCGGCTCGCTTTCCGATGCGGCTTGCAGGCACCTTTTCTGCTTCACAGCACGTATGAAATTGCCGATAGTATACCGCGAAAAGGAAGGAATGTCAAGGGCTTGAAAGTATGTAGGAGGGAGGAAGCAGGAGGGGGGAGGTTTATCTTGTTGCCGTGAAAGGTAAAACATTGCCGATCAATAATAGCCAAACGATATTGCCCCTCACTTTTCACTGAGCATTTTCTCGCTCCAGGATTTCCTTCTGCGTCTTTTTCGGCAGCTTCTTGAACACCAGGGTGTAGGAACGATCCAGCAGAGCTTTGAGCAGATCGTCCGGCACGTCCCCGTCGGGCTTGACGGAATTCCAATGCTGTTTGTTGCTGTAATAGCCCGGGATGATGTCGGGGGTACTTTTTTTCGATTTTTCTTCAATTTTTTT
>JAUNMW010000058.1 GCA_030537395.1 Clostridia bacterium | reverse complement strand
GCCCCCAGCGTACCCCTTAGTCGGGACTAACTGCGTAACTTAAAGGGCTCTTTCACTGATCCCAGTCTTTTCGTTCCGATCACTCCACGATCCCGGTGCGTTCAATGCTTTCGGTGAAGTTTTTCTGGGTGAACAGATAGATCACCAGCATAGGCAGCACGAAGATCAGCGCCGCGGCCATTTTCACCGCCATGATGGTCATGGAATAATCGTTTTCCGGCAGTTTGATGGCGTTGAGCGCCGTGGCCAGGGTGCCGATGCGGGTATAGAACAGACCGGTTAGATAGGTTTCGTTCCAGTGCCATACCATGGAGAACAGGAACACCGTGATCTTGGCGGGCTTGGCCAGGGGCAGCATCACGGTAAAGAATACCTTGTAGGTGGACGCGCCGTCGATATACGCCGCTTCTTCCAATTGGCTGGGCAGTTTTTTGAAAAACTGCATGTAAATGATGATGAACAGGCTTCCCTTGAGCCCCGCGCCGAACAGCGCCGGCAGGATAAAGGACATGGGACTGTTGATGACCCCCAGCGCCCGGAATACCCAGGTAAGCGGCATGAACACGGTCTGAGGCGGGATAATGTAGGAAAGCAGCAGCAGCACAAACAGCAGCCGCTTGCAGGGGAAATTCAGCCGGGCGAAGGCATAGCCCGCAATGGCGCAGGTGTATACCTGAATCAGCGCGGGCAGAAAGGTGGTCAAAACGGACACGAACAGATTGGAGCGCATCAGGTTTTCGCCCAGGCTTCGGTCGCTTAAGAACGCGGGCCACACGTTCATGGCGTCAAAGGCAAATTGAACGCTGGTCAGCGTGGGCTGATGGGGGATCCATTTGGCCGTTGCGTCGGTAATGTCCGTGGCGCTTTTAAAGGACATGGACACCATGTACAAAACCGGTTCCAGATACAAAAGGGCAAAGGCCGTCAGGATCACGTACAGGGGCAGCCTGCGCAGAAAGGATACGGCGGGCGTTTGCGCACCCCGTACCTTGCCAAAGGCGGACAGGCGGGGAAAAGGCAGCTTTTTCATGCGCGTTTCTCCTTTCTTTGCACGGTCAGGCCCAGGGATTTGCGGAAAATCAGGATCACGGCCAGCAGCACCAGCAGAATCACCAGGAAGTACAGCCAGGCGATGGCGCTGGCGTAGCCGTAGCCGGTGGAAATGTTGATGGAGTGATGGGTGATCACTTCCAGAATGGGGTTAAAGGAGGCCGTGAACTGATCCACAATGGTGTAAATGACGCAGATGAACAAAAACGGCATGAGGCCCGGCAGCGTGATGGTCCACAGGATCTCCCATTGTCCGGCCCCGTCAATGCGGGCGGCCTCATAGGTGCTGGGGTTGATGGACTGCATGCCGGCGATGAGCAAAAGCATCTGCACCCCGGAATACCACAGGATCACCAGGAAGTTATCCAGCACTACCTTCAGCGTTTCCCCCAGCGATCCGCCGATGCCCGCGATCAGCGAGGCCGCCGTGCCGGATTGGAGCACGCTGATGGAGCCCTGGCCCTGACTGGTGAGGGTGGAAATCAGGTTGCCGCAGGTGAGCATCACCGGCAGGAAGAACACCGCCCGATAGAAGGCGCGGCCGGGAAATTTGCTGTTCAGCATCAGGGCCATGATCAGGGCGAACACCACGATCAGCGGCACGATCAGAAGGGATTGTTGAAAGGTCTGCATCAGCTTGTTGGGAATTTCTGCGTCCTCATACAGCGCTTTATTGAAATTGGCCAGGCCCAGCCAGGTCATTTCCAAATGATCGGTAACGAAATTCACCTTGTTCAGCGCCATATACAGGCAGTAAAACAGGGGAAACGCCGTAAACACCCCAAAGCCGATGATCCAGGGCACGATGAAGGAAAAGCCAACCAGCTTCTGCTTCCGTTCATAATTCCAGTTTTTCAGCATTTGCTTCATCTCCCTTCCAGCAAGCAAAAGCTTCGGGCCGCCAAAGCCACGGAAGCGCCGGAATATGCCTCATCCGTATTATTGACCAGCACCCGGACGCCGTTTTCATAGGCGGTTTCCGTTACGCCTGGCTTCAGCGTTTCAAAGCCCACGATTTTCTGGCCTTTTGTGGCCCGCAGATAGGGCAGCATTTCCTGCCACACGGCCAGCGCGTCCTCCCGCCACAACGCAAAGGCGGTGGAATAGTAGGCCGCGGTGTCGGAATAGGCCAGCTTTTCCGTATCCTCCCAGCTGAAGGTGAAGGATACGCTGCCGCCCAGGGCTATGGCGCGGAGCAATTGGCTGCGCTGCTCATAAAAATCCATGTAGTCTCCGCCCAAGTATTCCACCAGGCCGTGGAGCGCCAGCGGATAAAAGGGGATCTGTTCATCCAGCATGGTCAGATAGCTGAAAGAGGGCAGGCGGGTCAGCGTAACGCCGTTCATCAGGGTGTACGCGTTGCCGGAGGAAAGCCGGACGGAGCCGAAGGAACGCACCATTTCCGCCAGCAGCTCCCGCTGCGCGTTCATCACATCCTGACGGGACAGGGCGGCGTCCTGGGCGTAGTCCGTCATCAGAAGCGCGCCTGCGCCTTCCTCCTGCAGGCCCGAAACGCCCAGATCCTGATACTGCTTTTCGCTCTTTTCGTAGCTGGAAGCCATAAAAGCGCTGTTGGCAAACGCGCCGTTAAACAGGGGGTAGCCCTGGATGCTGTGCACCGTATTCCGTCCTACAGACAGCCCGTTGGAACGCTGGAGGCGCAGATGATTATCCCGCAGGTACACCCGCGCGCCCAGTTCCCGGGCTTTTTCCGAAAAGGCTTTCAAGCCCGCGTTTCCGCCCAGGGGGCCGGCCGCCGGGAACCGATCCGGGTATTCCACGGATTCTCCCCTTTTGGCCCAGCCGGAATAGGCAACGTCCATGGCTCCCACGCCGTTTTCCTTAAGCCAGGTCAGTATTTTTCCCGCCTGGTCAAAGGTGGTCATGGGAATGAAGGTATCCCCCAGCATGCCGCTTTCGATATCGCCGCCCACAAGATTCAATTGCAGGGCGGGCTCCTCTTCGGCGGAAAGCGGGGTCAGGGCATATTTTTCCTGGAGGAAATCCCGGTATTGGGCCGCCATATCCGTCCAGTCCCCGGTGCCGAACAGATACTTGATTTTTCGGGGTTCCTGAACTGTAAAGCGGGTATAATTCAGATACCCGTCCCCGGTGGAGGAATTGGTGATCACCTTGTACTTCATGCGGTAATTGAACCGGGCGGACACGGTGTTGAAGCCGGTCTGCACCCCGGCCCGGGAGGCCACCACGCTGGCCTGGGTCTCCCCTGCGTCCAGCACGGCCAGCAGGGTGCTGCCTTCCCGAATCACGCCGAAAGCGGGAAAGGCCACCTGGGATTTTTCCATTTCCGATCTCAGCGTGCTGTCAAAGCCGTTGGCCAGGGCCATATCCGTACCGTAAATGGATGCCACGTATTGGCTGTTCACAAATTTCCGGGACTGGAAAGAGATCAGCGCGCCGGTGCCGTCCGGCACAAGCAGGGCCCCTTCGATGCCCATATCGCTGCGGGTGGCCCCCAGATTGGGAAACAGAAAGAATTCCGCCATCACGCAGGAGGCGTCCTTATCCAGCGATACCCGGCCGGAGGAGGAGGTTTTGTACACCTCGCCCGGATCGCTGACCAGCGCGGAGGGAATGGACACGGACAGGCTTCCCCCCTCCAGGCAGGCTTCATAGGCAAAGGTGACCTTGTGCACCTGCAATTCAAAGTAGACCCGCACGCCCCTGTCCAACCGGTATACCGTCACCCTGGCTTCCTCGGTGAGCGTATTGGAGTATTTGGTATTGGCGGCGGAGGCCTCCTGCACGTAGGTGAACATGATGGGGGCGCGCAGGTTGTTGGTCCACAGCTTGTTGCTCTTTTCCAGCGCCATTTCCTCGTCCGTGGGCGCGGAACGCCAGACGGAACCGTTCGCCTTGTTGACCACCTGAATGTTGCCGTCATCCAGGTTCACCCACAGCTGCAATTGATCGTTTTCATCCGCCAGCTGCAATCCGGTTCCCTCGATCATGGTCAGCGCTTCATTGGGAATAAAGGCCTCCGCCGCCGCGTACAGGGAGATTTCTCCGCTTCGGGAAGCGTTCAGATGGCGAATTCCCATCACCGCGCCTGCCACAGCCGCAAGGCATACGGCTGTGAGCAGGATTTTCAACAGCTTTTTCTTAAACATAGCCAAGCAGCTCCCTAAAGAATTCGTTCAGGAAATTCCAGCCCTGGATCAGGATGCCGGATACGGCCAGCACGGCCACTACCGCCATGGCCGCCACAAACAGGATCCACAGAATGTTTTTCACCGTTTCGCCGAACCCGTACCCATGAATTTCCTTGACCTGCACAAACAGCAGCAGGCCCGTCCACAGCAGGATGATCGTTTGGGAAAGGTGATAGATGCTGCCCTCGGCCAGGGTGAGCACATTGCTCAAAAGCGCCAGGGGAAGGCTGAACACGATCAGCGGCATCAGCGCGTACACGCTGCCGATAATGATGCCTTTCAGCGTGCCCTGGCCCTTGGTGATCGCTCCCACCAAATAATTGCCCAGCACCCACAGCACCACCGGGGCCACATACAAAAGCAGGAAGGAAATGAGCGTGACACCCCGAATGCCCTCCATATCAAACACGAAGCTGGTGCAAGCCCGGGAAGCCACCATGAGCGCCAGGAAGGCCAGATACACGATGGCCGCGGAAAGCAGGCTGCCCCGGTTCCGGCGGGTGGCGTCATAGTAGGCGTCCACCGGATGGCGCAGCACCCTGGGGGCAAATTTCAATTGGGAAGCCAGCCTCTCCAGCGCCGGGAAGCGCCGGTACAGGGGAGCGGTTACCGCGCGGAGCGCTTTTCCCGCGCCGTTTTTCAGGAAAGCAAAAAGATCGAATTTCAGAAGCTTTTTCAGCATTGTATGCGCCAGCCACAGCCCAAACAGCGCCAGGATCACCGGAGCGGCGTTTTTCTGCACCGTTTCGGCCCGAAGCTTCCACATGGCGTCGGAATAGTATTCCTGATTCTCCGCCAGTGCCATGCGGCGCATGGATTCCTGCCAGTCCCCGTTCATGTACGCGATGCGGCCCAGGCCCAGATTGGCCCAGTAGTAGCTGCTGTTGGCTTTCAGGATTTTCTGCCAGCTTTCCTCCTGCTCCGCATATCGGCCGTCATTGTACATGGAAACGGCATTCAGGATTTTTGCGGTCAGGGTGGTGGGCAGCATCACATGGATGCCGTTATAGGCCCGGTCCAGCACCAGCAGCTTCCCGTCCGGGGCGGCGGCGATGGCGGCGGGATCGGTAAAGAATCCCACCCGGCGGTCGTTGCCCACCAGCTTTTCCCCGAACATCATCAGGGGCTTTCCGTTGGCGTCGTACAGGATCACCGCGCCGTTGGAGGCATCCGCCGCGTAAATCAGCCCGTTTTCATTCACAAACAGGGAGGACACCGCGCTCATGCTCTCCGCCCGGCGGTCCACCATCACCCGGGTTTCCACGTTGGCGAACAGGTTATCGCCGTTGGCATTGAATTTCTTGATCTGCAGATTCAGCAAATTGCTGGTGGCGGTGTAGATGAAACCGTTTTTGCTCACGCACATGCCCGTAATGGAGGGAGCCACGGCGTTGGAATTGGTTTCGATCTGCTCGTCGGTGTAAACGAGGCGTTTGAGGCGCTCTCCAAAGGTCAATTGGGTGGCGTTCCGGCCAAAGTAGCCCTGGAAGCGGCCCTGGGGGTTCATCACCATCAGGCCCTCGTTGCTTCCCTTGAGCAGCACGTAAATGTACCCGCGGTCATCCACCATCACCTTCATGGGGGTAAACATGATGTCCGTCAGGCGCACGTCGCTGGGCGCGGTCAGCGTATCGCGGACAGCTCCGTCTTCATTAAAAATCACGATGGCCGCATGGCCCGTATCGGCGGCGTACACCGTGCCGTCCGCATCCACGAACACGCCTTCCGGGCCTTTGAGCACGCCCGCGCCGTATTCTTTCAGGAGCACGCCGTCCATGGTGATCTGCGCGATCCGGTTGTTGCCCCGATCGGCAATGAACAGGGTGCCGTCATCCTTGAGGCACAGATCGGAGGGGGCGTTCAGGCCGGGGATCTGCTCCCCCTCCGGGGTATACAGGTACTGGCCCACAATGGAGGCGGGCTCATAGGGCGTTTGCATATAGAAGGGCCGCCCGTCCGGCGTGTACGCGTAGGAGCGGTACAGCGGTTCATCCGCCAGCGCTCCGGACGCGCTCAAAGCGCAGAGAAGGACGAGCGCGAACAGGAATGCCAGGTTTCTTTTCACACGATCACGATCCTTTCCGCGTTCCACGCTATTTGATGCCGGAGGTGACCATGGTTTCAATCATGGATTTCTGCAGCACGGCAAAAATGATGAAGTTGGGCAGCAGCATCAAAAGGCCGGCCGCCGCGGTGGCGCCCTTCCGGGCCACGGAGGAGGCGGTGAGGCCGGAGGTCAGGGAATTGACGAAGTAAGGCAGCGTTTTCATGGATTCCGATACGGTGTAGAGGGTGGAGGTGGTCATATCCCCCCACACGTTCTGAAAAGCGATGATCAGCACCGCGCCCACGGCGGGCAGCACGGCGGGGGTGATGATGCTCCAAAGGATGCGGATCTCGTTGGCGCCGTCGATTTTCGCGGCCTCGCACAGGGAATCCGGCACCTGATCCATGAACTGTTTGATCAGGAACACGCCCATGGGCAGCGCCAGATGGGGCAGGATATGGGCCCAGAAGGTATCGATCAGGTTCAGGCTGTTCACGATCAGGTACCGGGTGATCACCACCGCTTCCGGGGAAAACATGAGGGCGATGGTGATCATTTGAAACAGGCCCTTCTGCCCCGGGAATTTCAGTTTGGAAAAGGCGTAGGCGCAGCACAGGGAAAACACGATGGTCAGCGCCGTGGTGACCAGGGTGACGGTGGCGCTGTTGAACAGATACCGGGAAAAGGGCACCGTGGATACATCGGTGGCGTACATGAAATCCGTAAAATTCTGCATGGTGGGATTGCGCACGAAGAACTGGGGCGGATAAACGAACAATTCCTCCAGGGGCTTGAAGGCGTTGCAGATCACGTACACGATGGGCAGCAGGGATACCAGCGCCACGGCGGTGAGCAGGATCAGGATCACGATGGTGCTGAACCTGGCGTGCCGCAGGCTGTACAGGGCGTGATGAAAGCCCAGATAGATTTTTCGCCGCAGGGGAATTTTCCGGGTCTGCATGGAATCCATCTCATTCACCCTCCTTAGCGCCCAGGAACCTGAAGCATACCCGGGAAAGAATGTAAGTGACCAGCAGCAGCATAAAGGAGAGGGCGGTGGCGTAGCCCAGTTCAAACCGGGCGAAGCCGTAATCCTCGATATGGCTCTGGATCAATTGGCCCGCGTAATTGGGCGTGGGGTTCTGGCCGGACAGCTGCACGCCGATGGAGCCGGATTTCAGCGCGTTCACAATGGCCATCACCGCCGAAAACAGCATCTGGGGCTTCATGGACGGAATGGTGATATAGAAAAGCTCCAGCAGCGGGCTTTGGATGCCGTCGATCTTGCCCGCCTCATACAATTGCTCGTCCACGTTCTGCATGCCCGCGAACAGGGACAAAAAGCCCACGCCCATGCTGGACCACAAAGTGACCAGCATCATGATAGGCAGCAGCCAGTTTTTGTCCTGGGTCCAGGCCACGGGGGTGTTGAGCACGCCCAGATTCAGCAGAATATCGTTCAGATAGCCCAGCCGGTCCGAGGAAAAGAACACCTGCCACACCACGCTGATGAGCACGCCGCCCGCGATGGAGGGAGCGTAAATGGCCATGATGTAGGGCTTTTTCATTTTCTTGGGAGCCTTGTTGATCATCCAGGCCAGGCCAAACTGCAAAGCGTAGCCGATGGGGCCCACCACCACGGCGAACAAAAGGGTGTTGGGAATCACGTATTTCATCAAAACCACGTCTTTGGTGAACATCTTGATGAAATTGTTCAGGCCGGTAAATACCGGGGGCCGGATGGAATCATACGAGGTGAAGGACAGCACCGTGGCCGAAAGCACCGGGCCCACGATGAAAATGCAAAAGCAGATCATGAACGGCGCGATCAGCACATAAGCGATCCAGCTTTCCTTCATTTGCCGCCAGGTATCGTTTATCCGACCCTTCTGCGGCAAGCGCTGTGTTTTCTGCACGTTCATTCCTCCTCTCCCGGTTTCTCCACCGTCATCAGGGACATGGGGATCAGCGGCTTTCCGTCTTCATCGATATAGCCCATCTCCTGCTGCTTGATGCCCATTTCCAGGGTAATATCCTCCACGGCGGTTTCAATTTCTTCCCGGTAATTGCCTTTGTCGATCACGATGCGGGTCCAGGCGTTCCACAGCTCGCGGCTGGTCATATAGGAGCCGCCGGGCACCATGGGCAATTGCTTGTACCAGCGCATCTGCTCCAGCAACACCTGCTTGGTGTCCTCCGGCCAGTTCTGCATTTTTACCACGTCCAGGTTGGCCGAGAACCAGCGGAAGGCTTCGCCGTAATTGTTTTCCATGCTTTCGGCAAACAGGTACTGGGTATCGGTGCTCAGCCACCACTTCATGTATTCCCAGGCCCTTGCCTGCCGATCCGCTGTGGTTTTGAACATGACGGCGGAGGTTTGGCTGCCCGCCTGCCAGCGTTTCAGGGCTCCGTCTTCTCCCAAAGTGCCGGGCACCAGGGCGATGGCCCAATCGCCGGAAATATCGGGGGCGGCCATGTCAAACTGGATATACTGATCGATATCCGCAATGCCCATGGGCACGTCGCCGATGCGGAAATGCTGATAGAAGCTGCTCATCTGGGGCTGCAGGCCGTATTTCACATACAGCTCCGTCCACTGGCGGTAGGCGGCATAGCCCTTTTCATTGGTAAAGGCCAGCCCCAGGCCGTCCGGGGTGTACACGTCCACGTCGTTTTGGAAAAAGAAGGTCAGGTAATCCCCATAGGGATAGAAGAAGGCGTAGTTCTGCTGGAGCAGGGTGGACAGCACATGGGTGGCGTCCGTCCAGGTGACAGGCACCTGCAGGCCCAGGCTTTCGATCACGTCCGTTCGGTAAAACAGCACCTTCACCCGGATCTCCTCCGGGATGCCGTATTCCGCGCCGCTGAAATAATGAGGGATGAGAGACCCCTTGGGCAGCGGGGCCACGATTTCATCAAACCCTGCCAATTTGCTCAGATCCACCAGGGACCCGCGGATGCCGAATTCAAAGGGCAGCGCGATGTCCACGCCGGTGACCACGTCGGGCTGTTCTCCCGCCGCGTTGGCCAGCACCAGCAATTGGGTGCCCGGCGGGCAATAGCTCACCTTGACCTTGATGCCGCTTTCCGGAGTGAAATATTCGTCCGCCAGCAATTGCATCATGTCCACATAGTCCCGGTTCCGCTGCACCCATACATTCACCGTTTGCCCGTCGTCACGCACCGCGGCGTCGTCCTTGGAAAAGAAGGAGCTGATGAAATTCCGGAAATCGTAAGCCAGGGCTTCCCAAAACCCCTTTTGTCCGGAAGGAATATCCTTTGCGCCGCCCGCCAGGGAAATGCGGTTCAGCGCCAGGGGCTGAGACATCATATTGTCCTCCCAATTGGACAGGGTGGTATAGATACTGGAAAGAGAATCACTGCGTTTGGCGATGCGGTTATGGTCAGCCGCCAGCTTTTTCAAATCCTGGATGGCGGCGTCCAGGGTGCCCAGGCTGCCCTCCGCGCCTGTGATCTCCTTCAGCTGATCCCGAACGCCCTCCAGCGCCGTTACCATGCGGTTCAGATCCTCCGCGATGGTGGGGATATAGCGTTCCAGCTTCCAGATGCGGTACACGTCGCTGTCCGAGCCGATGATTTCCGTCACATACAGATCCAGCTTTTTCATTTCATCCACCACCGCGCCCAGCTTCCGCCAGGTTTCAGCGTACGGCGCGTTGGTGACGGTGAGCCGCAGGGTATGAACGCCTTTTTCCAAATACACCAGGTAGGGGTCCTCGCCTCCGGGAACCAGGGTTTCCCAGGAGGGCCCGAAGGGAAAGCCCACGGCTTCAAATTCGGCAAAGGGGATTTTCCCATCGATTTGGATGGTGCGGAAGGCCGTCAGCGCCACATTGAAATTTTGCACATAATGGAAGCCCAGGCAGTACATCCCGTCCCGGGGCGCGTCGATTTGCCATTCCACATAATCCTGGGCGCTGTTCCAGCTGGAACCGCCGATGGCATTGAGCAGCTTGCGGCCCGCTTCGGAGGGGGTGACGCCGGGATTGGAAAAGGTCAGGTTTTGAATGCTTTTGGAGGAACGGTGAAAAATCTGTTCCGCTTCCACAGTGAGCGCTTCCGCCGCTGCCGGTTGGTTTTGATGGCTTTCCCTGTATTCGGCATACGAAGGCAGGGATTCGGGCGCTTTCAGGGTGATCCCCAGGATAGCCAGGCTGCCCTTGATCCCAGTGAAGGTCAGGGTGTTTTCCCCCTGCTCCAGCAAAAACAGCATAGGCTCCGTCTGCAAACCGCTGCGTTCCGCCAGCGTGATTTCCCGCGCCGTCATCACGCCGTTTTGCCGGGGGCGGATCTCATTCCCGTACTCGTTGCGGGCAAAGGGATATTGGGCGTCCTCAAACTGCTTGGGGAACAGGAAGGCGGCGCTTTCGGCGTAAGGGGCCTGACCGTTGATTTTTACGCTCCTCTCGATTTGGCCGCTGTTGCCGTCCAATTGGGTGTAGCGCACCGAAAGCTGGTACAGCGCCTTTTCCGGCACATTTACCCGGAAGGATACGCTGCCCAGGCCCGTGCGCCAGCACAAAGCCTTTTCCCCGCCGATGGTTTCTTCCGTCAGGCCCACATCCTGCGCCACAAAGCCGTCCAGCGGCACGGAAACGTCCAGCGCGGCCCTGGGCGCATCCTGCCAGGCGGCCAGGGCATCCGCATAGCTTCTTTCTTCTCCCAGCGCCGCGGAACACAGCAGGAGCATTAGCAGCGGCACGATCCAGAATGAAAATCTGCGCATAGCGGCTCCTTTCCTCATTTGATCCGCATGGAGGTGTTATTGTCAAAGAACAGGAACATGCTCATATCCCCCGTGATCCACAGCTTTTCGCCCATGGGATACCGATCCCGTACGGAGCCGCGAACGATCACCGGGGGCACCAGGGTGTCCGCCGTATCATAACGCAGATGCAAAAACCGGTCCGCGCCCACCAGCTCGGATAATTCCAGGGTGCCCGCGAAATGATTCTTCGGCTTGGGCGCGTCGCTCATGGGCAGCACGGACATGTATTCCGGCCGGATGCCGCCCACCAGATCGTGGCCCTCATACCGTTCCAGAGCGGGGGTGATCTTTTCCCTGGGCACATCCAGATAGAACATTTTGTTGCTGAAGGCGTAGCCTGTATCCGTCTTTTCCAGGCGGCCCGGAATAAAGTTCATGGGCGGCGTGCCGATGAAGCCCGCCACGTACCGGTTGGCAGGCTCGTTGTAGATTTCCTCCGGGGTGCCCACCTGCTGCATGATGCCGTCGTTCATGACCACGATGCGGTCCCCCATGGTCATGGCCTCGGTCTGGTCATGGGTCACATACACGGTGGTGGTGCCCAGTTCCCGGTGAAGCCGGATGATTTCAGAACGCATCTGCACGCGCATTTTGGCGTCCAGGTTGGACAGCGGCTCGTCCATCAGGAACACGGAAGGATCCCGCACGATGGCGCGGCCCAGGGCCACGCGCTGGCGCTGACCGCCGGACACGTCCTTGGGAAGCCGGTCCAGCAGATGGTCGATCTCCAGCTTCTTCGCCTTCTGGTTCACCAATTCATTGATCTTGTACTTTTCCATTTTCCGAAGCCTGAGCCCGAACGCCATGTTTTCAAACAGGGACAGGTTGGGGTACAGCGCGTAATTCTGGAACACCATGGCAATGTTGCGCTGGCGGGGAGATAAATTGTTGACCACCTTGCCGTCTATGAGGATTTCGCCCTTGGAGATGCTTTCCAGCCCGGCGATCATGCGCAGCGTGGTGGTTTTCCCGCAGCCCGACGCGCCTACGAAAACCATGAATTCTCCATCGCCGATATCCAGGTTAAAATCCCGCACGGCAGGCGCGGTGGTTTTCGCGCCGGGATAAATCTTCCAAACGTTGCGAAGCGATACCTTATCCATACAAATCCTCACCATTCTTACTCATGATTTCGTTTCCGCGGCTTTATGGACAGCCCTTCGGGAGCGCGTCCCCCGGCAGGACTGATAGAAAAAAGGCAGGAAGGCGCCATGCGCCTTCCCACCGGAATGGTCACGGATTATTCGGGAAACACCACGGTGTTGTTGGCATTAACGAAATTATCGTATTCCTTCAGCGCGTCCACCAGGCTGGCTTCGCCCCGGGCGACTTTGCGGGTGGCCTCCAGCAGGTTGAACTGATCGGCGTACAGGGTGTAGGGGGTCTGCATGGAAGCGTACAGGCCGTTATACAGCTTGGCAAAGTCATCGTTCAGCTCATATTCGGTGGTGAAGGGGGGCAGGCCGAAGGTGAAGCCCACGGTGTCCTCGTCATACTTGAAGATGTGCTGGGTTTCCCCGTCGAATTCGGCGTGGGCGTTGTTGCGGAATTCTTCGCTGGTCATGGCGGCCAGATACTTCCAGGCCAGATCCTTGTTCTTGGAGCCGGCATAGATGGCGTAGGAAATGGTTTCCATGGGCGCGCCGCCCGGTTCGCCGTTGTTGCCGTTGAAGGCGGGATAGAACACCTGGTTGAAGGCGGGAGCGCCGTTTTCATCCTTGATCAGGGCCCAGGAGGACACGCCGGGGAAGGTGGCGGAAATACCGGCCTTCCAGTCGATGTTCCACACGCTGTTGTCCAGGCCCGCCACGTTGCGTTCATCCTGGCTCAGGGTGTAGGCGTAGTCGTTGGCCTGGATTTCCAGATACTTTTCAATGGCGGCGATAGCGTTGGGATCCTCAGCCAGGTTGGAAACGGCTTTGCCCTCGGCGTTGATGCCGTAGCCCTTCACGCCGTACACCGCGCAGAACATGGTCAGGAAGCGGATATAGTCGTTTTCGATCACGTTGCGGGCGATGGCGATGCGGGGATTGGCGGGGTCGGACTTATTGGTGACGGCCTTGCACATATCCACGAACTGGTCCAGGGTCCAGTCCAGGTCGGGATAATCCACATTGGCATTGTCCAGCACGTCGTAGTTGACGAAAATGCCGTAGGGCATCACGTCGAAGGGCAGGGCATACAGCTTGCCGTCCACGCTCATGGCGTCCAGCACGCCGGGAACGAAGTTGTTCACAAAGCCCTCGTCCTTTTCCATGTATTCGTTCAGGGGCTCCATCAGGCCCTGATTCAGCAGCTGGGGCAGCAGCAGATCGGGGTTGCCGTCGATGAAGAAGATGTCGGGAGCATCGCCCGCGGCGGCGGCGCCGGCGATATCGCCCCAGCCCTTGTTGATCACGAAGTTCAGCTTCAGGTTGGGGAACTGTTCCTTCAGGTAGTCATAGTAGGGATCGCCGGGCTGGTTGCCCCAGATGCCATAGAGAGATTCCCGGCCCGTTTCGTTGGTGCGCACCCAGATGGTCAGTTCGCCTTCCACATCATCCGCCGCGAACGCGGGAATGGCGGTCAGCGCCAGCGCAGCGATCAGCAGCACAGCCAGTAAACGCTTGAACATGTTTCGTTCCTCCTTGTTTATTCGGCCGTTTGGATTTTGTTACCTTCGTTTTAATTAACTTAAATTGAAGGCGTCCCTCCAAATCGTGTCGTTATTTACGCTTATTCTACCATCGAATACATTATTTGTCAATACGGCTTTCTAAAAAAGAAGTAAATTATTTAATTGTTTGTCAATTATGTAACTTTATAAAAAGTAACATAATTACAACTCAAAGCTCATCCCATTCCGTCGTTTTTTATAGATGTATTCTATGGATTGGCTGAAATAGAAAAGCACTATTGACAGCCTTTGATTCTTCCGTTTATAATCATTTTGTTACTTTAAAGGCATGGTTCCCTTGCCAGAAAGCGTGATGCCGGGGCACAGCACAGCCTTTTCTGCCGCGTACCCTGATCAAAGGAGGTTTTTGTTATGCAGTTTACCGCCGCTTTCGCTCCTCAATCCAGCGCTTCGCTGATGGAAGCGCCCCGCCAGGTATCAGCCCCCCGCCGGCTGCGTTTTCTGGGGGTGGAAGGCTATGATGTTTACAATATTTCCACGCCCTTTTCCTTCGGCGGCCGCACCTATATCGCGGGGCGGGTGGAAAAGCGGGAAAACGAGCTGTCCTTCGTGCGTTTGTTTGAGCAAAGCGGCGAGGATGAATACACCGCCGTTTTTCCAAAGCTGTCTTTTCAGCGCCTGCAGGACCCCTTTGTAACCAAAGTCCAGGATGACATCGTTTTGGGCGGCGTGCAGATCGTCACCCATCCCCTGGATGATCACCGCATCATCTCCTGGCAGACCCTCTTCTTCAAGGGAAAAACGCCGGAGGAACTGAAGCTGTTCGCTGTCGGCCCCTCCTGCATGAAGGATATCCGCCTCTGCGAATTGGCGGATGGCAGGATCGCGGTGCTGACCCGGCCCCAGGGAAAAAAGGGTGGAAAAGGGAAAATTGGGTTCACCGTACTGGAGCGCCTCAAGGACCTTTGCGCCGACACCATCCTGGACGCTCCTATCGATCCCAGCTACTTCCTGCCGGAAGAATGGGGCGGGGCCAATGAAATCCATCTGCTGAAAAACGGATTGCTGGGCGTGGCAGGCCATATCGCCTGCCGCACAGCGGAGGGGCTGCATTACCGCTCCATGGCCTTTGCGCTGGACCCCGCCACAGGCATGCACAGCCCCCTTCGCATCCTGGCCTGCCGGAGCGATATTTCTTCCGCGCCCGCTTCCAAGCGTCCCGATCTCATGGATGTATTGTTTACCGGCGGCGTGGTACGGCATGGAAACGGTCTGGCCACGCTGTACACCGGCGTGTCAGACTGCGAAAGCTGGCGCGCGGACATCCCCGATCCCTTTGCCGCTTTCGAGGAGTAATACATAATCATCATAATAAAAGAACGTTATAAACGCTGCCAGAAAGCCGCCGGAACCATTTTCGGCGGTTTTTTTATACATTTCTTGACAAAGTCACTATGACATATTTATAATGACTTTGGAACATTGCGCCGAACAAAAACACAAACAGATCAATGACAGGAGTTGGTTTTGTGCCTCCCGGACGACACAAATCAGGCAAAACGACCATGCAGGACATTGCGGACAGGCTGGGGATCTCCAAAGTGTCCGTATCCAAGGCGCTGAACGGGAAAACGGGGATCAGCGGCGGATTGCGCCAAACCATCTTTTCCACCGCCCGGGAAATGGGCTATGAATTCATTCCGGCTGAAGAATCCAAGCGTTTCGCTTTCGTGGTTTCCAAGCACTTTTTTCTGGAAACGGACGCCTTTTACAGCGAAATGTACTATCAGTTCAATAAGCAATGTCTGGAAACAGGCATCAGTACGGCTTTGATCATCGTGGGGAACGATGATCTGGCGCGGAATATCCTGCCGCCCCAAATGCAAATGGAGGATTTCAACGGCGTGGCCGTGGCGGGCGAAGTGCCGGATACTTTCCTGTGCCTGCTGGAAAAGCCGAGCAGGCCGCTGGTGCTCATGGATTTTGAAAGCGGCGCCGTTTCCGCCTGCTCCCTTTTGACAGGCAACTATCATTGGGCCAGCGTGATCACCCAGCTGCTGGTGGATCAGGGCCATAAAAAAATCGGGTTCATCGGCCAGCCCGGGGCCACCAAGTCCATCACCGACCGCTATTTCGGCTATCGGCGAACCTTGCTGCTGAACCAACTTCCGTTCCGGGAGGATTGGGTGCTGGTGAACAATGATACGCTTACCGGCCTGTATACCTCCAACATTCCTTTGCCCCGGGAGCTGCCCACCGCTTTCGTCTGCCACTGCGATATGGCCGCCTATTATCTGCTGGGTACGCTGAATCAGCATGGCCTGCAATGTCCCCGGGATGTGTCCATCATCAGCTTTGACAACACCCGCCTGGCGGAAACCTGCTGCCCGCCCCTCACCAGCGTGGGCATCGATACAAAAGCATTCGCGCGCAAAGCCCTGGAATTGCTCATCCATCCGGAGCTTCGCGATGGAAACCGCCGCATTTATCTGCCCGCCGCTTTGATTGAACGAAAATCCAACGGCCCTGCCAAGGCAACCGCGCAGCCGGAATAGCCGCAATCAGCAGCAGCTCCGTATGCGCGGCAGGCAATTGCTCGTCAAACCATACAGAAAACAGCCCGTCTTCCGGTTTCCTGGAATGCGGGCTGTTTTTTTACTATTTGCGTTCTAAGATGCGTGATGCAAATAGGAAAATAAGATACCATCTGCATTCCAGCAGAGGGGTTACGCTGAGGGCTGCGCGCCCTCAGACTCTGCGCCAGGGCCTGAGGCCCTGGACCCACT
>JAUNMW010000057.1 GCA_030537395.1 Clostridia bacterium | reverse complement strand
AAGGGCGCGCCCAGCAGGTGCACACCCGTTTTCCGCCTGAACCCAACGGATATCCGCACATCGGCCACTGCAAGGCCCTGGTGACGGACTTTGGCACGGCGGAAAAATACGGCGGACTTTGCAATTTGCGCTTTGATGATACCAACCCCGCCAAAGAAGATACTGAATATGTGGAAGCCATCAAGCGGGATATTGAATGGCTGGGCTTCCAGTGGACGGGCGGGCTGTATTACGCCAGCGATTATTATCAGCGCTTGTACGATATCGCCGAGGATTTCATCAACCGGGGATTGGCCTACGTGGACGAGCTTTCCAAGGATGAAATGAACGAATACCGGGGCACGCTGACCACCCCCGGCAAAAATTCCCCCTGGCGGGATCGGCCTATCGAAGAAAACCTGGATTTGTTCCGCCGGATGAAGGCGGGCGAATTCCCGGAAGGCCGGTATATCCTGCGGGCGAAAATCGATATGGCATCCCCCAACATGAACATGCGGGATCCCACCATGTACCGCATCCTCTATAAGGAGCATTGGCGCACGGGCAATACCTGGTGCATCTATCCCATGTACGATTTCGCCCATCCCCTGTCCGACGCCTTTGAGGGCATCACCTATTCCCTGTGCAGCCTGGAGTATGAGGACCACCGGCCGCTGTATGATTGGTTTGTGGAAAAGGCGGGCTTCCGGGCAGGAGATGGTAAGGGCTACTTTGGACCCCGACAGATCGAATTTGCCCGGCTGAACATGACCCGCACCGTCATGAGCAAGCGCCATTTGCGCCGGCTGGTGGAAGAGGGTTACGTGTCCGGCTGGGACGATCCCCGGATGCCCACCCTGACCGCCATGCGCCGCCGCGGCTATCCCGGCAGTGCCATCCGCGCTTTCGTGGAGCAGGTGGGTCTTGCAAAAGCAGATTCCACCGTGGACGTGCAGATGCTGGACGCCTGCGTACGGGACGCTCTGGGCGATTCCGCGCCCCGAGTGATGGCCGTGCTGAATCCCGTCAAGGTGGTATTCACCAACGTGCCCGATGATTGGACCGATACCCTGACCATGGAAAACCATCCCGATCACCCTGAACTGGGCGAGCGGCAGGTGACCATCAGCAAGGAAATCTGGATCGAAAAAGAGGACTTTGAGGAGGTTCCCCCCAAGAAGTTCTTCCGCTTGAAGCCCGATGGCGAAGTGCGCTTGAAGGGCGCTTACATCATCAAGTGCGAAAACGTGGTGAAGAACGAGGTGGGGGAGATTGATCACATCGAATGCTCCATCGACTTGGAATCCCGTTCCGGCAGCGAAGGAGCCAACCGCAAGGTGAAGGGCACCATTCATTGGGTGGATGCCAATGACTGCTCCGCTTTCGAGGCCCGGCTGTACGACCAGCTGATGACCGAGGAATGGGACACCGCCTCTGCTGAGGAAAAGAAAGATGTAACCGCCTTCGTAAACCCGGATTCTTTGCAGATCGTGAACGGCTTCTGCGAGCATACCCTGGTCAGCGCCAACGTGGGCGACACCTTCCAGTTCCTGCGCATGGGCTACTTTTGCAAGGACAAGGATTCCACCGAAGAAAAGAGCGTTTATAACCGGGTGGTCAGTTTGAAGGACGGCTACAAGCCGCAGAAATAACCATGACACAGGCTCAGAGGATGCGGAAGGCGGTTGATAAAATCGTCATTCCCAAATTATCGGAAGCGGGATTTGATGGAAAATACCCCCATTTCCGCCGGAACCGGGAAAATGTGATCGATATGATCACTTTCGTTCCGTGCAAATGGGGCAATGGCTTTGAGGTGGGAGGAGCAGTGGTTTTCCCTCGGGAAAGGCCTAACAGACAAAACATCCTCCGGCCTACGAAGCCCATTGATGAAAAGCTGCATCCTGAATGGAAAGCGTTTGCTGAGCGCGGAATCGATAAAATGTGTTTTGCTGATACGCAAATCCGAAACATTCTGAGCGGGATGGGTTGGAATAATAGCCACGCTTTCTATTATTCCGATGTGTATCGTCAATTCGATCCAACTTTGTGCTCCTTCGTTTATACGGCTGTGAGCGAAAAGCAGGCAGAGACGTTCGTGCCAAAGCACGGCATGAAGCTGGTTCAGAAGGCCGAGGAGGAGCTTCCCACGCGGATTGCGCAGGAAGTAAGCCGACAGCTGGACGAACTTCTATCCTGGTTTCAGGAAATGAAATCCTATGACGATTTGAAACGCTGGGCAGAAAAGAAATACGGAACGGAAAATGATTGGAAAAGCAAGCTGAAAAGGATCATCCATCTTTCCAATGGGAAAATATAAAACGATCAAAGGAGACTGATACGTTATGACACAAGTTCGCACCCGCTTTGCCCCGTCGCCCACGGGCTTCATGCACCTGGGCGGCGTGCGCACGGCGCTGTACGCTTACCTGTTCGCCAAGAAAAACGGCGGAAAATTCATCCTGCGCATCGAGGATACTGATCAGGAGCGCTTTGTGGAAGGCGCTACTGAGGTGATCTACGATACCCTGCGGGATTGCGGCATGAATTGGGACGAGGGCCCGGACATTGGCGGCGATTATGGCCCCTATATTCAGAGCGAGCGAAAGGATTTGTACCTGCCTTACGCCAAGGAATTGGTGGAAAAGGGCGCGGCCTACTATTGCTTCTGCACCAAGGAAGAATTGGACGAGCGCCGTGCGGCGGCGGAAGCCCGGGGCGAGGTATTCAAGTACGACAAGCATTGCCTGAGCCTTTCCAAGGAAGAAGTGCAGCAAAAGCTTAACGCGGGCGTGCCTTACGTGATCCGCATGAACGCGCCCACCGAGGGCATTAGCACCTATCATGATCTGGTGTTCGGCGATATGTCCTTCCCCAACAGCGACACCATGGATGATATGGTGCTGATCAAGCAGGACGGCATGCCCACCTATAACTTTGCCAACGTGATCGACGACCATTTGATGGGGATTACTCACGTGATCCGCGGCATGGAATACCTGAGCTCCACCCCCCGGTACAATTTCCTTTACAATGCCTTTGGTTGGGAAATTCCTCAGTATATCCACCTGACCACCGTCATGCGGGACGCCCAGCATAAGCTTTCCAAGCGGGACGGGGACGCCTATTACAGCGATTTTATCAGCAAGGGCTTTTTGAAGGAAGCGCTGGTGAATTATCTGGCGCTGGTGGGCTGGAACCCCGGCACCGATCAGGAATTCTTCACCATGGATGAGCTGATTCAGGCCTTCGACGTGAAGCACCTGAACAAATCTCCCGGCATCTTCGATGTGACCAAGCTGGAATGGATGAACAGCCAGTACATCGCCAAGATGGATTTTGACAAGTACCTGGAGATGGCTGCGCCCTGGTTTGACAAGGTGCTGGCGGGCAAAAATATGGATTACCACCGTTTGGCAGAACTGATGCAGGGCCGCACGGACATTTTCAGCCGCATCCCGGAAAAAATCCAGTTCCTGGCTGAAATGCCTGATTACGACACCGCCATTTTCTTCAATAAGAAGCAAAAGAGCGACGAGAATGTGGCGAAAGAAGTTCTGCCGCTGCTCTTGCCCGTGCTGGAGGGCATCCAGGATTGGACCGAAGCCAACATTCATGACGTGGTGATGGCGAAAATTCCCGAGTGGGGCAAAAAGAACGGCGCGGTGCTCTGGCCCATGCGCATCGCCATTTCGGGTATGGAATCCACTCCTGGCGGCGCGTTTGAAATCGCCTATCTGCTCGGCAAAGAGGAAACCCTCAAGCGGCTCCATGCTTCTATGGAAAAGTTGAAAGTTTAATCATTTTACGGATTGCAATTTGCAAAAAAATGCGGTATAATGAAAGAAGACTAACGAGGAGGTGCGTTTTCGATGCGTTCTGTGCCCATCAAACTGAGCTTTGCCGAGGAAGTAAAATCCTTCGTGAACACTGTGAACCGTTACCCTTATGAAGTAGATCTGCGTGCAGGCCGCCATGTGGTGGACGCCAAGTCCATTCTGGGTATTTTCTCTCTGGATCTGAGCAAGCCCATCACCATGGACGTGTACGATGATAACTGCGATGATCTGATCGCTGATATTCAGCCCTTCACCATTTGACCGATGGAGAAAAGAACCGGACGGAACGGATGAAACCGTTTTGTCCGGTCTTTTTTTGTGCTTCCAAAGCATAAGATTTCGAGAGGTGAGAAATCATGCGCTGGGAAGAATTTACGCCGCCGGAAGCTCGGGGAGCGGAAACGCGGGCGGTGATGACGGGACAAAAAGAAGTGCTGATCGAAGGGCATCGTGGGCTGTTTTCCTATGAAACAGACCGGATTCGGGTAAGATCAAAGAACGGAATCTGGACGGTTTCCGGGCAGGGCCTGATCATTGATTATTTCGGCGCTCAGGATCTGCTGATCAAGGGCCGCGTGGATTCCTTAGCCATAGATGGAGAAAAGACATGAAGGAACTTTTATCTGTTCAATTCACGTTAACAGGATGGAGTGCGGAAAAATTACTGAATGAGGCCGGAAAGCTTGGAATCAAACTGAAAAGAGTAAGGCGTGAAAAAAACAGAAGCATTACGGTGCGCACTTCGGCCCATGATTACGAGGCGTTTTGCAGGCTGGCAGCGGAAAAGGGATTCCAGGTGGGAAAGATGAAGCCGGTCGGGCTTCTGCGGCTGCTCCGAATGCTGAAAGGTAGAATCGGCCTTTGGGTCGGCGCGGCGGCTGGGATCGGTATGCTGATGTTTTCTTTCTGCTTTGTTTGGCAGGTGAATATTGAAAACGCAGGCCCGTATGAGGGCGAAGTGAGGTCCTATTTGGAAGCGTTGGATATAAGGCCAGGAATCCTGCGCAGCAAAATCAGCTTGGGCGATTTGCGCGATCAGCTGGAATGGCGTTTTCCGCAAGTTAAGTGGATCCGCACGGCCTGGACGGGCACGGCGCTGAGCATCACGCTGGAGCAAGGAACTCCGCCGCCAGAAACTGAGGATGCTGGAAAAGCGGGAAACGTGGTGGCGGCAGAAGATGGCCTGATCAGCAGGATCAGCACTTTTGCCGGTACGCCGCTGGTAAAGGCGGGGGATTTTGTGCGTGCCGGCCAGATTTTGATTGTTGGCGAAGAAAGGGGAAGAAACGGAGAAAACGTTCCGGTCAAGGCCAGAGGAGAAGCCGTTGCCCGGGTATGGGTCAGCAGCCAGGTGCGCATGCCAATTACAGAAGAAGCTTCTTATCCTACGGGGCGTGAATTTGAAAGACGGATCATTTGGACGCCTTTCTTTTCATGGAGCAAAGAGGAAACACCGGGTTATTTAACAAGTGATAAGGAAATAAATATTCTGTCTTTGGGCGGCGTATGGGTTCCCATTCAAGTAATCCGGGAAACATATAAAGAAGTGACGCTGCAAAAAGAAGCGCGAAATTTGGCGGAAGTGAAGAAAGAAGGAAAAAAAGCGGCAATTTTGGCCTTGAATCGGGCCTTGATTTCTGAGGAAACAGTTGACAAATGGATCAATTTCGGTATGATAGAAGGGGATAATATGATGGTGACGGCTACAGCCGAGGTGCTTCGCAGCATCGGGCGGTTTCAGCCGTACTGAATCCCGGAAACAGAACCGAAGGAGATGCGCTTTTTTTGCTGTTAACGCTTGAAAACATGGAATCCTATCTGTCCCTGTTCGGCATGAACGATCGCAATATGGCCGCTTTGGAGCAGGAATGCGGCGTGGCAGTGAGCCTGCGGGGTCAGGAAATCACCATTCAGGGAGAAGAAAAGGACGCGGAACTGGCGGAACAGGTGATCGCCAAGCTGATTGAAATGCTGCGCAAGGGGGAAATCGTGGACGCCTCCCGCATTCGCTACGCCGTTGCCCTGGCCCGGGACGGACGGCTGGATGAAATTGAGGAAATATTGGGCGACGTGGTGGCTATTACCCATCGAGGCCGCAGGATCCAATGCAAAACGCTGGGCCAAAGGGAATATGTTTCCGCCGTGCGGGATGGACAATTGACCATAGCCGTTGGCCCCGCCGGTACGGGTAAAACGTATTTGGCCATGGCGATGGCCGTGGTGGCATTGAAAAACAAAGAGGTGGAACGCATCGTGCTCACCCGTCCCGCTGTGGAAGCGGGGGAAAGGCTGGGCTTTCTGCCGGGAGATATGACCCAGAAGGTGGACCCCTATCTACGCCCGCTGTATGATGCGCTGTATGAAATCATGGGCGTGGAAAGCTATCAGCGGCTGGTGGAACGGGGCACGCTGGAGGTGGCTCCCCTGGCATTTATGCGCGGCCGTACCCTGGCGGATGCATTTATCATCCTGGACGAAGCGCAGAATACCACCCCGGAACAGATGAAAATGTTTTTAACGCGGCTGGGTGCTTCTTCCCGCTGCGTAGTCACCGGCGATATTTCTCAGATCGATTTGCCCAAAGGGAAGAAAAGCGGCCTGATCGAAGCGATGGAAGTATTAAAGGATGTGGAAGGCATTCATATCGTGGAATTGACGGCCAAGGATGTGGTGCGCCACGAGCTGGTGCAGAAAATCGTGCGCGCCTATGAGGTTTACGAGGCGAAAGAAGGGAAAGAAGCATGAGCTCCAAGCCCGGAAAAACAGCAAAAAGAAAAAAACTGTCGCTGCGGGAGTATCTTCGGTCTTCTTCCGCGCTGCGCGTGCTGATATGCATCATCGCCGTCGTAGCGGTTATGGCTGTTTTTGAAGCAGCCATTGTGCCCATGCGGTACAGCCTGGAAATCGGCATGGTGCCTCCCAGCACGATCGCTGCCACCAAAGATGTGGTGGATGAACTGAGCACGGAGCAGAAGCGGGCGGAAGCGGCTGCCATGGTAATGCCCACCTATCGGTATCAGGAGGGCGTTGCCGAGGAAGTGTTCAGTGATTTTGAGAAGATCATATCCGAGATGCGGGCAGTGGTGCAGTACTGCTCCATGCTGCCGGATGTTTCCAGTACCAGAGCATTTACAAAGGAAGAAATGCAGTACTGCAGGGACCTGCTCACAATGGTGCATTTCAGTGATTATCAGCTGACCTGCCTGATGCGAACCACCAGGGATGAAATGGAAGAAGCTTACGGCGCGCTGAACGCCGCGCTGCAAAGCACCATGCTGGGCAACGTGACCCAGGGCCAGGAGCTGACGGCGGTATATAATATCCGCCAGATCGTGAATTACCGCATTTCCATTCCTTTGGGACAGAATGTTGTTCCCACTGTGCTGAATGCCTGCATCAAGGCCAATATGGTGATTGACCAGGAAGCTACGGATGCTGCCCGCGAAGCTGCTCGGGAAGCGGTTGAACCCGTGGTGTACAAGCAGGGGCAGAATATTGTGGTGCGCGGCGAAGGACGAATCACCGCAAACCAGCTTGCCATGCTGTCCACGCTCGGGCTGCTCAGCTCCGGAGAAGTGGATATGAACATCTATTCGGGCTCTGCTTTGCTGGTGGTGCTGGTCATGGTGGGCATGCTGCTGCTGCTGCGCTGGTATCCGCACAGCCATGTAATGAACGATACGGACCGGCTGCTGCTCATGTTTACCGTTTTTCTGGTTTCTTTGGCGCTGTGCGTCCTGGCGAGGCTGATCAATGCATATCTGGTAACGATCGTGCTGTGCGCGCTACTTATGACAGCCCTGCTGGGGCTGGCGCCCGGCGTCATCTGCACTGCGGCGCTGTCCGTTCTGGTGGCTGCGCTTGCCGCGGGCGGAAGCGAGGAATATACGGAAAAAGCAGTTGTGATCCTCATTACCGGTCTGCTATCCGGCACGGCCTCCGCCCTGATGATGAATCATCGGGGCAGCAGGCTTTGGGTGCTTGTATCCGGTCTGTGCGGCTGCGCTGTCAATTTTGCGGCTATCATGGCTATTGGATTGATGACCAATAATGAGCTGAACAGTTCGCTTACCAACAGCCTGTGGCTCATGGGCGGCACGCTGATCGGCACCCTGCTGTGCATTGGATTGCAGCCGCTGCTGGAGATGATCTTCAATCTGCCCACGCCCATGAAGCTGATGGAGCTTTCCAACCCCAATCAGCCCCTGCTTCGCAGACTGCTGCTGGAGGCCCCCGGCACCTATCATCACGTGACTATTGTGGCCAGCCTTGCGGAAGCCGCGGCGGAGGCTATTGGGGCCAATCCACTGCTGGCAAGGGTGGGGGGCTATTACCATGATATCGGCAAGCTGAAGCGGCCCTCCTATTTTACGGAGAATCAACTGGGCGGCGTCAATGCCCATGACCATACGGATCCTTATGTTTCGGCTGCCATCATCACCTCCCACACCCGGGACGGCGTGGCTTTGGCCAAGGCATATCGGCTGCCGGACGCCGTGCAGAATATTATCGCTGAACACCACGGCAACACGCCTGTTTGGTTCTTTTATCATAAAGCGCTTCAAATGGCGGACGGAAATCCTGTGGATATCAACAATTTCCGTTATGACGGCCATCCGCCTACCACCAAAGAAAGCGCGATCGTGATGATTTGCGATACCATTGAGGCCGCTGTGCGCACCATGAAGAGCCCCACCACGGAAGGCATAGAGGAATTCATCGTGAAGCTGGTGCGGGGCAAGCTGGAGGATGGTCAGCTGAATGATTGCCCTTTGACGCTGCAGGATATTGACCGCATTTGCGCCGCGGCTACGCAAGTATTGGTCGGCGTATTCCATGAGCGGATTGAATATCCCGATCTGGACGAAGCAAAGCTGAAGGCGCAGCAAGCTGATTTGGCCGTGGAGGAAGCGGAAATTGAGGCGGAAGACTCTGTAACCATCCCCGCGCCGAAAGGCGGAAAAATGCCCAAGGTGGAACTGAACCTTCAAAAGCCTGCTCCCATGGTTTCTCCGCTGCAGCCGAATGAATTGGTGGAAGTGGAACCCATGGCGGCGGCAAAGCCCGTTCCCGTTCAAGATTTGGTCAGCATCGAGCCTATGCCCACCAAAGAAATGGAAGCGGAGCTTTTAGCCAAAACGGAAGAAACGAATAAAAAGATCGAGGATCAGCAATGAGCATTCGATTGGAATTTATCTGGGACGTGCCGCCGATAGACGGCGCGGAAAAAATGCTGAATCAGGTGGCCCAGGAATGCATGGCAGCGGAAGGGATCACGCTTCCCGTGTATGTGCAGGCCCGGATCACCGGCGATGAGGAAATACGGGAAATCAACCGGGAGTATAGGAACGTGGACCGGGCAACAGACGTGCTTTCCTTCCCGTCCACCAACTGCAGGCCGGAAAAGACGCTGGGCGCCTGCGAAAAAAAACTGCTGCAGGAACGGGATGAAACGGGCTGCTGTTTTTTGGGGGATATGATCATTTCTCTGCCCCGTGCCCGGGAGCAGGCTCAGGAATATGGCCACAGCCTGCAGCGGGAACTGGCGTATCTGACGGCGCATTCCCTGTTTCATCTGATGGGCTACGATCATATGCAGGAAAAGGACAAAGAAAGGATGCGCAGCATGGAGGAAATAGCGTTGGGCCGCGCCGGGATTTCCAGGGTGACGGACGATGAACTGATCGAAATGGCGAAAGAAGCCATGCAATTTTCCTATTCGCCGTATTCCCATTATAAAGTGGGCGCTGCGCTGCTTGCTAAAAACGGCCAGGTATTCAAGGGCTGCAACATTGAAAACGCATCCTACGGCGCAACTAACTGCGCGGAAAGAACAGCGCTGTTTAAAGCGGTCAGCGAGGGCGTGCGAGAATTCACCGCCATTGCCATTGCCGCTGAAAAATCAGTCCCTTGGCCCTGCGGCATCTGCCGACAGGCGCTGAACGAATTTGCGCCGGAGCTTCGTGTGATTGTGGCCTGGGGAGAAAACAGCAGGGAAGAATCCACCCTGCAGCAGCTTTTGCCGCATGGATTTGGGCCGGCCACCGGAATGCTGGATATTTTGGGGAAGGAATGACAGGATGATGAATACGGAACAAAAGAAGAATTTTCATTCAGGGTTTGCTACCATCGTAGGCAGGCCCAATGTGGGAAAATCCACGCTGCTGAACACCCTGGTGGGCGAAAAAGTGGCCATCACTTCCTCCCGGCCTCAGACTACCCGGAATCGGGTGATGGGCGTGATGGGCGAGGAAAACAGCCAGATCGTTTTTGTGGATACCCCGGGCATTCACCGCCCCCGTACCAAATTGGGCGAATTCATGGTACAGTCTATTGAGGAAGCCATGGAGGGCATCGACGCGCTGTTGGTGCTGGTGGATGTGACTGCCATCGGCCCCCATGATCGCAGTATCGTGGAGGAAATGAGCCATAAAAAGGTATATAAGCTGCTGATCCTGAACAAAACTGATCTGGTGGAGCCCAAGAATCTGCTGGGAATCATCGATTCTTTCAAAGATGCTAAGTATGACGGCATCCTGCCCGTCAGCGCACGCACAGGGGATGGGGTAGATGTGCTGAAAAGAGAACTGACCGCTCATTTACCCATCGGGCCCAAGTATTTCCCGGACGATATGCTTACCGATCAGCCGGAGCGGGATATTTGCGCCGAGCTTATCCGAGAGAAAGCGCTGCGCAATCTGCGGGATGAAGTACCCCATGGCATCGGCGTGGAAATGATGGCAATGAAAAAAATCAACGATCATTTTACGGAGATCGACGCCACCATTTACTGCGAACGAGACTCCCATAAAGGCATCATCATCGGCAAAAAAGGCGCGATGCTGCAAAAAATCGGCGCGGAGGCACGGGCTGATATCGAGGCGCTGCTGGATACTCATGTGAACCTGCAATTGTGGGTGAAGGTGCGTCCCGGCTGGCGCGATTCCGCGGAAGACTTAAAGACGCTGGGCTATGTGCAAAACAGATAATGCATAAAACTGGCCGCGCTGGAATGTGAGTTTCCGGCGCGGCAAATTATTATGTGTTTTATTTCTGCGGATTGATCATGCCGGAGCGATAGGCATTCAACAGCAAGACCAAATCCTCCATGCGTTCCTTCAGGATTTTGCCGTGATCCGTATCCACTACGTATTTCCGGGCTGGATAGGAAGCAAATTCAAAGGACTGGGAATGGATATCCCGTCCCGTTTCCTGCGCGTCCCGCAAAGAGGTAAAGGGCTGATGGGACATGAGCCGCATGCCGTGGCTATTGGCAATCAGGGTATAGCCTGCTATGCCGGTAGTCTTCTGGTACGCGCGGCAGAAGCCGCCGTCGATCACAACCAGGCGTCCTCCTGCTTTCAGCGGGCTTTCCCCGTGGGTGACGCGGATGGGCGTGTGACCGTTGATGATACGGGCTTCTTCATCCGTAAGGCCAAATTCGGCCAGGATCATTTTGCAGGCTTCTTCCTGATTGTACCATATGTAATAGGGGTTCCGGGGTTCCTGCCAGGCGGTTTCATCCGCGATAAAGGCGCGGGCAAAGGTTTTGATCTGTCTGCCGCAGACGGGGGAATCGGTGCCGCACCAGAGGTACCACATAAAGTCCAGCGCTTCCTGATTGCCTTTGTAGAATGCCAAACGCGCCGTTTGATCGGCATAATCCATCAGCGTTTTGCCGCTGCGGATATGCCCGCCCAGTTTCTTTTCCAGGAAGCTTCCATCCGGATTCAGGGGCACACAGCCGTGAAACAGCAGATTCCCGTTAAACGCCCGATACATCCAGCCTCTGCGGTACAGGAAGGCTACGTGCTCATGCAGCCGCAGGCTGTGGGTGAAGGCCCGCCGCAGGCTGGATATCACTTCAGATTCTTCCGGAGTCAAAGCATAAGGATCAAGAGGGTCCACTGTGTGCAAGGGCAAATCGCGAATGGGCCATTGCTTGCCATCGATTTCAACCCGCATCATCTTTCGGTCTATTTTATCCAGCAGCAGCCGGTCTTCCATTTCAAATTCCGGATTTCTGCGGATCAACTGTCCTTCCAGCTTGAACATCATGATGGTAATGGCATGCAGCATGGCTTTGTCCAGCGGCAGTTCGGGATAGGTGCTTTCGGCAAACAGGAAAAGAGTGCGAAGGGGGATCCCATAGCCTCTCTCTAAAATATCCATATTGCCATACGCCAGGGAATTGCGAAGCACCCCAGCGATGCAGCATTCGCTGCCGGCCGCGGCGCCCATCCAAAGCACGTCATGATTGCCCCATTCAATGTCCACGGAATGATGGCGCATCAGAATATCCATGATGCTGTCGGCCCGGGGCCCCCGGTCAAAAATATCGCCCACCACGTGCAGCCGGTCCACCGCCAGATTTTTGATCAGCACGGAAAGGGCTTTGATCAGGCTGTCGCCGCTGGAAGTGGCGATCAGGGAATCCAGGATCGCTTCGTGATAGCGGCGGCGGTTATCCTCCTGCTCACTGAAGGCTCCCGCTTCATCGTCCTGGTAATGCATCAATTCATCCAGCAGAAAAGCCCAGGCTTCCGGCATGGAACGGCGCACTTTGTCCCGGGTGTATTTGGAGGAAAGCATCCGTGCCAGATGCACCATCCGCGCTACCTGCATTCGATACCATGCGGGGTCGGCAGTGTTTTTTTGATGATGCTGCTTGATTACAGCGTCGGGATAATAGATCAGGGTGCAGAATTCATCAATTTCGCTGACGGTCATCTGATCGCCCAGCCAAAGGCGCACTTTCTCTCTGATCACGCCGGAACAATTGTTCATGATATGGCAGAAAGCCTCGTATTCCCCGTGGATGTCGCTCATGAAATGCTCGGTGCCTTTGGGAAGGCTGAGCTGCGCGCTGAGCCGGGTGATTTCAGTGCAAAGCGCTTCAATGGTAGGGAACTGTTCGCTCAGAAGCCGAAGATATTTCAACGCCTCGGGGGAAAAGCTTTCGTTCATCGTTTTGTTCTCCTTTATTGTCGATCCCAAAAGTTTATTCGATATTCAAGTATGATTTTCCTTCTAAAGCGCAATCAGCCGATGTGATAAGCCCAAACTATTGACACGAAAATGAAAGCGGGATAGAATATAAATTCGGAAACAGAAAGGATTCAGAGGAGGATCGGTCATGCGGCTTTCCGTGAAGGAATTCATTTTTTCGCTGGAAAAAAGAAAAACGCCTGCTTGTCACGCTTCCACCCTGATCCGTCTTTCAGATGGACGGCTGATGGCCGCCTGGTTCGGTGGGAACCATGAAGGAAGCGATGACGTGGAAATCTGGCGCGCTGTGCGTTGGGGGCAAGGCTGGTCAGAGCCTGAACAAGTTTCTCCCGGATGCAGTGAACCCTGCTGGAATCCTGTTCTGTACAGAGACGAAGAAAAAATAACCCTTTGGTATAAGCAGGGAACGCCTATACCTGAATGGCGAACAATGGTCATATATTCCTATGACGAAGGATACAATTGGACGCATCCCCGGGAACTGGTGCCCGGCGACAGAACCGGAGGAAGGGGCCCGGTCAAGGATAAGCCAATTTTACTGAAAAGTGGACGGCTGCTGGCAGGGGCTTCCCATGAATCCATGGAGCATGTTTGGCTTCCCTTCGCGGATTTATCGGATGATCAGGGCAAAACCTGGTTCCGCAGCGCTTATCTGCAATCAGCGCCCAAAGCCAATTTGATCCAGCCTACTGTCTGGGAAAGTCCATCCGGTGTGCATGCGCTGATGCGCTCCAATGCCGGACGTATATATCGGGCGGATTCCAGGGACGGCGGCGTTACCTGGAGTACTGCTTATCCCATCGACGTGCCGAATAACAACAGCGGCATTGACTGCGCACTGCTTGCTGACGGCCGAATTGCCTTGGTGTGCAATCCGGTATCAACGGAAGGCTGTCGAACGCCCGTGTCCCTTTTGATGTCAGAAGATGACGGGATTCATTTTAAGCATGCAATGGATTTGGAAACGGGTGAAGGAGAGTTTTCCTATCCGGCTGTTATCTGCGATGAAGACAGACTCCATATTACATTTACTCATAAGCGGGAAAGGATCATGTACTGCTGCATAGAATTATAGCAAGAGAAAAAGTTGCCATTTTGCCGCTTTTCATGTAAAATAGGTTTATCTATAGCATCGGAAACCTGGGAGGAGGAGAAGAATGCAGCATACCACCTATGTATGCGGACACCGCAACCCGGATACGGATTCCATCGTGGCGGCAATGGCCTACGCCAGCTTATGCAATGCCTTGGGAGATAATGGTTATGTTCCTGCCAGACTGGGGCAAGTGAACGATGAAACCAGCTTTTTGCTCAAGCGCTTTGGATTCGAGCCCCCGGTGCTGATTTCCACGGTGCGCACCCAAGTGAAAGATATTGAATTTGACCGTCCGCCCCGATTGAATAAGAACGTTCCGGTCAGCCATGCCTGGGAAATCATGCAGGAGGATCAAAACTTAAGCGCGCTGCCCGTCACCAATGAGGATGATACCTTGTTTGGTATGGTAACAGGCAGCGGTATCGCTGAAAGCGATATGCGGGCCATTCAGGTGCCTGTGGTGCATGACGCGCCGATTTTCAACGTGCTTTCCGCGCTGGAGGGACATATCATCAACTGCGATGAGGACGTGTTCGATACCGTTTCAGGCGAAGTGGTGATTGCGCTTCCCACGCCCGGCGAATGCCTTCGGGGCGTCAAGGATGGCGCGGTGGTACTCTGCGGCCAGCAGGAGGACGTGGTGGAAAAGGCGCTGGAGCTGAAAGCCAGCTGCATCATTCTGTGCCAAAGCAATTTGGCGGAGAAATACAACGGCATTTCTTCTTCCACCTGCGTAATCACTACCCCGTACGACGCCTGGCGGGCAGCACGGATGCTGTACCAGGCAACGCCGGTTAGCCGCATCGCCAAAACGGACGATTTGGTTTGCTTCCATCTGGATGATTTTCTGGATGACGTGCGGGAAGCTGTGGTTCAAAGCAGATACCGCAGTTATCCGGTATTGGATGCTGATGATAAGGTGATTGGCACTTTGAGCCGTTATCATCTGCTGCAGCCACGGCGCAAACGCATCGTGCTGGTGGATCATAATGAAATCGGCCAGTCCGTTCCCGGACTGGATCAGGCGGAATTGATCGGGATCATCGATCATCACCGCCTGGCGGACGTGCAGACGGGTTATCCCGTTTTTATGCGAAACGAGCCGGTGGGGTCCACCAACACCATTATTGCCACCATGTTCCAGGAACACGGCTTGATGCCTGGTGAAAAACTGGCAGGACTCATGGCCGCCGCTATCGTGAGCGACACGGTCATGTTCAAATCGCCCACCACCACGCCTCGTGATCGGCGGATCGCCGAACGGCTGGCCCGGATCGCGGGAATTGATCTGGAAGCCCTGGGGCGGGAGGTATTCTCCGCCAGCTCTGCGGATAAGCCTGCCGAAGTGCTGCTGAAAACGGATTTCAAGGAATTCCACCTTGCGGATCATAAACTGGGCATCAGCCAGATCACCACCATGGATTCGGAGCATATGCTTTCCCGCAGTGAGGAATTTCTGCAGGAAATGCAAAAGATGAAGGAAACGAAGAATTATGACATGGTGCTGCTGATGATCACGGACGTGCTTCGCGAGGGCACGGAATTGATTTTCCTGGGAGACAAAGAAGTGATTCGTCAGGCGTTCAGTGTGGGGGATATTACCGATCACAACGTATTCCTCAAGGGGATCGTATCCCGTAAAAAGCAAATGGTACCTGCCTTGGCACTTTTGTGGGGCTGAGCTTCCCCAAAAATAATGCTCCATCGGCCAATGATCCCGATGGGGCTTTTTATAGGAGGATCATATGCGCTTAACAACGCTTTGCTATATTGAACGGGACAATCAATATCTGATGATGCACCGCGTGAAAAAAGCCAAAGATGAAAACGAAGGAAAATGGATCGGTATCGGGGGACACCTGGATGAAAGCGAATCGCCGGATGAGTGCATCATCCGGGAAGTAAAAGAAGAAACGGGAATGAGACTGACAAGTTTCCGTATGCGCGGTCTGATCACTTTTATCCTCCCGGATTGGGGAAATGAGCTTACCTTTCTTTATACAGGAAAAGCGGAAGGGGAAGCGCCGGAGGAGTGTGCGGAAGGGATCCTTCGATGGGTGCCCGTGGATCAAATCATGAATCTATCCTTGTGGGAGGGAGACAGAGCTTTTCTTCCGCTGCTGAGCGGAAAAAGAGAATTCTTTTCCATGAAGCTGATTTATGCTCACGGCGGAAAGCTGATACAATGCATTTTGGATGGAAAAGATATTACAAATTTGATTCTTCAGTAGTGATACATCAAGCAGATTGCATGATTTATTTCATCAATCTGTTTTTTCTTAGGCAGATGTTGACAGAAACAAGGTTTATCATGCGATGGGAAGAAGATGAGATTATTAGAAACTTCTGCTTACACTTTTTACTTTCTGCGAATCCTGTCAACGTCAACATTTGATAAATATCCGTAATGATGGGTAGTACGATAGGTAGTAGGCGGGAATTTCTAAGATTAAACGGGGAGAGAAAGAAAAAATGGAATAAAGAAGAAATCCCGCAAACCCTTGATTTATAAGGGATTGCGGGATTTTCTGTGGCGCGCCCTGGGGGATTCGAACCCACGACCTTTTGATTCGTAGTCAAACACTCTATCCAGCTGAGC
>JAUNMW010000333.1 GCA_030537395.1 Clostridia bacterium | reverse complement strand
CCTTTCCCCCGCCTGATTTTGCCTATTTTCATTGTGCCCGAAAGCTTGCTATATTTCGTCTCCAGCGCAGCACGCGGAATTTGATGGGTATAGCCCGTCAAGTTATTTCGCGAGTAGTGGGTCCAGGGCGGTCACCGCCCTGGCGCAGAGTTTGAGGCCGCGCAGGCCTCAACGTTCCCCCCGCTGTTGGTCTTTAGCTTGAATTTTTTCCTTTAGAACAATACTGCTAACAATATAAAACAATCTATTGTCTCTGCACCTGAGTTTGGCATTTCCTGTGCCGGACGTTTTAAAAGTTTAATCGCCAGCCGCCGGGGAAGCGGAGTTTGCCCAGGCGTAGCAGTAAGCCTGGGTTCTTGCAGCGAAAGGCTCGGTACGAAGGAGCCGGCGGATTTCCTCTTTTGTATACCAGCCGGGAATGATTTCTTCGGCGTCAGACGTGCTTTTTCCGAATTCCCCGGCGGCTGTACCGAAGACGCATACGTTCCGTTCGTTGGCGAAGCCCACGGCGCTGTAGCTGTTATCCAGCACATCGCTGATGCGGGTGAGGGTGAGCCCGGTTTCTTCCCGCAGTTCCCGGCGCGCGCTTTCTTCCGGGGTTTCGTCGGGATCGATCAATCCCGCCGGAAAATTATAAATCCACTGAGCCATGGCCATGCGGTATTCCCGGTTCACCAGAATGCGTTCCCCGCTTTCATCGTTCAGGATCATAACGACAGCGTTGGCGCGGAAATTCTGAAGCTGCTCCAGGGTTTCTATATTCTTGTTCCGGCTGATGATCTCGTAGGTTTTGGGACGCCCCTCCGCTGTAATATATTCCACGTCGTACCGGGTGATGAATTGACCCTCCAGGATTTTTTGGATGCGCTGGTATTTCATAGATAAACCTCTTTCTTACGCGTTTTTGTCCGGCGGGCAGATGAAGGCTTCCCGCCGGGCGCTTTCGGTTTCTTTTGTAAATTGCGTTAGAAAATCAAGCATATAGGCGTGCCGTTCTTCAGCCAGGCTCTGGGCTGCCGGCGTGTTCATTTCATTCTTCAGCAAAAGCAGTTTATCGTGAAAATGCTGGATGGTATCGTTCAGGCTTCTTCCGTGCTCGCCGCCGAAAGCGAAGGCCCGGGCGATGCCCACGGCGCCGATGGCATCCAGCCGATCCGCGTCCTGCACGATTTGGCCCTCCAGGGTCTCGGGCCGCCTGCCCCGGTTCTGGCTGAAAGATACGGCGTTGATGGCCTCGATGATCCGCTCTGTTTTTTCCACGCTATGGGCGTTCAGGAAAGCTCGGGCGTTGGCGTTGTTTTCCGTGCGGAACAGCTTGTGATCATCGGCGTCATGCAAAAGCGCGGCCAGGGCTACGATCTCTCTGTCGCAGTCCGGCGCCGATTGGGCAATGCGCAGGGCGTTTTGATACACGCGCATCGTGTGCGCGGCGTCATGCCCGCCGGAGTTGTTCCGGAAAAGCTTTTCAACATAGGCGATGGCGGCTTCAATGGTGGTCATGCTTTTTCTCCTGACATCATTTTGTATTGATTTTCTTAGAATTCTTCGATTACCGGTTTTCCTTCGTACCAGCGCAGCATATTGAGCACCAGCATATTCCAATTCTGGAAGCCGGGATTGATCACCGGTTCCCCATCGTCCGGGGAATAGTATTCATGCAGGACCCCATGGCGCTGCACATCCCGGCCCAGCAGGCGAATGGTTTTTTCGCAAAGCTCCCGGGCGTCCTCCATAAAGCCGTACCGAAGCAGCCCCCGGAATGTAAGATAATTGGCGATGATCCAAACCGGGCCCAGCCAGCAGGAGGGATTGCTGGACGGGACAACGCGGTACATTTTCTCCTGGGCGGAAAGGGTGCGGACCCCGGCTTGGCAGCGGAAGGTTTGATCCTCCCTGTATCTTGCCGCGGTTCTTTCCGCCTGCTCCTTTGTTGCAACGCCCGCCCACAGGGCCATAAAGCCGCTCCATACGTCGATGCGCTGGATCAGGCAGCTCCAGTGCCGGGGCATGCCCTTATGGTAATATTCACCGTGGGAAAAATCAACGGGTCGCAGATTCAAATCCACACTGTAAAAGAAGCCGTCCCGCTCATCATAGCAATGCTCCCGGATGGATAGAATCAGCCGTTCCCGCTCCCCGCTGTACAGCGCGGCTGCCTCACCATTACCCAGCCGTTCGCACAGATAGGCCATGGCCTCCAGTTCTTTTACCATCAGGCAGTTCAAATAAATGGACGCGGAGGAACCGTCCGGCCGGTAAAAGGTGCAGGGGTCGTTGTCCACGCCGATCATTTTATCGGTCTGCCAGTAATACAGCCCCGTTTCTTTGTGCCGGTGATGATCCATATAGCAGCCGATGAAGGCTTTCAGTTTTTCAAAATCCCGCCGCAGCCACTCCGCGCTGCCCCCCTCCTGCTTCACCAGAAAAGCCGCGTGCTGCGCCAAAACGGGCTTGTGCATGTTTTCCCTGTAAATATCCGCAGGCCGCAGGGAAGCGGGATCGGAACGCCGATCCACCACAATGGGAATGTATCCGTCCGCGTCGGCAAAGGATAGCCAGTTCAGGATGCAGCCCCGTTCATAGGGCCGGGCTTCCCGCGGATCATCTCCCGTTTCCGCTAAGATCTGCCGAAGCGCCACATTGGAAAAATAGGAATCCCAGTCCCACAGCACATCGGCGTAGGAGGCCGAACCGGGCGTGAGAAAACCGTAAGGGAAAATACCGCCCTTTTCCCGGTACATTTGCTTGTAATCCTTTTTGATGTAATCCCGCAGGGCTTGCTTATAGGCTTCCATGGCGCCTCCTTGCGCGCGCTTTGTGCAACGCGTTTTATTTGACAGGGAAATATTCCATAAGCAATGCTCCTGTTCCTGCCAGAGAGCGGAATGTTCTGTGTTTTTATATTGCTAACAGTTATGTTCTCAAGGGTGATTATCAATGCTAATATGGGGTTACGGCGGGG
>JAUNMW010000332.1 GCA_030537395.1 Clostridia bacterium | reverse complement strand
GCAATCTCCCCTGTGGGGAGTTGCGCCGATTGAGGCTGCGGACAACAGGCCCTGGTGGGGTCTGGGGTGAAACCCCAGCGTAGCCTTATGTAATTTAACTGCCGCGTATTGAAGGAATTCTTTTCTCAACGGCGAAAAAAGAAAATGGGAAAAGTTGCAAAAAGCAAAGAAAAACTTAGACGGAATAAGGAGGACCTATGATCGCAGATATTATCACTCCCCAAGCGAAATACTTCGCCGACGGCGTGCAGACCGTGCTGCGGGGACATGAAAACCGGTCCCGGCGAGTGGTGCTGCTCAAGGGCAATCTGGTGCAGAACGCCCGCAGCGAAAGCCGGGGCATCAGCGCCCGGGTGACGAAGAACGGACGGTACGGCTTTTCGTCCGTAGCGTCTTACAGCGAGCAGGACGCGGAAACGGTGCTGAAGGCTGCCACGGAAAACGCCCTGTTTTTGGACCAGCGCGGCGCCGCGCCCCGCAGGACCTATCCCGCTCTGGCGAAGGGAACCGTGCCCGCCTGCCGCCCCATCGTGGACTTTGAGCAAAAGCGCATGATCGAAGCCTGCCAGGAAATCGACAGCTATGTGAACACCAAATATCCCAATCTGCTCAGCCGCACGGTGGTGTACACCGAGGATTCCCAGGATAAAATCATCCTGACCTCCGACGCGGCCAGCGGCCACGTCACCTATCCCCGGTGCTACATCTACGTGATGATGTCCGCGGAAAGCAAGGGCGGCGCGCCGGTGGAGCTGTTCAAGGCCTTTGGCGGCGCGGGCAGCTTTGAGGATAACTTCACCGACGTGAGCGTGTACTATCCCGCCATCGACGAATTGTACCGCCACCTGATGAACAAAACCGAGGGCGTGTACGCCGAAGCGGGGAACAAGACCGTCATTCTGGGCGGCATGATGGGCGGCATGCTGGCCCATGAGGCCGTGGGCCACACCGTGGAAGCGGACCTGGTGCTGGGTGGCAGCGTAGCGGGCCCCAGCCTGCATAAGCCGGTGGCTTCCGAATTGGTCACCTTGATCGACTTTGCGGGCGAAGCCTTCGGCGCGCCCACCCCCCTGCCCGTGTATCTGGACGATGAAGGCACCCTGGCGAAGGATGCCGTGCTGATTGAAAACGGCATTCTGAAGGGCTATATGAACAACCGGGAAACCGCCGCTCATTTCGGCGTAGACCCCTGCGGCAACGCCCGGGCCTGGAACTTCAACGACGAGCCCCTGATCCGCATGCGCAACACCTGCATTTTGCCCGGCAAGAGCACGCTGGAGGACATGATCGCCTCCATCGACGACGGCTATTACCTGATCGACAGCAGCAACGGCCAGGCGGACCTGACCGGCGAATTCATGTTCGGCGTGTCCCTGGGCTATGAAATCAAGCACGGCAAACTGGGCCGCGCCCTGCTGGATACCACCGTTTCCGGCATTGCCTTTGAGATGCTGAAAACCGCGGACATGCTGGGCGATAAGATCACCTGGTCCTCCAGCGGCTTCTGCGGCAAAAAGCAGCCGATGCCCGTTGGCATGGGCGGCCCGGATATGCGCTGCCGTATCACCATCGGCGGACGCTGAGGAAAGGAGCAGAGAAACATGTACGATATGAAAACGGTATCCGATAAGCTGGAAGCCCTGCTCCGGGAAAAGGGCGTGAGCGTATACGAGCACTGCGTATCCGAAAGCGAAAAGCAGGAATTGAACACCGAGAAGGCGGACTTTAACCTCTTCCGCACCATCTTTGATAACGGCGTGTCCGTCACTGTGATCCAGGACGGCAAAAAGGGCGCCGCCTCCGGCAACGATTTGAGCGACGCGGGCCTTCAAAAGGTGGTAGCCGACGCGCTGGCCGGAGCGGCCTCCTCCATTCCGGACGAAGCCAATGTGATCGCCGAATATCAGGCCCCCGAAACCTTCCATGCCGGCCCCTGGGACGCGGACATGCCCCGGTTCTATGACGCGCTGCGGGCCATGATGGACACGGTGGAAAAGGAATATCCCAAGGTCAACCTGCTGCAGGTGATCGGAGACCATACCAAGCATCACGTGTATTACGTGAATTCCAACGGCACCCGGTTTGAAAATTTCGAGGGCGCGTACCACATGACCCTGGAAATGAGCGGCTCTGACGGGGAAAAGAATACCGGTTTGGATTACACTGGCATTTCCACCCATGATCTGGACACCCCGCTCGTTGATCAGGGCAGCATCCGGGCTCACCTGGAAGCCACCGAAAAGAGCCTGAACAGCGTGTCCCTGCCCGGCAAATTCGAGGGCACCGTGGTTTTCACCCCCGACTGCCTGGGCTATTTCCTGTACATGATCGCCAGCAATTATATGATGGGCGGCGTGATCATGGAGGGCACCAGCCAATGGCTGGAGAAGCTGGGCCAGCAGGTGGTCAGCGACAAGATCACCGTGACCCTGAAGGCCCAGGACGACCGCATCGTGGATCTATCCCCCTTCACAAACGATGGCTACAAAGCCGAGGACGTGGTCGCCATCGAAAAGGGCGTGCTCAAAGCCTTCCTGCTGAACCTGTACGCCGCGAAAAAGACAGGCCGCCCCGTGACCAAGAACACCAGCTTTGCCATGGTGGTGGAGAATGGCGACAAAACGCTGGATGAAATCATCGCTTCCGTGGACAAGGGCCTCATCGTAGGCGGCTTCTCCGGCGGCGAGCCCGGGGCCAACGGCGAATTCTCCGGCGTGGCGAAAAACAGCTTCTATGTGGAAAACGGCAAGGTCGTGGGCGCCGTTACCGAAACCATGATCAACGGCAACCTGGAAACCATGTTCCAAAATGTGATCGCCGTATCCAAAGAACAGGTTTGCGACGGCAGCACCGTGCTGCCCTACATGGCCTGCGGCGGCGTTGTGATTTCCGGAAAATAACAACAAATCTTGGGATTTGCAAAACAGGTTGGAGGTAGGAAGTAGGAGGTAGGAGGTTTATAAAGCGGAACGCTG
>JAUNMW010000056.1 GCA_030537395.1 Clostridia bacterium | reverse complement strand
CCAGCAGGAACCGGGATAAGGGGGCGTGTTTGCTTGCCTCCAGGGCGTCGATCAGGTTTTGAGCCCGCTTATCCTGGAAACCATCCAATGCCTGCAATTGCTCCACCGTCAAATGGTACAGATCGGCGGCGTCCCGCACGTTCAGCTTATCATACAGCAAATCCGCCGTCTTTTCAGAAAAACCGGTGATATCCATGGCATCCCGGGAAGCGAAGTGCGCCAGCCGCGCCACCGCCTGGGGGCGGCAGCTTTCCCGATTCAAGCAGTACAAATGAGCTCCCCGCCATGTGAGCGGCCCTCCGCAGGCGGGGCAGGCTGCCGGGGCGTTGATGGGCGTGCCATCGATGCCGTCGTCCACCTTGCCCATGATTTCCGGGATCACGTCGTTGGAGCGGCGAATCCACACCGTACAGCCCAAGGTGACCCCTTTGCGCTGAATATCGCCCAAATTGTTGAGAGTTGCCTTTTTTACGGTCACTCCGTAAAAATCAACCGGGGCCACGTGGGCCAGAGGGGTTAATTTACCGGTTCTGCCCAGCTCCCAAGTAACTTTTTCCAGGGTAGTAGTGGCTTCCTCCGCGGCAAATTTATAAGCCACCGCCCAGCGGGGAAATTTATCGGTGTAGCCCATCATCCGCCGGGTACGCTGATCCATCACCTTGATCACAGCCCCGTCGATAAGAAAATCCAAATCAGGACGCTTTTCTTCGATATCCCGGATCAGCTGAACGGCCTTTTCCCGGCTGTCCGCCACCTGAAAATAGGGGCTGACAGGAAAGCCCTGATCCTTCAAAAACTGGATCATGCCCACCTGATCGGAAAAGGGCGGGTTTTCAATGGTGCCCACCTGATAGAAAAAGGCGGAAAGATTGCGGCTGGCCGTCACGGCAGGGTCCAGGTTTCTAAGGGCCCCGGCAGCGGCGTTCCGGGCATTTTTTAACGGTTCCGATGCTGTTTGATTGTATTTTTCCAGCGCGCTCAGGCGCATGATGCATTCGCCCTGCACTTCGATTTTTCCCTGCCAGGGAATGGACAGGGGCACGTCCTTTACTGTCCGGGCCTGGGGCAGAATGGCTTCCCCCACTTCTCCGTTGCCTCGGGTGGCGGCTTCCACCAGCACGCCATCGTCATAGGTCAGGTTCAACGTCAGGCCGTCAAATTTATATTCTACCCCATAGGAAAGGGGTGGCAGCGTGCCATCCTGGGCCCACAGCTTTTCCGTGCGGTCAAACCAGGCGTTCAGCTCCTCCTCGCTCTGGGCCTTGTCCATGCTCCACAGCCGGGAAATATGCCGATGCTGGCGGAACGCGGCCAAGGGCTCCCCACCCACCCGGTGAGAGGGGGAATCAGGAAGCACGGTGCCCGTTTCCTTTTCCATTTTCAGCAATTGATTGTACAGCGCGTCCCATTCCTTGTCGGAAATGATGGGGTTATCCAGCACATAATAGGCGTGAGCGGTTTTGTTCAGGTAATCCACCAGAGAGCGCATATCCTTAAACTGCTCCATGGATTTCTCCTCCTGCCTGCTGATTCGGCAATGGGGGCCCTTTCATTGCGGAAGGAGCCCCCATTTTCCTGTTGCTTGATTATTCCTCAATTTTCACAATCGGTGCGATGGATAAAGAAAACTCCTTTGTACCGTAGGCGGTAAAGGCGATCATGATCCTGGCGTCGGCCCCGGTGCCCTTCACGGCCTGCACTGTGCCCTCGCCGAACTTCCTGTGCAGCACATGATCCCCCGCCTTGAACAGATTGTTCATGGCGTTGGAAGCTACGCTTTGCGCGGAGGAAGGAACGAAGCCCTTCTGCACCCCTGGAATATTCAGCGCGCCTCGGGTGCCCGCGGTCATGCCGGGGGTGCCGAAGCTCAAATTCCGGGGCCGGTCCCGGCGGGACACAATAGTGGGCTGGGGCGGTTCGGGGGCAAAGCTGCCCTTGGTGGCCTCTGCCCATTCGTCCGTCACCAGCCGCTCCGGGATTTCCTTTAAGAACATGGAAGGCGGGTTATGGGTGATCTGGTTAAAGATGGTGCGCCGCCGGGCGAAGGACAGATACAAGCGCGTCCTTGCCCGGGTGATGCCCACATAGCAAAGCCTGCGTTCCTCCTCCAGCCGCTTTTCATCCTGCGCGGTGCGCATGGAGGGGAAAATGCCTTCTTCCATGCCGGATATGAACACGCTGTCATACTCCAGGCCCTTTGCGCTGTGCAGCGTCATCATGGTCACATACTGAGGCGCGTTTTCCTGCTGGTCCAGGTCTGTTACCAGGGCCACATTCTCCAGGAAAGCTTCCAGGGTCTTGTCCTGGCTCTGGGTTTCAAATTCCTTAGCCGCGCCGGCAAATTCCATTAAGTTTTCCAGCCTCGTTTGAGCTTCCTCGTTGCCGTCGATTTCAAACTGCGCCCTCAGCCCCGTTTCCTTGAGCATGGTATCCACCAGTTCAGAAAGCGACAGGGTATCCTTCATGGCGGTCAGCTTCATCATCAGCAGCGCAAATTCACCGATGCATTTCCGGGGCCGGGAAGACAGGCTTTCCGGCGGATCGTTCAAAACAGAATAGAGGGGCAAATCCTCCTGCCGGGCGTATTCCTGCAAAACCGCCACCGTGGAATCGCCGATGGAGCGCTTGGGGGTGTTGATGATGCGAACCAGGGACACATCGTCCGCCGGGTTCACGATCACCCGCAGATAGGCCAGCGCGTCCCGGATTTCCTTTCGGTCATAGAACCGGGTGCCGCCGAAAATTTTGTAAGGGATCCCTGCCCGAGTAAACATTTCTTCAATGACGCGGCTTTGGGCGTGCATGCGGTACAGCACGGCGATTTGGCCCAAAGGCACGCCGGTCTTTTGCAGCTTGCGGACGCGCTCGCAGATCCAGGCCGCTTCCTCCCGCTCGTCCCCGGCGCTGTACAGATGGATTTTTTCGCCCTCGCCCGCATCCGTCCACAGGGCTTTTTCCTTGCGGCCCACATTATGAGCGATCACCTGGTTGGCGGCATCCAGAATGTTGGAGGTGGAGCGGTAATTCTGCTCCAGCTTGATCACCTGAGCGTCCGGGAAGTCCTTTTCAAAGTCCAGGATATTGCGGATATCGGCCCCGCGCCAGCCGTAAATAGACTGATCGTCGTCGCCCACCACGCACAGATTCCGGCTTTCCTGGGTCAGCAGCCGCACGAAGGTATACTGGGCCGCGTTGGTGTCCTGATACTCGTCCACGTGCACATACTGGAACCGCTGGCGGTAATAATCCAGTACCGGCGGATGATCCACAAACAATTGCAGGGTACGCAAAAGCAGATCGTCAAAATCCAAGGCGTTGGCGGCCCGCAGACGTTCTTCATAATAGGAATACAGATCGTGAATCTGCTGGCACTGATAATCCTTGGCCGATTCCTGGAACCATTCATCCGGCGTGAGCATTTTGTTTTTCGCGTCGGAAATTTTGTTGCGCAGTTCCTTGGGCGGAATGCGGTTTTCGTCCATGCCCAGGGCCTTCTGCCCGTCCTTGATCACCCGCAGCTGGTCGTCGTCATCGTAAATAGTAAAGGAACGCTGATAGCCCAGCTTTTCAATATCGCGCCGCAGAATGCGCACGCAAACGGAATGGAAGGTGCCGATCCACATATCCGCGGCGTCGGCCCCCACCAGCTTTTCCACCCGGGCCTGCATTTCCTTGGCCGCCTTGTTGGTAAAGGTCAGCGCCAAGATATGCCACGGGCGCACATCGTGATCGATCAGATTGGCGATCCGGTAGGTGAGCGTGCGGGTTTTTCCGCTGCCTGCCCCCGCCAGGATCAGCACAGGCCCCTCCAGCGTTTCCGCTGCCTTCCTCTGCATCGGGTTCAATGCGGTTAAATCAATCATACATCCTCTTTTTCTTCTTTTCCGCGCAGGCGGTCGATGGCCAGCCGATAGCCGTCCTCCCCGTAGACCAGGCTGCGGTTCACGCGGCTGATGGTAGCGGTGCTCGCATGCGTAATGTTGGCAATCTGAGCATAGGTCAAGCCCTGATCCAATTGCAGCGCCACGTCAAAGCGCTGAACCAGGCTGTTGATTTCCTGAATGGTGCACAGATCGACAAAAAAGCGTTCCAGCTCTTCCTTGCTTTTCAGGCACAGGATCGCGTCCAGCAGGTGCGTCATATCGTCGTGTGTCATACGCATCTCCTCACTTCATTTTTCTTCTTCATCGTCCGTCCTGCCATAAAACGCCGGGATTGCCGTCCGGCGATGCAAATATACTTACTTGTTTATTATATCATAAAATCCCCGAAATTGAAAGTATTCAAACCGAACATTTCAAAAAAACGCAGAAAAAAGCGGCGCTGTGCAAAAACGCCGCTGCTCTAATCATAATATCTGCAGGGAAAAATGCACACTATAATCTGCACTCTGTGCTCTACACTCTGTACACCATAGCACCCTTTCTTTCAAATTGCTCCAATAAAACCAAATGAAGTCAGTCGACCGTTTCCCCCGTCAGCGCTTTCCAGGCATTGCGCAAGGTTACCTGGTTGTTCACGCCGTAGTTGGGATCGTTTTTCTGGGCCTCCGCCATATCCCGCAGGAAATGAACGCACAGATGGCCCCCGAAGCCGTTATCTGTGATGGTGCCGTACAGGTGGGGCCGGTTGTGCATGGTGGCCAGGGTCCATTGGCCCGTGGGAAGCAGCACGTACACCGGATGAATGGTCCAGGAGGTGCTGCCAAAGGACCGGTTCATGATCTGGGTATCCCGCCAGGAGGCGGGCTGGGAATCCGCGTGGCGGCCCAGGGAATAGAACACCAGCTTCCAGCTCAAATGGGTGTTGGGATCGAAGATGGTAAAGGTCTGCCCCGCTTTCACGCTGGGCTTGATGTCATTCTGCCAGTGCAGAAGCTTCAGTTCGCTGACAGCCGGGCCCTGGATCCAGCCCTCATTGGCGGGCAATTCCGTCACAGGGGTGGAATAAGGCTTGCCGCCTCCACCGTGCAGCACCTGCCGGGTCAGGGCGTCGGCGATGCCGCTGATCACCAGGCCGTTGCGCTGCTGGAAGGCTACCACGGCGTTATGGGTCGCCACGTCGTAGGTGCCGTTGACGGTGACGGAATAGCCAAGGGTCTTCAAATCCGTCTGCACCTGCCGGACCCCGTCGCCAGTATTATCGATGCGCAGGGTGGTATAGGTCAGCTTAACGTCTCCTGCCTTCCGGGCGCTGTCGCTCTTCAAAATGGCGAATGTCTGGCTGCCCGCCAGGCCGTCGGAGGTGAGGCCGTTCTGGCTCTGGAAAGCTTTCACGGCGGCAAATGTAGCGTCGTCGTACACGTTGGTCACGGTGACCGTATAGCCCAATTCATGCAGCCGGTTCTGCACCCAGGTCACATCCGCGCCGGTCATGCCTTTTTTCAGGGTACGGGTAAAGGCCGAAGGGTCCTCGTCCTCCGCGTCCGCATCATCCACCGGCACGGAACCGCCCAAGAAGGTGAGATACTGGCTCATCATATAGCCGGAGGTGCCGTTATAGGTGACGGCGCTCCAAGTGGAACCCCGGCTGATCACCGTCACAATGGCGGCGTTGGGAACATTGACGAGCACCTTGGCGCCGGTGGACGCCGCTGCCCGCAGGTTCACCCCGCCGCCGGAGGTGGTCACCAAAGCGGTGCCAATCGCAGCGCTGCTCCCCGGCGCAGGCGTGGGTGAAGCGGCGGGGATAAGGGTCGGCGCAGCGGTGGCGCTTCCCTGCGAGAAGGACAAAAAAGAGGTCATCACATACCCGGAATACCCATTATACGACGTGGCGCACCAAACAGAGCCCCTGGATGTGATCATCAGGGCCGTGCCGTTGGGAATGGTGGCAATCACCTTGGCGCTGGTATTGGCCGCCTGGCGCAGGTTCAGGCTTCCCCCGGAGGTGGTCACATAGGCCATGGCACCCGTCTGTCCCGGATTGGCCGTAGGCAAAACGGGGGTCGGGACAGCTGTGGGAACAGGGCTGGCCGCCTCCGCGGGGAACCGCAGGAAGGAGGTCATCACATAGCCCGGAATGCCGTTATAGCTGGCGGCGCACCAAAGACTGCCCCGGGAAAGAATGGTCAGTTCCGTACCGTTGGGAATGGTGGTGATCACCTTGGCCGTGCTGTTGGCTGCCTGACGAAGATTCAAAGAACCGCCGGTTGTGGACACATAGGCTCTTTCCCCGAATACAGACGGGGCTTGGGTAGGCGAGGCCGTGGGCAGATAGGTCGGAAACGCGGTAGGCAAAACCGCGGGGGTTGAAGCCCCGAAGGAAAGAAAACTGCTCATCACATAGCCGTAGATACCGTTATAAACCACCCGGGACCAGGCGCCACCCCGATCAAGGACCGTAAGCCAGGCTCCGTTTGGAATGGTCAAAAGCACCCTGGCCGATGCATCGGCATATTCCCGAAGGTTCAGCGTGCCGCCGGAGGTGACCACCAGCGCCTGAATGGCCTGACCGGAGGGAACGGACGTGGGCAAAGTGGTTGGCGCGGCGGTAACATAAACGGGAGCAGTCGTGGGATAAACCGGAACAGCGGTGGCAGCGCCCTGCGCAAAGGATAGATAAGCCGTCATCACGTAGCCCGACACGCCGTTATAAATCACGCTGGTCCAAGTGTTTCCCCGGTTCACCACGATCACCATATCGCCGTTGGGAATCGTCAAAAGCACTTTTGCGGAAGAAGACGCCGCCTGCCGCAGATTCAGCGAGCCGCCCGTGGTAACCACCGTGGCCGTACCGGAAACCGAAGCGGGAGCAGCCGTAGGCAAGGAAGGAAAGCTTGGCGCGGCCGTTGGAAAAGCCGCGTTTTCCGGCGCGTAGGAAGGGGCCAGGCTGTACAGCACCGTCAGCGTCTGGTTTCCCGCCACGCCGTCCTGGCTCAGTCCTTGCTGCCGCTGGAAGGATTTCACTATCCGAACGGTGGCCGCGCCATATTTCCCGTCAGCTTCGATGGTATATCCCAGGGATTTCAGCGCCAGCTGCATGCACAGCACGTTTTCACCGCTCATGCCCTTTTCCAATTTATCATAGGCCAAAGCAGGAGAATAAAAAACAGAAGCCATGAAAATCATGATCGATAGAATTGCCGCCGCGCGCTTCAAGTATCGCCGCCTCCTTAGGGAGTCCTGATCGCTTGTATATCCGCTCCCTGTATTGATACGAAACACAATCGCGTTTTCATTCGTTTTCGACAGTCATCTTATCATAATTTCAGAAAGCTGTAAACAAAGATGACGAAACTGTTACAAAATGGTCATCAATTCATAAATTAATCAAATATTTCCTTTATTTCCAAAGAATAAGGGCGTATTTTGCAAAAACAATCCTTGTAACTTCAAAATGAAAATGATATGATATTTTGGGATGGGATGGAATTCAAAGGAGGCTTTCCTGCTTTATGGCAGTGACTGGACACTACATCGGATGCAATTTATCGGACGTGACGCCGCTGTGCGCGCCTTGGGAGAATACAAATGGGCTTTTCTTTCCCCCGCTTTCCCGAGCTGCAGCCCTGTTATCTTTTGAATTGGCCGCGTCCGCTTATGATATGAACCTGGATGCCTGGCGCGAAGCCGGGTGGCGTGATTTTTCCTACCAAATCGACAATGCGCTCTACACCGGCCCTTCCCTGAACAAGCCTGCGGGAAGCGGCCTCGGAAGTGTGATCAGCGATTATCTTCATCATCTGGCTCATGCCCGCCTGAATCGGCTGAACCCCATCAGTCAAATTCGCGGCGTGCTTCGTCAGCGGGAAAGCAGCGATACCTGTAAGGCCATCATTATGCTGCATCCTGCCTCGTATGGGCGATACATTGTCGCCATCGGCTTTATGGGCACCGGCAAAAGGATTTACGATTGGTTTTCCAATTTCCGGCTGAACGCCGAGGAAGGCGTGCATTCCGGCTTTCTGCAGCTGACCCGGGAATTTGAAAACAGGCGTGATGAAATATCCTTTCCAGAAACCGCCAGGGAACTGGGGCTGGAACGGTTGACTTTGCGGGACATCCTGGAAGAATGCCGCAGACCCGACAGCCGGTTCCTTCTCTGGCTGGCGGGCCACAGCCAGGGCGGCGCGGTCATGCAGCTGTTCGCCCTGCGATTGATCCGTGAAGGAATGATGAAGCAGAATCTGCTGGGCTTCGGCTTCGCTTCTCCCAGCACGGTGTACGAGCATCCAGCGTTTGACCTGGGCTCCATTCCTCTTTACCACATCCTCAATGCCGATGATATTTTCCCCCGAATGGGGGCGGCATTCCACGCGGGCCGCTGCCTGATCATGGATGCGGATGAAGAAATGCGCCGGGTCTGCTATGGAAACGCCGGAAAAGAGCCGCTTTTCCGCGCTGTCCATTCCATCCTGCGCCGGGTGACGGACAGTCCATCTGCTTTTACCGTCACCATGGCCATGCTCCGCGCCCTGGAGGATGTTTCCCCCGAGGATGCCATGGCCGTGCTGAACGGCCTGATCCGGCAGATCATTCCCGAAAAGCTGCTGGGGCCCCTGGGCTCCCGGCGGGAGGATATTCTGCAGGCGCTTATCCGCCGAACCGGGCAGGGCTACCAAATGGCTGCCGGAGACAAGGAAATGCCCGAAGATCAGCTTTATCTTCTTCAGAGGCGCATCGCGTGCCTGATCGCGGATCATGGGCCGAAGGCTTTTTCCGGCGCGGTGCTTTCCGCCCTTTCCTTTCCCCATAAACTTCGGGGCGTGTATCCCGGAAACCGGCTGGCCCCTTATCAGTACATCGTCACAGAACGGTTTGATGATTTGCGGCAGGCCGTCTGGTTCGCCCCTGCCAGCGGCATGGACGCATCCGTGATTCGCGGCGGGAGAAGGCTGCCCCAGGGACGATTCAGACAATTCTCCGCAGCGCGAATGAGAAAAGCTGCAAGATAAAAGACAAAGGAGTTTCTTATGAACATCAGTACAGTCATAACCCTGTTTGGCGGCCTGGCATTCTTCCTGTTCGGCATGCGGGTGATGGGCGAAGGGCTGGAGCGGGCCGCGGGGCCGAAGCTCAAGCATTTTCTGACCCTGATGACCCGGAACAAATTCATTGCCATGCTCACCGGCATCTGCGTGACTGCGATCATTCAGTCCTCCGGGGCTACCACGGTCATGGTGGTGGGCTTCGTAAACGCGCAGCTGCTCACCCTTTCCCAATCCGTGGGGGTCATCATCGGGGCCAATATCGGCACCACGGTCACTTCCCTTTTGCTCTCCATCAAGTTTGATCCCGGTCCCGTCTTTGCCCTGATCGGCATTCTGATGATCATGGTGTTTGACAAGCGGGAAACCGTGAAGCAGGCGGGCATGGTATGCATGGGCCTGGGCGTGCTGTTCATCGGCATGGATTTAATGAGTTCCTCCACCGAACCCCTGCGGGAATGGCCCGTATTCTTAAACCTGATGCGTGGCGTGGAAAACCCGCTGCTGGGCGTGCTGGTTGGAATACTGGTCACCGCGCTGCTGCAAAGCTCCTCCGTATCCGTCGGTATCATTCAGGTGCTGACGGCAGGCGGTTTGGTCACTATCAACGGGGCCCTGTTTCTGGTGCTGGGCGCGAAAATCGGCGCCTGCACCCCGTCCCTCCTGTCCATGGCCAATTCCCGGGTATCCGCCAAGCGCACCGCCATGATTTCATTGCTGTTCAATGTCATAGGCGCGGCCATCATCCTGATTGCCTCCGCCTTCCTGCCCCTAGCCGATTGGGCCGAAATGCTGGTACCCGGCAATCCCAAGCTGTGCATTTCCATGATGCACATTTTCAGCAGTATCATCTGCGCCGCGCTGGAGCTGCCCTTCAGCGACGGGCTGGTAAAGCTTGCCTGTCTGATCATTCCCGGCAAGGAGGATGAAGAAAAAACGCCCATCAAAATGCAGTATTATGATGCGCGCCTGCTCAAAACCCCCGCCCTGGCTGCGGAGCAATTGTACCGGGAGGTTTGCCGCATGGGCCGGGAGACCCGCGTGCATTTGAATATGTCCATCGATGCCCTGCGCACGCTGGATCTGTCCCACGAGCAGGAAATCAACGATCATGAGGAATTGGCCGATTTCCTGGAGGAGGCCATCACCGAGGGCCTGGTGGCCGTGATGCCTCTGGAACTGAGCGAACACGAAAGCAAGCGTATTGCCGAATTGTTCCATGTGGTCACGGACATCGAGCGCATCAGCGACCATGCCATGAACTTTTTCGGTCTGGCGAAGGAACGCATCGAGCGCAACGCCAAGCTGTCCGAAAAAGCGGTGACCGAAATCCACGAGCTGTACGAGCACACCATGAAGGTGCTGGATTCCGCTCTGGAGGGCCTGGAGGAATGGAATATTCCGGACTCCATCATGCAGCTTCTGGAGCAGGAAGAGCAGACCGTGGACGATATGACTGAGGCTTTGCGCCAAAAGCATATTGACCGCCTGAAGGAACACAAGTGCACCGCCAAATCCGGCGTGATTTTCCTGGAGTCCATCAGCAATCTGGAGCGCGTGGCCGACCACGCCATGAACATCGCTTCCTGCGCCCGGGAGGACGCCCTGCACGCGCATCCCTAAATTTTCAAAAAACAATATACCCGTTACGCAAAAAACACAGCCCCGTCAGTCATCCGGGGCTGCGTTTTATTTCTGGCAAAAATCAGATTTCCGGGATCTGGATTTCGATTTCCTTCCCCGCCTCGGCGGACTTCATGATGCCGTCGATGATGGCCTGGTTGTACAGGATTTGAGAGGAGGGAACGGGGGCCGGCTTGCCTTCCTTGACAGCGTCCAGGAAGGAGCGGATTTTCATTTCAAACAGCGGCTTCGAGGCCTTCAGGATGGGAATCTTGGTTTCGGTCCGCAGCCCGGCGGTGTCGGTGTACAGGGTCATTTCCCCGCCCACAGTGCCGTTCCAGCATTCGGTGGAAGGAATACGAAGGGCCGCTTTCTTGCCAAGGATCACGGTGTCGCCGGGGGTATCCAGATGCATGGCCCAGGAGATACGGAAGTCCAGGATGATGCCGCCCTCCAGGCGGATAAAGGCCGCGGCGAAATCATCCACATTGAAGCGGGCGGCGTTTTCTTCCGCCGTATGATCCTGATCGGGAATGCTGTACAGGGGATTGGTGCCAAAGAAATTGGAGGTATAGCCCGATACCGTCAAAGGCTTGGGATATCCCACGGCGTTGAGCACCATATCCAGGCTGTAGCAGCCAATATCGCCCAGCGCGCCTACACCGGCGGTTTTCTTTTCAATAAAGGTGCTGTTGGGGATACCGCGCCGACGGCCGCCGCCGGTCTGAATATAATACACTTCACCCAGCGTACCGGATTCCACGATCTTTTTGATCTGCTGCATGTTGGGGTCCATCCGGGGCTGGAAGCCGATACTGAGGATTTTTCCGGAAGCTTTTTCGGCCTTCATTACTTCCACGGCTTCGTCCAGAGTGACGGTGAAGGGCTTTTCCAGCAGCACGTTCACGCCAGCCTTCAGGGAATCAATGGCGCATACGGCGTGCGTGGCGTTGTAGGTGCAGATGGAAACGGCGTCCAGCTGCTCATTTTCCAGCATGGACTTATGATCGGGATAAAAATGAATCGTGGCGGGATCAATGCCGTGGCGGCGGCAGAATTTCTCCGCCTTGCCGGGAATCAGATCAGCCATGGCAACCAGTTCCACGTCCGGGAATTTCTTATACTGTTCAATGTGGGCTTCAGCAATCCAGCCGGTGCCGATTATGCCAACGCGCACTTTCTTTTCGGCATCAATGGCTTTTTCTTCAATGGCCTGCATCGTTTGGCTCAGTACAGAATCATCCTTTGCCATGAGGTTTCCTCCTTTTCGGACAGCAATTCAGCGCTGAAGATGTGTAAGTTTCATTTCCGTCATGAATGCGTTACGGATCAGGCCGTATTCCATTCTTTGTCATTATATCATGCGCCAGGAAACTTGTCGATACCGGAAACGTCTGTTTTCCGTCATTATTTTTTATTGAAACGGTTGCCCAAGGAAATCTTTCGCGTTATAATAAGCACAGGTAAATTTTTAGAAAGGATGATATAAATGGCAATTCATGTGACCGTTTGGAACGAAGACAGCGCGGCGGAATGCTCGGAAAAGGTATTGGCAGTATATCCCCAAGGCGTCATCGGCGCGGTGGCCGCCATGTTTGAAAACCAGCCCGATTTTCAGGTGCGCACCGCCTGGCTTTCTCAGGAAGAAGCCGGATTGACCGAAGACATCCTGGAAGATACCGATGTATTGGTATGGTGGGGCCACTGCAAGCATGGCCAGGTGCCCGATGAAATCGTGACCCGGGTGCAGCAGCATGTGCTGCGGGGAATGGGCCTGATCGTGCTGCATTCCGGCCACGAATCCAAAATCATGCAGCGGCTGCTGGGAACCCAGTGCTCCCTGCGCTGGCACGAAAACCGGGATAAGGAACGCATTTTTGTCATTGAGCCTTCCCATCCCATTATGCGGGGCGTGCCCGCCTGGTTCGAGCTGGAAGCGGAAGAAATGTACGGCGAACGCTTCGATATTCCCAAGCCCGATGAACTGCTGGCCATTGGCTGGTATGAATCCGGCGATGTGTTCCGCTCCGCCTGCTGCTTTAACCGCGGCTACGGCAAAATGTTCTATTTCCAGCCCGGCCACGAAACGCTGCACTCCTATTACAATGAATATGTGAAGCTGATCCTGCAAAACGCTGCCCATTGGGCCGCCCGCAACCGGGATCTGGATCGTCCGCTGCACAGCGAATATGCCCCGGCGCTGGAAGAAAAGAAATAATTCCCCTTCTTCGTCCATAAAGAACGCGCGCCGTGATGCCGCACGGCGCGCGCCTTAGGGAGAAGAAAAGGAGGAGGTCATATTTCATTCTGCTGCAAGGATGCCGCTTTTTTCGCGGCGCACGCTTTCGCGTTGGGGCAGATTGCGCATTTGCCCAGGCACTTGGCCCTTAAAGCGTGCCGGATTCCCAATACTGCTGTCAGCAGAAACAGCAGCATGGCAATCACCGATTGAGCCGTCATGGCTTCATCTCCCCTTCCATCAGGGCGCGGATGATCAGCCGCTCCCATCCTCATGATATGCGCCGCATCTACCCTTGGTCAAAGCATGCGACTGTAGGAGATTTCTTAAAGTTAGTATATGCTAACTTTAGGACCAGTATAACAAAACTCTGTCTTCCTGTCAATAGATATTTCAAAAAATATGCGAAAAACAGCGTCTTTGCTTCCATTCTGGAATGAAGGCGCTGTTTTCTTTCATGCTTACATTTTGGATCAATCTTCCTTTTCCGCGCCAGCGTCAGGATTGTTTATTGTTTCCGTATCCTCCGCTTCCGCAGTTTCTTCCGTTTGCTTTTCCCCGACGGCCGTCCGCAGATCCGCCGCTTTCAGGCACATCAAGGTATCCTTATTGATTTCCTCCTTGCCCAGCGCAAGCCGATCAGCTTGCGCCGCGATGGCCTTTTCAAACAGGTTGCGTACGCCGCGGGCGTTGCCGAAGCCTTCCACATCCTTGCTTTCCCGCTCCAGGATTTCCCGCAGGGTATCCCAGGCATCTTCCTCCAGTGTGTAACCGCTTTTTTCACAGCGCATTTTGAAAATACCCGTCATTTCCTCCACCGTATAGTCCGGGAAGTACATAAACCGATTGAACCGGGATTCCAGGCCGGGATTAGACTCAACGAATTCCTTCATCAGCTCCGTATATCCCGCCACGATCACCACTAAATCGTCCCGGTGATCCTCCATGGCTTTGAGCAGAGTGTCAATGGCCTCCATGCCGTAATCCGTGCTGCCCCGGTTGGAAAGAGCGTAAGCCTCATCAATAAACAGCACGCCGCCCATGGCCTTTTCGATCACCTCGGCGGTTTTGATGGCGGTCTGCCCCACATAGCCCGCCACCAGGCCGGACCGGTCCACCTCGATCAAATGGCCCTTGCTGAGCACACCCAGGCTTTTATAAATCCGGCTCATGAGCCTTGCCACCATGGTTTTGCCCGTGCCGGGATTTCCGGAAAACACCATATGCAGCGACAGATCCGGGGTGGGTAGCCCATGATCTTTCCGGGCTTTGCAGATTTCGATCCAGTTGATCAGGCTGTCCACTTCTTCCTTGATCAGATCCAGGCCGATATAATCATGCAGTTCTTTTTTCAGGTCTTCAATACTTTCGGGCGGTTCTTCCTTGATTTCCTTTTTTTCTTCCTTTTTCGCTTCCTGCTTTGCCAGAGAAACGGCGGGGGCAGCTGGTTTCACCGTTTCCTCCAGCGTCGGCATTTTGGGCGCTTCGGGCATATCCGTGATCATATTTTCCGGCTTCAGGCCCCATAAATCCTCGCTGATCAATTGCATACGCTGCCGCAGCAGCCCCTGCATGATTTCATTCTGCATCTGGATAATTTCGTCCTTGCGGTCCATGTTTCGTCCTCCCGTGCGTTTTATATCATTTCTATCTTCAAAAATTCCTGTATGAGCGCTTTGATCCTTTTCAAAGCAGGCGCTTAAATTCATCGTTTTCATTGTACCGCGAATTTGTTCCCAAATCAAGGCATTCCACCAAAAATACGGAAAAAGCGCCGCGTAAAACGGCGCTTTGAAAACAATGATGATCATTTCGTCAGGAACAGAATACCCAGGGTGCCGGGACCGCAGTGACAGGATATGGTGCAGCCGACGCTGGTTTCAAAAATCTCGGTAAACTCGGCGTATTTGCGAATGGTTTCCCGGGCAATCTCCACCGAGCCGTCGGGAACCGGAGAATGGGAGATAAAGATACGATCCAGCCGCAGGTCCTTGCGATCCTTCAGCTGATCCTTCACATACTTTTCCACGCATTTATCATATTTGCCCCGATACTTATCCACCATGCCCATTTTGCCGTCCTGTACGGCAATGCAGGGCTTGATTTTCAGCAGTTTGCCGCCCAGCGCCATCACAGCGGAGCAGCGGCCGCCCTTCTGCATATAGTCCAGACGGTCCATAATGAAGCTGGTGTGCACCCGGCTGCGCATGGCGTTCAGCTGGGAGCAGATTTCCATGGCCCCCAGGCCCTGAGCCGCCAGCTGGGCCGCTTCGATCACCAGATGCCCTTGGCCGGTGGAAAGGTTCATGCTGTCCACCACATGCACGTTGGGAAAGCTGGCCGCGGCGATGGACGCGTTTTGATAGCAGGCGGAAAACAGGGATCCGATAGTGATGTGGATCACATCGTCATATTTTGCGGAAAGCTCTTTGAAAATAGCCTTGTAGCTGTCCACGTTCACGGCGGAGGTGCTGCACAGGGCTCCCCCGTTGTCCACATGCCGGAAAATCACTTCGGGGGTGATTTCGACCCCGTCCAGATAAGGCTTTCCATCCTTGATCACGGAAAGGGGGGTCAGCGTAATATCGTAGCGCTCCAGCAATTCCGGAGACAAGTCGCAAGTGCTGTCCGACGTAATCTTGATGTTCATAAGCACTCCTTGTGTGTTCATAATACGGCAAAGCCGAAAAGTATTATAGCACATTCTTGCAGACTTGTCATCTTGCTATTTCTATATTTTTACACTTTTATTCTGTTTTCAGAAGGTTTTTCATCCGCCGTACAGCCGCTTCTCCCCCGGAAGAAAGCAGCTCCGCGCCTCCCTCTGCCGCATCCGGAGCCAACGTACCCTTTTCCGCCAGCCTGCGGGCCAATTGGCGTACCGTGCCTGCGTTCCCGTCAATCAAAGGCGTTTCTGGAAAAAAACGCTGAATGGCCTTTTTCAAAAATACGTAATGGGTGCAGCCCAGCACCACCGCCTCCACCTTTTTCCCTTGATACGGCAAAAACAGGTCTTTCAGGTAATCATGCAATGCTTCGCTGTCCAACTCTCCCCGTTCGGCAAATTCCATAAGTCCCTTGCAGGGCATGGAAACAACGCCCTCCCCGTACAGGGCATACAGATGGGCATATTTCTCCCCCGCAATGGTGCCCGGCGTGGCCAGAGACAGCACAATGCCGTCCTGATGCAGCAGGGACGCCGGTTTCAGCGCCGGTTCCATGCCGATGATGGGCAGATCGGCATATTCCGCCCGAAGGGTGGCCGCCGCCGCGCTGGTGGCGGTGTTGCAGGCAATCACAATGGCCTTGCATCCCTTTCCCAACAGCATTTCCACAATTCGGCGGGATAAAGAAAGCACTTCTTCCTTGGTTTTGGTGCCGTAAGGCGCGTTCTTCGTATCGCCGAAAAAAATAAAACGCTCATGGGGCAATTGACGCACCGCTTCCCGCAGCACGCTGATGCCGCCCACCCCGCTGTCAAACATGCCGATGGGAGAAATATTGCCGTTTTCATTCATCAATGGAAATACCGCCTTCTTCCATCCAGTTTCTCAGTGCGTCCACATCCTGCTGCTGATACAAATAAAAATCCTCTGTGCCAGCACTGCAAGTCAGCAGCACGTGGCGTTCCTCAGGATCATCCGGAGCCGTATCATTCAGCAGCCGGATTTCCCGAATATCCCCCCGCCGAATAGGGTAAGCGGTCATCCGGTAGGGCTCCAGCCGCCACCCATCCGGCAAAAGCAAAACCAGCCAGCCGCGCAGCAGAATAAAGCTGCCGTGATGCTCGTAAAACGCTTCGGCAGCCCGGTCAATATCCCGCA
>JAUNMW010000331.1:456-2984 GCA_030537395.1 Clostridia bacterium | reverse complement strand
GGCCATTCCCCGTGTGCCATATGCCCATCGGGGGCTGCATGGCCGCGGTGTGCCGGAAAATTCCCTGTCCGCTTTCCGCCTGGCCGCCCAAAAAGGCTATGGTATGGAGCTGGACGTGCATCTGACCAGGGATGGACACTTAGCCGTAATGCACGATGCGGACTTGAAACGTATGTGCGGCGTTGCTGGACGCATTCCGGACATGACGGGCAAGGAATTGAAGGCCTGCCGATTGCTGGATACGGGGGAACAGGTTCCCTTGCTTCCGGAGGTGCTGGACGCGGTGCGGGCATATCATTCGCCGCTGATCATTGAAATGAAAAGCGACGAGGACAGCTGGAGGCGGCTGCCGGAAACGCTGCTGGACTGCATGAAAAGCTATCCGGGCTTCTGGTGCGCGGAAAGCTTTGATCCCAGGATGCTTTGGCGGCTGAAAAAACTGTCTCCCGGCACTGTGCGCGGACAATTGGCCTACGATCCTCGAAAAATCGGGGAAAAACGCCGGGAAATCCGTTATGCGCTGGGGGCCTGTCTGCTGATGGACTTCTGGTCCCGGCCTGATTTTATCGCGTACCGACACGATACGGACGGCAATTTTTCCTTCCGTGTGGTTCGGAAGCTGTTCCGGCCCGGGCTTATTGCCTGGACGGTGCAGAATGAACGAGACTTTGAAAGACTGCGCTCAAAATACGACGTGCAGATTTTTGAAGGCTTTGAACCCTCATATACACCCTTTGAAAGCAAACAAAGAAAAGGAGAAAAAACATGAGCGAGCAGGATATGGGCAACAGGACGGTTGTGTCCGCAGAAGGTTTGCGGCAGATGGAAGAAAAGCTGAAATATATGACCACCGTGCGCCGCGCGGAAGTGGCCGAGCATTTGAATATTGCCCGGGGCTTCGGTGATTTGAGTGAAAACGCCGAATACGATGAAGCCAAGGACGAGCAGGCTAAGCTGGAAGCGGACATTATTGAACTGGAAGCCGCTCTGCGCAATGTGATCGTGATCGACGGCGAAATCTCCACGGATGCTGTGAATGTGGGAACCACCGTGCGGGTGGTTTACCTGGACGACGGCGAAGAAGAAGAATTCACCATCGTAGGCGCCCGGGAAAGCGACCCCATGAACAATAAGATTTCCAATGAATCCCCCGTGGGCGTGGCATTGCTGGGCCACAAGAGCGGGGAGACTGTCAGCGTGGAAGCGCCGGACGGTGCGTATGAGCTGAAGATTCTGGAAATCAAAATCTGATCTTCGCGGCCCCAGATGTACCAAGGAAAGTTTTGAAATTGATTTCCTCTCCTATTCGTCTTTCTCGGAAGGGGACGAACCGCCGATGACCGCCTGCGGCGGGAATTTCATCGGCGGTGAGATCAGCCGAAACAAGCAATGTCCGCATGAAGCGGACTTGCGCCGATTGAGGCTGCGGAACTGGGGGAAACCGCTCTTTGGACTCTAAAGAGCGGTTTCCCCCAGAAAAAATCGAATCACCAATGAAGTGAGGTTTGTATATGGCGCAGGAACAGAACGTAACCACCTATTCTGAGCAGGAGCAGATTCGCCGGGACAAGCTGGCCGCGCTGCGGGAAGCGGGCCATGATCCTTATTTGCTTACCAAGGTGGATGTGGATACCAAGAGCAGCGATATTCTGGCGGATTACGACGCGTATGAAGGCAAGGAAGTGACCCTGGCCGGGCGCATGATGACCCGCCGCATCATGGGCAAGGCGTCCTTCGCCCATATGCTGGATACCGCCGGGGAAATTCAGTTTTATATTCGACGGGACGATGTGGGAGAGGAATCCTACGCTGCTTTCAAGGATATGGATATTGGCGATGTGATTTCCGTTCGGGGCAAGGTGTTCAAAACCAAGACCGGCGAAATTTCCATCCACACCGATGAACTGACCCTGCTGGCCAAGTGCTTAAAGCCCCTGCCCGAAAAGTTCCACGGCCTTACGGATATGGACCTGCGCTATCGTCAGCGGTATCTGGATATGGTGGTGAATCCCGAGGTGCGGGATACCTTCCGCAAGCGCAGCCAGATCATTACCGCCATCCGCACCTTTCTGGAAGGCCGGGGCTTTATGGAAGTGGAAACCCCCGTGCTGCATACCCAGGCGGGCGGCGCGGCGGCCCGGCCCTTCATTACCCACCACAACACCCTGGATATCGACATGTACCTGCGCATCGCGCTGGAACTGCATTTGAAGCGCCTGATCGTGGGCGGCTTTGACCGGGTGTACGAAATCGGCCGCGTGTTCCGCAACGAGGGCATGGACACCAAGCACAACCCCGAATTCACCATGCTGGAACTGTATCAGGCCTTTACGGATTTCCACGGCATGATGGATATTACCGAGGATATGTTCCGCTATGTGGCCCGTGTGGTGAACGGATCCGCCATCGTGCAGTACGGCGATATCACCATCGATCTGGAAAAGCCCTTCGCCCGCATGAGCATGGTGGAGGCGGTGAAGAAGTACTCCGGCGTGGACTTTGATGAAATCCACACCTTGGAGGAAGCC
>JAUNMW010000331.1:0-446 GCA_030537395.1 Clostridia bacterium | reverse complement strand
GGACATCCTCAACCTGTTCTTCGATGAATACGTGGAGGAGCATGTGGTGCAGCCCACCTTCATCTACGGCCATCCGGTGGAGATTTCTCCCCTGGCCAAGAAGAGCCCCACCCATCCCGGCTACACCGAGCGCTTTGAGATTTTCATCCTGGGCCGGGAGCACGGCAACGCCTTCTCCGAATTGAACGACCCCATCGATCAGCGCCAGCGCTTCGAGGCCCAGGCAGCCCTGAAGGCCCAGGGCGACGAAGAAGCCCACGGCGTGGACGAGGACTTCCTGAACGCCTTGGAAATCGGCATGCCGCCCACCGGCGGCCTGGGCGTGGGCGTGGACCGGTTGGTTATGCTGCTCACCGGCGCGCAGACCATCCGGGATGTGCTGCTGTTCCCTACCATGAAACCCGTCTGATCCGAGAATGCAGTAATTTCAAGGGTTTTCGGGGTTT
>JAUNMW010000055.1 GCA_030537395.1 Clostridia bacterium | reverse complement strand
GCGTAGCCCCCAGCGTACCCCTTAGTCGGGACTAACTAAGTAATTTAAAGGGCTCTATAGACTTTACTGAAGAATCAATAGAAAGGAAGTGTCCCCATGGCTTTCCTGACCTGTTCCATGTTCAGCCACGCGCTGGGCAGCAATATTTCTTTCAATGTGTCCCTGCCCACGCCCAGCAGTGGGGAGAAGGTATGCTATGAAACGGTAAAGAAGGATTACGGCTACGAGCAGGGCTTGCCCCTGGTGATCCTGCTGCACGGCATGTATGGCGACGCCAGTTCCTGGAGCCGCTTTTCCAGCGTGGATCGCTACGCGCAGGACCGGAAAATCGTGGCGGTCTCCTGTTCCGCGGGCAATCATTTCTATCAGGAAATGCCTGGCGGCCTGCCTTATGTGACCTTTTTTACCAAGGAATTGCCCGCCTACATGCGTTCTCTGTTCCCCGTTTCTCCCCGGCGGTAGGATACCTTCATCGCCGGTTTTTCCATGGGCGGCTACGGGGCCTGGCACCTGGCCCTTTCCGCGCCGGAAGTGTTCAGCAAAGCGGCCAGCATGTCCGGTGCGCTGGACATCGTTTCGCTTTATGAGGGCTCGAAAGCCAATCCGGCCCCATCCCCCTTCAACTGGAAAGCCATGTTCGGCGATCCGGATTCCCTGGCCGGCAGCGGCAGCGATCTGTTTGCCCAGTATGAAAAATGCGCGGCAGAAGGATGCGTGCCAGAGCTGTACCAAACCTGCGGCACGGAAGATTTCCTGTATCCAATGAACCTGAAGGCCCGAGATCGGCTGCTGGCCATGGGCGCGAACCTGACCTATACCGAAAGCCCCGGAGCCCACGACTGGAACTTCTGGGATCACCGGATTCAGGCCGTGCTGGATTGGATGCTGAAAGATCACCAAGTGGAGGTCAAGCCCGCAAAAATCGGTTATTGATCGGGCGCTGACAGCGATCCTACCTCCCAAAATCCTGCCGAACAGAAACATTTGATTATCCCGTCCTTCTGTGGTACAATAACCGAGTCCCCCGTTTATTTCAGGGTATCGACGAACAGCCCCGGGATGCATCGAAGGGCCGCAGCCCTTCGATTTACATCCGCAGGCGGCGACATGCGCCGCGCCGAGGAGCAGCAGAATGCTGCTTCCGCTATCCCTTTGCGTCCGTAAAATGAGCGGTTTCGGCTTTCAGAGGCCGGAAATGCCATTTTACAGCAAATGGATGTTCCCATCGAAAGTGTCTGCTTCAGCTGGCTTTCGATGGCAGGGCGTCGGCTCTGGCGACACCCTGCCATAACCGGGTTCCCCGGTTATTTTTCATTTTATTTTGTTTAGGAGGCAATATTTTGAGCACATCCCGTTTCGCGTTATTTGTGGATTTGGAAAACTGCGGAGCCAAGGCGGCCACGCTGAACAACATTCTGGACAAGGTAAAGATCCGCGGCGATATATTGCTTGGCAAGGTGTACGGCTACACGGACCGGTTCAGCGATTTGAAAGAAGTGCTTTTGTCCAACACCTTTACGGTGGTTCCCTCTATCCGTTACGGCTTTTCCCAGAAAAACAACGCCGACATTATGCTGGTGATCGACGCCCTGGAGGTGGCCTTTTCCAATCCCCTGATCGATTCCTTCTGCATCGTATCCGGCGACAGCGATTACACGCCGCTGGTGGGCAAGCTGAAAAGCATGGGCAAATTCGTGCTGGGCATCAGCCGCAGCGAAGTGGCCAGCAGCATTTTCATTAACGCCTGCAATGAGTTTCAGTTCTTGGAAACCGTGTCCTCCGTCAGCCGCGACAAACGCACCCGGAAGGCCCAATCCAAGGATGAGCCTCTGGACGACGCCGGGCTGAACAAGCTGCTGGAGGGCATTCTGGCCGAGCAGACCGACGAGGACGAAATGTACGCCAGCGAATTGAAGGGGGTCCTGCTGCGCCTGCGGCCCGATTTCAATGAAAAATCCTTCGGCTGCGCGTCCTTCGGCAGGCTGCTGAACAAGCTTTCCAATAAGTTCGGCACCATCCGGGTGAAAAACGACAACTACAATGTTTACGTTTCCCTGAACGCCGACAGTCCCGAGGAAAACAGCGCCAAAAAGCTGACCCCGGACAACTGGCGCGCCGCTTTTTCCGAGCAATTGCAGCATTATAAGGACGACGGCTTTGAGCGCATCAATCCTTCCATCCTGAAAGCGGACATTCAAACCGCTTATCCCGATTATTCCGAGCGCGCCATCGGCTTCAAGCGCTTTTCCGACGTGCTTCGGCAGATGGAAAAGGACCGGCTGCTGAGCCTGGAAATGGACGAACAGAAAAACATACTGATCAAAATGCTGTGACGGAACAAAAGAAGGGGTTCAGTTTCCAATGAGTGTTTTCTCGTTCTCCGCGAACCGGGCGGCGGATCAAAAGGTGCTGCGTCTGGCGTGGCCGTGCATATTGGAAAATCTGGCCGTGATCATGATTTCGTTCATCGACGCGGCCATGATTGGCGTGCTGGGTCCCGCGGCCACGGCGGCAGTGGGCGTGAACGCCTCCCCCAGCTGGCTGCTCAGCGGCATCGTGCAGGCCCTGGGCGTGGGCGGCACCGCCTTGGTGGCCCGGCTGGTGGGCGCGGGGGACCGGGCTGAGGCGGGCCGGGTCAGCGCCCTGGTGCTGCGCATGGCGGCGGCGCTGAGCCTGGCAATCACCCTGCTCATGCTTTTCGGCGCGCCGGCGGTGCCCGTGATCATGAATGCTGATCCCGCCATCCGTCAGGAAGCCGCCGCCTATATGCGCTATCTGGCGCTGGGCTTCGTGCTGCATTACACCGGCATTGTGGTCGGCGCGCTCATCCGCGGCGCAGGCGATACCCGGACCCCCATGATTTCCGGCTTCCTGTCCAATGGCCTGAATGTGGTACTGAATTTTTTGTTCATTTATGAGCCCCGCCATATTTCCCTTCTGGGCCTGTCCCTTCCCGTATGGGGTGCCGGTATGGGCGTGCGCGGCGCGGCGGCGGCCAGCGCCCTGGCTACCGGCATTTCCGGCCTGTATTTGATTTTATCCCTGTGCCGGAAAAACAGCGTGCTGAAAGTCCAGTGGAAAACGAAGTGGGACGGCCAGGTAGCCAGACGCGTTTTGCGGGTAGCCTATCCCGCCGCCCTGGAGCGGGCCGCCATCAATTTGGGCCAAATGCTGTTTGCCCGCATGGTGTCCTCCGTAGGCGTGGCCGCTTTCGCCGCCCATAACCAGTCCATCCAGGTGGAAAGCTTGGGCTACATGCCCGCTTACGGCTTTTCCGTGGCCGCCACCGCCCTGGTGGGCCAGAATCTGGGCGCGGGCAAGCCCGATCAGGCAAAAAAATACGGCGGCAGGGCTTTGATCCTGTGCCTGCTGCTGCTGTCTGTCATCGGGGTCGTTATGTTCATTTTCGCGCCGTTCCTCATTTCCCTGCTTACCCCGGACGCGGAGGTGCGCCGTATCGGCACCATGCTCATCCGCATCTGCGCCTTTGAGCAGCCCTTCAACGCCCTGTCCATCGTGGGCTCCGGGGCTCTGCGCGGGGCCGGGGACACCAAAGTGCCTTTCCTGTACGCCCTCGTTTCCATGTGGGGCGTGCGCATCGTGTTCGCTTATCTGCTGGGCACGGTGCTTGGCCTCGGTGTGGCAGGCTTCTGGTGGGCCATGGTGGCTGATCTGGGCGTGCGCAGCCTGCTGCTCATGCTCCGTTTCCGCCAGGGCGGTTGGGTTTATGCCAAGGTTTAACCGCCAAACTCAATAATGAATCGTTACAAAATGGATGCTGTCTTGCTAACATAGAAGAAGCGGAAAGCGAAGTTATGCTTCGTTTTCCGCTTCTTCTGTGGCTTTCCGTGGGGCCGGATGCGCCCAGGTGTACACGGCCTGGGCCGCCGGGGCGTTCATGCCGGGCACCTTTTGCAGCTCGTCCAAGTCCGCTTCTTTGATGGCTTTGATGGATTTGAAATATTGCAGCAGGGCGCGGCGACGGGCGGGGCCCACGCCGGGAATATCCTCCAGGGCGCTGTGAACGGAGGCTTTGCCGCGCAGTCCCCGGTGATAGGTGATAGCGAAGCGGTGGGCTTCGTCGCGGATGCGCTGGATCAGGTGCAGCACGGGGGAGTGGTGGTCAATGAGAATGGATTCCTCCTGGCCTGGCAGGAAAATTTCCTCCAAGCGTTTGGCCAGGCCGAACATGGGCACGTCGGCCCCTTCTTTCAGCATGGCTTCCCGGGCGAAGGCCAATTGTTCCGGGCCGCCGTCGATCAGCACCAGGTCCGGCAGGGGCCAGCGTTCCTTGGGGTCCTCCGCAAAGCAGCGCTTGAAGCGGCGGGAGAGCACCTCGTTCATGGAGGCGAAATCATTAGCGCCCTCAAAGCTCTTGATGCGGTAATGCCGGTACTCCTTGGGCGCGGGCTCCCCGTCGATGAACACCACCATGGAGGCCACGTTCTGGGCCCCCTGGGTGTTGGAAATATCGTAGCCCTCGATGCGGCGGGGCACGGTGTCCATGCCGATGGCCTTCGCCAATTCCTCCACCGCGCCCAGGGTGCGCTCGTACTGCACCTGCTTTTTGGCGTTGCGCTTTTCCAGGGCGTCCCGGGCGTTCTTTTCGGCCAGCAGGGTAAGCGCCTTCTTGTCGCCCCGCTGGGGAATGGTGAGGGTGCAGGCACCGCCCCGCTGGCGGCGCAGCCATTCCTCTAAATCGGCCTGGATTTCCGCGGGCAGATCGGGGCACAGGATCTCCCGGGCGGGCTTGCGCTCGTTATCATAATACTGCACGATGAAATCGAACAGCACTTCCCCGGGCTCCTCCTTGCCCTCCCGAGGCAGGGCGAAGGAATCGCCGCCCAAAATGTGGCCGTTTCGCACGTACAGCACCTGGGCCATAGCGTCCAGATCGTCCTGGGCCAGGGCGAACACATCCTGCTCCACACCGCTGGTTTGGATGGCCTGCTGGCGCTGCATCAATCCCTCGATATCCCGGATCTGATCCCGCAGCCGGGCGGCTTTTTCAAACTGCAATTGGGCGGCGGCTGTTTTCATTTCCTTTTCCAGCTCCGCCGTCACATCCTGATACTGGCCGCCTAAGAATTTGATTACCCGCTGCACGATGGCGCGGTAATCCTCTTTGGTGCATTTGCCGCAGCAGGGCCCCAGGCAGCGCCCGATTTCGTAATTCATGCAGGGCCGGGCGGGGCCATGCTCCGGCAGGTGATGATTGCAGGTGCGCAGGGGAAACAGCTTTTTCAGGTTTTCCAGCGTTTCCCGCACCGCCGTGGCCCCGATGTACGGCCCAAAATACTTGGCGCCGTCCGCCGTCTGCCGCCGGGCCAGCGTGACTCGGGGGAAGGGCTCGTTCAAATTGATGCGGATATAGGGATAATGCTTATCGTCCTTCAGCAGAATATTGTAATAAGGCTTGTACAGCTTGATCAGGTTGCACTCCAGAATCAGCGCTTCCAGATTGGTGCGGCACAATATAATATCGAAATCCGTGATATGCGAAACCATGGCCGCCACCTTGGGGGTATGGTCGCGGCCATGGAAATAGCTTCGCACCCGGTTTTTTAAATTGACGGCCTTGCCCACATAAATGATTTTCCCATTTTCTTTCATTTGATAACATCCGGGAGAATCAGGCAGCAGGCGCAGCTTTTGCGCTATGATTTCGTTCATTTTCTATATGATACTGGGGGAAACCGCTCTTTGTTGCCCAGGGCTGCCGCCCGGCCTCAACTGAAAACAGTCCACTATACTGTTTTCCGGGCGTTTCGGCCCCCAAAGATCGGTTTCCCCCAGACCCCTTTCCGAGAAAAGCGAATAGTAAAGGCTCTGCGCTCTTTCAGGTTTCGATCAAAGAGCTTATTCTTCTTCGTCCTCGTCCGTATCGAAGGTAGCTTCCACCACGCTGATCAATTGGTCCATCAAATCCTCGTCCACGGGCACGAATTCTTCCATGTCCTCGTTGCCCTCGCCCTCCATGGGCTGCACCTTCATCACATAGCGGGAAATATCCGCTTCATCCTCCACGTCGCAGGCGTCGGACAAAAGCACATATTCATCACCGTTGTAGAAGAAGTAGCGTTCCACGCACAGACGGATGGGTTCGCCGTCGTCGCCCTCCAGTTCAATGATGTCCCATTCTTCCTGATTGGTCACGAGAATCCCTCCTTTATGGTTTGCTGATGTGGCAATCAGCCGCCGGCTGATTGCCCTTCCAGCCGGGCCGCGAGCCGGGCTGGCATCAGTTTTGGACGGCCGGCTGCTGCCTGGTCCGTCTGCTGTTTTGTTCTTTTCTATTATAGCCCATTTTTTCAAAAAGCACAAGGGCAATTGCTTTCCGGGCTGCGCGGAAAAGAATTTGGACAGGAGCGGCGCAAAAAAGGCCGCGCGCGGGCGAAGAATATGGTGCTGGCGGGCGCAGCCTTCCTGATCGGGTTCCTGCTGCGAAAAGCCAATGGCAAAATCCGCATCCGGCAATCATTCCACGATCAGATCGGCGCATTCCACCGGCACGGCTTTGCGCAGCCCTTCCAAGCTGCATTCCACCTGATAGCCGATTTTCCCGGCGCTGAATAGAATGGTGTCATAATTTTGAGCAGTTTCGTGAATGAAGGTGCGGAACTGCTTTTTCATGCCGATGGGGGAACAGCCGCCGTGCACATAGCCGGTCAGGGGCAAAAGCTCCTTGGCTTTCAGCATTTCCAGATTCTTTTCCCCGGCCGCGGCGGCTGCTTTCTTCAAATCCAGTTCCTCCGCCACGGGGATCATGAACACATAATTGGTTTTGCTCTTGGCCACCGTGACCAGGGTTTTGAAGGTCTGCCGGGGGTCCTCCCCCAAAACGGCGGCCACTTCCACGCCGCTGATGGCCTCCGTGCCGCCGTAATAATGCTCCTGATAGGGGATTTTCAGCCGTTCCAGCGTGCGCATCACGTTGGTCTTTTCCTGTTTGGGCATAGCAATCCTCGCTTGAAAAAGACTTTAAGTCAATAAGAGAGTTGAGAGTTAAGAGTTGAGATTTATATAGCCGTTTTTCTTTCGCCCTGCAAAGCCGGCAGATAAAGCACACCAACAAAATATATCTCAGCTCTTAACTCCTCTTTTAGCAAAAGCGTTCTTTATTCCAATGGTTTCCCTTCCTCGATCAGAGAAAACATATCGATCCGGCGCTGATGGCGTCCGCCCTCGAAGGGGGTTTTCACCCAGATTTCCACGATCAGCTTGGCCAGCTCCGGTGCGATCACCCGGCCCCCCAGGGCCAGCATATTGGCGTCGTTGTGGGCGCGGCTCATTTTCGCGCTGTACGCGTCGGAGCAGCAGCAGCAGCGAATGCCCCGCACCTTGTTGGCGGCGATGGAAATGCCCACGCCGGTGCCGCACAGGATGATGCCCCGGTCGCAATCGCCGTTGACCACGGCGTTGGCTGCCCGTACCGCGAAAATGGGGTAATCCCGGGGATCCCCTTCGTTGATGCCGAAATCTTCGTATTCAATGCCCAACTCTTTCAGGGTTTCCTTGATGGGCTCCTTCAGCGGCTGACCCGCCGGATCGCACGCAATCGCAAATTTCATGGGAATCACCCTCCTGATTTCAAATGATATGTATAGTATACCGCAGATTCTTCCGTCCTTCAAGAAAAATCGTTCAATCAGGATGCGATAAACTGCAATACTTCAAAAGAGTACAGAGCGCAGAGCACAGAGTTCAGATTGATACAGTCTTCCATCATCAAGCCGCAAAGCTGAGATAACAAGACGATCTAATCTGTACTCTGAACTCCGCACTCTGTACTCTTTCAATCACCACTTCCGAAACGGGCATTTTTCCTTCGCGTAGGCGGCCCTCAGCTCTACCAGGCAGCCGCAGCTCATGCAGGTGCCGTTCATCAGTTGATCGCAGGCCTTGCATTGGGTTAGGCGGGACCGGTATACATCCTCCGCCGCTTTTTGGGCTTCGGGAATGCGGCGAAGCAGGGTTTCCACATACTTTTCATAATCCGCGGGAAAGGCTTCCCGCAAAAGGCAGCGCTTGCACAGCTGGGACATGTTATTTGATGGCCAGGTGCACCACGCTGCACGGGGGCAGGGAGACGGCGAGCCCGTCGGGCTTCACGGTGAAGCTGACGAAGGGCTGATCCTCCACGGCGTCGGGCTGATCGAAGGTGTTGTGATCGTCCATATTGCCGGTGACCATGCGGCCCACTACGTGGCGGGGGCTCAGACCCTGGGTCTGGATATCCAGGTCCTGGATTTCATCCAGGGAGGGATTTACCAGCGTCACGTGCACGGTGCCGTCCGGGGCGATGGAGCAGGATTCCTGAATGGAGGGCAGGGTGAATTTGCCTTCCGTGAAATCGGGAGCCAGCAGGTGGCTGTCCAGCAGCTCGTTTTCCTGGTGATCCTTGAACAGCTTGAACACGAAGTAGGTGGGGGTCAGGATCATATCCGGCCCCTCGGTCAGGATCAAAGCCTGGAGCACATTCACCAGCTGGGCGATATTGGCCATATGCACCCGGTCGCAGTGCTTGTTGAAAATGTTCAGGTTCAGAGCGGCCACCATGGCGTCCCGCATGGTATTTTGCTGGTAGAGGAAGCCCGGATTGGTGCCCTCCTCCACATCGAACCAGGTGCCCCATTCATCCACGATCAGGCCCACTTTCTTTTCGGGGTCGTACTGATCCATGATGGCGCCGTGGCGGCTGAGCAGTTCCTCCATGAACAGGGTCTTTTTCAGGGTTTCGTAATAGTCCTCCCGGGTGAAGCCCAGGGCGCTGCCTTTGTGCTTCCAATCGTGAGGCACGGTATAATAATGAAGGGACAAGCCGTCCATCATTTTGCCCGCGTTCTTCATCAGGGTTTCGGTCCATTTATAATCATCCGCGTTGGGGCCGGCGGCGATCTTTTTGATTTTCGCGTCCTTCCGGTACTGGCGGATGTAGGTCTGATACCGGCGGTACTCATTGGCATAGTATTCGGCGGTCATATTGCCGCCGCAGCCCCAGGGCTCGTTGCCTACGCCGAAGAAATCAACCGTCCAGGGGGCCTCATGGCCGTGCTGTTTGCGCCAGTCCGCCATGGGGGAGATGCCGTCGAAGGTCATGTATTCCACCCATTCGTTCATTTCCTGCACGGTACCGCTGCCCACGTTGCCGGTGATATAGGTTTCGCAGCCGATCTGGCGGCACAGCTCGAAAAATTCATGGGTGCCGAAGCTGTTGTCCTCGGTGACGCCGCCCCAATGGGTGTTCACCATTTTTTTGCGCGTTTCCTTGGGGCCCACGCCGTCCTTCCAGTGGTATTCGTCGGCGAAGCAGCCGCCGGGCCAGCGAAGAACAGGCAGCTGCACATCCCGCAGGGCCTGCACAACGTCCTTGCGCATGCCGTTTTCATTGGGAATTTCGGAATTTTCGCCCACATACAATCCGCCGTAAATGCAGCGGCCCAGATGTTCGGAAAAGTGACCCTGGATTTCCTTGCGGATGTGGCCCTTGGTGACCTTGGTATTGATCAGCAATTGATTCATGCGCGTATTCTCCTTATTCGGATTTCAGGATTTCGTCGATGTGGCGCAGTTCTTCATCTGTCAGCGGCGGTGCGGAAACGATCTGCACGTTGTCGATGATCTGTTCCGGGCGGCTGGCCCCGATGAGGGCGGAGGTGACCACTTCGTCCCGAAGCACCCACTGGAGGGCCAGGTGGTTCAGCTTCTGGCCCCGTTCATCGGCGATGGCCTTGAGCTTGCGGATCTTGTTCAGCTTATCCTCGGTGAGGCTTTCGGGTTTTAAGAACCGGGGGTCCTTTGCTACCCGGGAATCGGCGGGGATGCCGTCCAGGTATTTGCCGGTGAGCATGCCGCTGGCCAGAGGCGCAAAGCAGATGCAGCCCACCTTTTCTTCCCGCAGCACGTCGGTGAGCCCGTCCTCGATCCAGCGGTTCAGCATGGAATAGCTGGGCTGATGGATCAGGCAGGGGGTGCCAAGGCGTTTCAGCTCCTGAATGGCGAGGCGGGCCTGCTCCGGTTTGTAATTGGAAATGCCCACGTACAGGGCCTTGCCGCTGCGCACAATCTGGTCCAGAGCGCCCATGGTTTCCTCAATGGGCGTTTCAGGATCGGGCCGATGATGATAGAACACGTCCACGTAATCCACGTGCATGCGCTTTAAAGACTGGTCCAAAGAGGAAATCAGGTATTTCCGGCTGCCCCAATCCCCATAAGGGCCGTCCCACATGCCGTAGCCCGCTTTGGTGGACAGGAATAGTTCGTCCCGATGGGGCTTCCAGTCGATGTCCATCAGGCGGCCGAAGTTGGTTTCCGCTTCGCCCGCGGGCGGGCCGTAGTTGTTGGCCAGGTCAAAGTGAGTGATGCCGTTGTCAAAGGCCGCGCGCAGGATGGCCTGCTGGGTGCCGAAAGGCGTGATATTGCCAAAGTTGTGCCACAGGCCCAGGGACAGGATGGGCAGTTTGACCCCGCTGTTGCCGCAGCGGCGGTACTGCATGGCGGAATACCGGGTTTCGGAAGGAATGTATGTCATCTTCAATCACTCCATTTTAAACATCATTTGCAGCTTGGGCTGCGCGCCGGTGATGGGGTCCATCACCAATTCCAGCACGTCGTCCATGTAATCGTTCCATTTGTCCACAATGGGGCTGCCCGCCTGGGTCTTTTCGGCGAATTCGATGCCCTTTTCGCATTCGTAGTAGCCGAACACATCCCGGCCGTCGCTCCAGATGGTGTAGTTTTTGATCCCGGCGGATTTGAGCAATTCGATCATTTCAGGCCAGATTTCGTCGTGGCGGCGCTTGTATTCCGCCTGCATCCCGGGCTTGATGCGTCCTTTCCAGGCAAAACGTTCCATAGGCATGCTCCTTTCTTCTCGTTCGTTCCATGAACAGCGTACTTTATGACAAAGGAGAGAACAGAGTGAATTGTCTGATAATCAGTTTCTCTGATTATATGCTCTATATAATCTGTACTCTGAACTCTGTACTCTATTGCATTACAGCGAAATTTCCTTGGTTTCCAGAGGATCCAGGGTAACTTCCAGCCAATTGCCATTTGGCAGGGAGACGGAGGTCTCCACCATTTCGGCGGCGTTATTGATCACGATCAAAGCGCTGCTGGCGGGATAGTAAGCGGTCTCCACCCGGCAGTCGCTGGTGATATAAGGCGCTTTGCCGGTCAGGTTCGCGGCGTAGAGCAGAATATCCAGCAGCATGCGGGTATTCTGCGGAGTGACTCTGAAATCGCTCATGTACACGCCCATGCCCTTGCCGAAACGGTTGACGGTCATTTGCGGGATGCCGTTCATGTCGGCCAGCACTTTGGCGTTTCCATCGGTCAAATAAAGATGATCCTTGTCCTTCAAGCCGCCCGAGGGCTGCTGGAAGGGCAGGCTTTTTTCAATGGTATAGCTCCATTTTCCGTGGCACACCCGGGCCCCGGTGTCCTCATCGATGCCCAGCACGTGCGCCATGCGGAAGAAGGTGTGATAGCCGGGCACAGCGGAGGGCTCGCCCACGCCGATGAACGCGCCGCCGTTGTACACAAATTCGGTCAGCTTTTCCACCAGCTTATCGCTCTTCCAGGCGTCGCCGCCGCTCCAGGCGTCCCCGGCCCGGCCCGCGTTGATGACCACGTCCGCGCTGTCCAGCGCGCCGTTTTCCGCATCCTCAAAGGAAATGAATTTCACATCCACCGGCAATCCGGACAGGGCCTCGTTGATGTGGATCAGGGCGTGCATATAGGTTTCATGGAAGTGGCCGGACAGGGTCCAGGACCGCAAGCTGCCCCAAGTGTGCAGCACGGCCACCCGGATGGGCAGGGTGTAGGCGTCCCCTTCCTTCTGCAGGGCTTTGATGCGGCGGAATTCATAGCCGATCTGCTGGATGGCGTCCACGAAGGCGGGGTAATCCTGGGTCAAGTGCAGATAGCCGCCCAGGCCGATGCGGTCCACGCACTTGCGCAGCAGGGCCCGGCGGGCGCTCTTCCAGTAGTCCATGGCGTCCTTTTCCGGGTGACCTCCTTCGGAGAAGGTGGGCAGCCCGCCCAGGCCCACGGGGAACAGATAAGGATGCAGCCGGATTTCGTGGGTAGGCACATCGGCCCCCGCGCACAGGCGGCATTCAAAACCGGAGAAAATGCACTTGATCAGGCCGTCAAAGCCGATGGAGGCAAAGCGCTTGCCATAGGGCTCCAGGCCCACCCAGCTGTCATCGTAGAACACATAAGCTTTTTTGCCGTACTTGTGCACGATGTCCACCAGCACCCTGGCCTTTTCCGCCACGAAAGCCTGGATGAATTCCATATAATCCCGCTTGTGGGCGGTGGGGGGCATATGGGTGACCTGCAGTTTCCGCTGATTGATGAAATCCTCGGCGGTGAGGGCATAGCCGTATGCCTGCTCAAAGGCCTTCAGCGCGGCGGGGCTGACGGTGAAATCGTAGCTGCCCCAATCGGTGAAGCGGTTGCGGCGGCGCATATCGCTGCCGAAAATCCAAACGAAATTATAAAATAAGGAAGTAAAGCGCACCACCGTGGTGTCCGGGTTTTCTTTGCACCAGTTTTCAAGCCAGTTCTGCAGATACTCCCAGGCCAGGGGATGCCGGGGGTCCAGCTGGCGCAGATGCTCGCTGGTCCAATTGTTGGTGGTGTGGTTGTACATGTTGATTTCTTCCCAGATGCGCAAGGCCAGGAAGGAAACGGTGTATTCATGCCAGGGGACGCAGTTTGAGATGGTCACTTCGCCGTTGGCGTACTGCCAGCTTTCCCGGGGAACCTCTTTGTTCGCCGTCCGGTCGAACACTTGCCAGAAGGGGAGCGCATCGGGGGAAGCGTTCGCCTCAAACTGCTCGTCAAAGAAGCCCTCCAAGGGATGGATGACCGCGGTGTCTCCCGCCGCGACGACGGGATCGGAGCACAGGAAGGTCTGCTGCTGCGCGTCGGGGTGGGCCGCGGCAAACGCGTTGTGCTGGCGGATGATGCAAATGGTGGAATAGATGCCGTACCCCGCCTGCACGATTTCATCGGACAGGTGGGTGCCGTCGCTGTCGCGGATCACGTCCGCGCCCCATTTTTTCGCAAGCTCCAGGGTCAGTTTTTCATAGCCCGCTTCGCCGGGAAGGGTAAAATCACCTTGCTGATACAGGTTCGCCATGTAAAAATCGCCTCCGAATCTGCCAGATTCTACTCGCGGAGATTATAACAAATTTTTTCCTGTACTTCAATAACAAATGACCGTTTTCAGTCAAAATGGTTGAAATGAATCAGTTTTAACCAAAAAGAAGGAAGTTTTAATCCCGTGAAAAGGATTGACAAATTCAATAAGGCAAATGTATAATAATGATTGAAAAAAGAGCACAAAATTGTCCAGGAAAGACAAAAAATCGTTCAAAACGCGCATTTTAATGGAAGAAAAGCGGGGTATAATATGAATTATCACGAGATTGCGGATCAGGTGCTGGGCATGCTCAAGCGGGCGGACGGCAACGACCCCTCCCGGGGACATTTGACCATGAACAATTGGGAATGGCCCACCGGCGTGGCCCTGTACGGCATTTACAAGACCTATCAGCAGAGCGGCGACAAGAGCATTCTGGACTATCTGATTTCCTGGTATGACGATATGCTGCACCGCGAACAGCAGCCTCACCGGAACGTGAACACCGTGGCTCCGGTGCTGACGCTGACCTGTCTGTACGACGAAACCAAAAATGCGGAATATCTGCCCGTCATCGAAAGCTGGATCGACTGGGTGATGAAGGAAATGCCCCGCACCGAGTATGAGGGATTGCAGCACTGCACGGTGTGGAACAAGCATTATCAGCAATTGTGGTGCGATACGCTGTTCATGGTGTGCCTGTTCCTGGCCAAGGCGGGCGTGGTGCTGAACCGGCCCGAACTGATCGAGGAATCGGAATATCAGTTCCTGATGCACATCCGTTATTTGCAGAACAAGGTCAACGGCCTGTTCTATCACGGCTGGACCTTTGACCGCCGCCATAATTTCGCGGAAGCCTTCTGGGCCCGGGGAAACGCCTGGTTCACCGCATCCGCCGTGGAATTGTACGATATCACCAAGCGGGACAACGCCGCCATGCGCATGATCCATTCCGCCTGGATGGATCAAGTGCTGGCCCTGTGGAAGTATCAGCGGGTGAACGGCCTGTATACCACGCTGATCAACGTGGAGGAAACCTACTGTGAAACCAGCGCCACCGCCGCCATCGCTTACGGCGTGCTCAAGGGCGTGCGGCTGGGCTGGCTGCCCCAGGAGCCCTATCAGCAAATGGGCATGCTTTCCGCTAACGCGGTGCTGGATCAGATCGACGAAACCGGCGCGGTGCAGGGCGTTTCCGGCGGCACGGGCATGGGCCACAATCTGCAGCATTACAAGGATATCATCGTCACGCCCACCGCTTACGGCCAGGGCCTGACCTTCCTGATGCTGACGGAGCTCATGATCCGGGAATAAAAAACAGAAATCATGCGGCTTACGAAAGCTGCTGAATAATTGGGCGAACGCCCGAAAAGGGGAATCCCCCTTTTACTTCCTATTTTAGGAAGGGAAGCTATTCTCATCTCAATACTGATCGGAAAGGAAGAATGCGTATGAGCACCAAGGCGGCTGAACGCAAAAAACTGCACGGCACCGGCAAGGAATACTGGCGCAGACTGAAAGCGGACATCCTGCGGGATAAATGGCTGTACCTCCTGCTGCTCCCGGGCCTGATCTACTTCATCATCTTCAAGTATCTGCCCATGTTCGGCATCGTGATCGCCTTTGAAAATTATGTGCCCTATTCCGGGGTGCTGGGCAGCCAGTGGGTGGGCCTGAAATGGTTCCAGTACTTCTTTAGCTTCCCCGCCTGGGTCACGTATCTGACCAATACCCTGCTCCTCTCCCTGATGAGCATCATCTTCACTTTCCCGGCGCCCATCATTCTGGCGCTGCTGCTCAACGAAATGCGGTCCCTGCGGTACAAAAAGCTGCTGCAAACCCTTTTGTACGTGCCCCACTTCATTTCCATCGTAATCGTCGTATCCATCACCTTCGTGATGTTCGGGCCTTCCGGCATCGTGTACAAGCTCACCCAGCAGATCCTTGGCTACCCCATCAACTATATGGGGTCGCCGGACACCTTCCGCTGGATGATCATCGGCCAGAACATCTGGAAGGAAACCGGCTGGGGCACCATCATCTTCCTGGCAGCCCTGACCAACGTGGACACCCAGCTGTATGAAGCCGCCATGGTGGACGGCGCGGGCCGTCTGCGCCGCCTGTGGCACATCACCCTGCCCGCCATTCGTTCCACCATCGTGCTGATGCTGATTCTGCGCATGGGCTCCGTGCTGGATACCGGCGCGGACCACCTGATCCTGATGGCCAACCCCCTGAACCGCAAGGTGAGCCAGACATTGGACGTGTTTGTGTACCAGCAGGGCATTCAGAACGGCCAGTTCTCCTACGCTTCCGCCATCGGCCTGATGAAGGCTGTGGTGAGCGTCACGCTGGTGGTCTCTTCCAACAAAATTGCCCACGCGCTCGGCGAACAGGGCCTGTATTAAGGGAAGGAGGAAAGCAGTATGGAAAACACCGTATCCAAGACGCCTAAAAAAATGCTCGAGTCCTCCGGACCCGTCGGTCAGAACGCTACCGTCGCAAGCCGCATCTTCGATGTACTGAATTACCTCATCGTTTCTCTTGCGGCCATTACCACCATCCTCCCTTTCATCTACATTATCGGCGCGTCTTTTGCTACGGAATATGAAATCGCCACCCGGCCCATGTTCTTTATTCCTCAGGACATTACCGTTGATGCCTACCGGTACATCTTCTCCTCCAATAAAATCCTGCAGGGCTTTGGCAACAGCGTGTTCATTACGGTGTTCGGCACCGCGATCAATCTGTTTTTCACCGTCACCATGGCCTACGCCCTGTCCAAGTCCCGCCTTCGCGGAAGGAACTTCTTCCTGAACATGGTCATTTTCTCCATGTTCTTCTCCGGCGGCATGATTCCCGGCTACATTGTGGTGGCCAACATCCTGAACCTGAAAAACACCTATTGGGCGGTGCTGCTGCCCGGTGCTATCAGCGCGTACAACATGATGATCGTGAAGAACTTCTTCCAGGGCATCCCCCAGGAGCTGGAAGAATCCGCCTCCATCGACGGCTGCACGGACATCGGCGTGCTGTGGAAGATCGTGCTGCCTCTCTCCCTGCCCGTGCTGGCTACCTTCGGCCTGTTCTACGCCGTGGGTCACTGGAACGCTTACTTCTCCGCCATGATCTACATGACCGGCGCGAAGGAAAAGTGGCCTCTGCAGGTGCTGCTGCGCGAGCTGATCATCATGAGCAACGGCACGGCCGGCGACATGAACAACCTGGATCCGGAATTTGTCAAGCCTCCGGAACAGTCCGTCAAAATGGCCGTTATCGTGGTGTCCACCGTGCCCATCATGTGCGTGTACCCCTTCCTGCAGAAGTACTTCGTCAAGGGCGTTATGGTGGGCGCTTTGAAGGGCTAAAGCCTTTCGTACTGTGCAGCGCTTGAAAAGAGTGCTGACAGAGTGAACAGAGTACAGTTTCAGTTAGTTTTCATGAGGACTGATTTTCTGCATGAACAAAATCATCTGTACTCTGTACT
>JAUNMW010000054.1 GCA_030537395.1 Clostridia bacterium | reverse complement strand
ACGCCGGCGTTCTCCACAAAAAATCGATATGGGAGAATACTGATTCCAAACGCGGGATCATATATGGACTAAACGGAAAAAGTAAAGGGAAAGGATATGACCTGATATGGCAACCGTAACCATCAAGCATATCACCAAGGCCTTCGGCGATAACGTGGTGCTCAAGGAGTTCAACGAAACCTTTCAGGAAGGGGAATTCATTACCCTGCTGGGGCCCTCCGGCTGCGGAAAAACCACCATGCTGCGCATCATCGCGGGCTTTGAAAAGCCCACCAGCGGCGAACTGTACATCGACGATCAATTGGTCTCCGGCGGAAAGACCTTCGTGCCTCCGGAAAAGCGCTCCATTGGCATGGTGTTTCAGAGCTACGCCGTGTGGCCCCACATGAACGTGTTCGATAACGTGGCCTACCCCCTTCGCATCCAGAAGCAGAGCAAGGCCCAGATCAAGGAGGCCGTGGACCGGGTGCTGGCCATCGTGCATTTGAGCCAGTACGCCCAGCGCTTCCCCAATCAGCTTTCCGGCGGCCAGCAGCAGCGCGTGGCCCTGGCCCGGGCTTTGGTGGCTGCTCCCAAGCTGCTGCTTTTGGACGAGCCTCTTTCCAACCTGGACGCCAAGCTTCGGGAATCCATGCGCTTTGAAATCAAGGAAATCCAAAAGCAATTGGGCATCACCGTGGTATATGTGACCCACGATCAGACAGAGGCCATGGCCATGAGCGACCGGATTTTCCTGATCAACCGGGGCGTGGTGCAGCAAAGCGGCACCCCAGAGGAAATCTACAATCACCCCGCCAATCAGTTTGTGGCGGATTTCCTGGGCAAGGTGGATTTCTTCAAGGGCGAAGTGAAAACCGGCCGCATCGTATTCACCGGCATGAACGATCAGTCCATTCCTTATGATGGGCCCCGTACCGGCAAGGTGGAAGTGGCCATTCGCCCTGAAAATCTGTATTTCAGCCCGGATGGCGAATTGGAAGGCGTGCTGGAGGCTCAGTATTATTTGGGCGACGTGGATGATTGCCGCGTTCGCGTGGGGGAAAAGCTGGTGCGCGTCATCGCCAGCGGCTATGAATTCAAAAGTCTGAAAATCGGCCAGAAGGTGCGCCTGGGCATCCGGGATTTTATGGTGTTTGAGGACGACGGCCTCCTGGAGCAGCTTTTGCAGATTCAGACATGATGGGAGACGGGAATAAGCTGGGGGAAACCATTCTTTGGAGGCCAAAGAATGGTTTCCCCCAGACCCCTTTCCAAGAAAGCCAAATGGGAAATCTTCTGAACATTATTTTTGAATGAAGTTGATGAAGTATATTGTTATCTGGTTTATTGGTTATAAAGGAAGATAATTATGCAGGAAAGAATCAAACAATTATTCCTCAAAATGATCGATTTTGACCATGACGCCGATTTGATCCAACACTTTACGAAGGTGCACAGCTATTGCCGCCTGATCGCTGATTGCGAAGGGGTGGACGCTCACACGGCAGAGGTGCTGGAGGCGGCGGCCCTGGTGCACGATATTGCCATTCCCCTGTGCAATGAAAAATACGGCAGGCACCCCGGCAATTTGCAGGAAAAGGAAGGCCCGGCTCTGGCCCGGGAAATGCTGTCCTCCTTGGATTTTACGGAAGATGAAATCCAGCGGGTGTGTACCCTGGTGGGGGAGCATCACACCTATCTGCCCATAGATGGCATCGATCACCAAATTCTGGTGGAGGCCGATTTCATTGTGAACAGCTTTGAAAACGGTCTACCCAGGGAAGCCTGCCAGAATACCTATCGAAACATCTTCAAAACAAACGCGGGAAAGAGAATCTATGCCGCGATGTTTGGTTTGAATGATTAAAAATTTTATTATGCTATCACTTTAGCTTGACAGAGTGATAAAGTAATGATATACTGTTCGCTGTAAATTTGATGATTCATGGGGAGGAATCTATGGAACAGGACGTAACCCAGGCGCTGCGCAGGGAGGAAAAGATCACCCTGGCCCTTCGGGCGCTGTACGAACAGTACGGTTTCCGGAAATACCGGATGGGGAAATTTGAGGAATATGAGCTGTACATGGAGAACAAAAACTTCCTCAAAAATCCCAATATCATTACTTTTCACGATTTGGATGGGCGGCTGATGGCTTTAAAGCCGGATGTGACCCTGTCCATTGCCAAAAACACCCGGGCCAATGCCCATTCCGCCGAAAAGGTGTACTACTTGGAAAACGTGTACTGGCTGGAAAAGCAAAGCGGCGGCTATAAGGAAGTGAATCAGCTTGGCCTGGAGTCCATCGGGAAGCTGGATGCCATATCGTATTATGAAGTGGTGTGCCTGGCCCAAGAAACCCTGGCGGCCATCAGCGAAAACCATCGGATGCAGATGAGCCATATCGGGTTCTGGGTGTCGTTGCTGGATGGACTGAGCGTTGAGGAAGGGATTCGCAAGGAGCTGTTTTCCTGCATTCACGGAAAGCGGCTGCATGAATTAAAGGCGCTGCTGGAGAACGCGGTCATCGCGCCTTTCGCGGCGGAACTGATCTTGCAGGCGGCATCCCTGTGCGGGGATTTTACGGAAACGCTGGCCGCCGCCCGCCGCATTGCCATTTCCAACGGTATGACCGACGCGCTGAACGAGCTGGAAACGGTATACGGATTGCTGATGCAAAAGGGCTGCGCGGATCAATTGACCCTGGATTTTTCCCTGGTGAACGACTGCGATTATTATGACGGCCTGATTTTCCAGGGCTATGTGGAGGGGGTTCCCCGGGCGCTGCTGTTTGGCGGGTATTACGGCAAGCTTTTGCGGAAATTCGGAAAGAACCTGGATGCCATCGGCTTTGCGGTGTACTTGAACGAATTGGACGTGCTGTTCCGCGCCCAGCATCATACGGACGTGGACGCGCTGATCCTGTACGATGAAAATACGGATTTAAGCGCTTTGCTGGTCCAGGCGGAAGCGCTGCGGGTCCGGGACGGCGGGCTGCGGGTGCGGGTGGAAAAGCAGGCGCCGGAGGGACTGCGGTATCAAAAGCTGTATCGATTTACGGAAACGGGCCTTCAGGAGGTGGGGGAAGAATGCTGAACATCGCGCTGCCCAAGGGAAGGTTGGGCGATCAGGTGCTTTCCCTGTTCTCCCAGATCGGCTACGACTGCGGCGGTATTTATGAAAACGACCGCCGCCTGGTGCTGGAAAGCCCGGAAAACAATGTGCGCTATCTGCTGGTGAAGCCCTCCGACGTGGCGATCTACGTGGAATACGGCGCGGCAGATATTGGCGTGGTGGGCAAGGACATTTTGCTGGACGGGAACCCCGACGTATACGAACTGCTGGATTTGGGCATCGGCAAATGCCGCATCTGCGTGGCCGGGCCGGAGGATTATGTGGAGGACCGGGAATCGGTGCTGCGGGTGGCCACCAAATTCACCACCGTGGCCAAGGATTATTATTCCTCCAAAAATCGGGAAATCGAAATTATCAAGCTGAACGGGTCCATCGAGCTGGCTCCCATCCTGGGGCTGACCGACGTGATCGTGGACATTGTGGAATCCGGGCGCACGCTCAAGGAAAACCATCTGAAGGTGCTGGAAACCATCGTGCCCATCAGCGCCCGGCTGATTGCCAACCGGGCCAGCTATTTGTTCCATAACGAAGAAATATCCGGAATCTGCGAAAAATTGCAGGAGGTGCTTCCACGATGATGAAGATTATGCCGGTGGATCAGTTTAACGCCGAAGCGTTTAAAACCCCGCCCATCCAAACGGGCAATGAAATTGAAGCGGCGGTGGACGCCATCATTCAGAACGTGCGCCAAAAGGGCGATGCCGCCTTGATCGAATACGCGGAAAAGTTTGACAAAGTAAAAATCGACGCCGTGACCGTCAGCGAAGCGGAAATCGAGGAAGCCTTCGCCGCCTGCGACGACGCGTTTTTGAATACCCTGCGCCAGGCCCGGGACAACATTGAAGCCTTCCACAAGCGCCAGGTGCGCAACAGCTTCGTGGTCACCGAAGAAGGGGGCAAGGTGCTGGGCCAGCGGGTGATTCCCTTAAAGCGGGTGGGCCTGTACGTGCCGGGTGGCACGGCCCCGCTGTCCTCCAGTGTGCTCATGAACGCGGTGCCGCCCAAGATTGCCGGGGTCAAGGAAATCATCATTGCCACCCCACCGGGGAAGGACGGGAAGATTCACCCCGCCATCCTGTGCGCCGCCAAAATCGCGGGCGTGACCCAAATTATCAAAGCGGGCGGGGCTCAGGCCATCGCGGCCCTGGCCTACGGCACGGAATCGGTGCCTCGGGTGGATAAGATCGTAGGCCCCGGCAACGTGTATGTAGCCACCGCCAAGCGCCGGGTGTACGGCCTGGTGGACATCGATATGATCGCGGGCCCCAGCGAAATCCTGGTGCTGGCGGACGGCAAGAGCGATCCCGCATTCGTGGCGGCGGACCTGCTTTCCCAGGCGGAGCACGATAAGGTGGCCTCCGCCATCCTGGTGACGGACAGCATGGAGCTGGCGCAGAAAGTACAAGCGGAAGTGGAGCGGCAATTGCAGCTGCTGCCCCGGCAGGAAATCGCCCGGATCTCCATTGAAAACAACGGCAAAATCGTGGTGGTTCACGATCTTTCCCAGGGCGTGGAAATTGCTAATCTGATCGCGCCGGAGCATTTGGAAATTTGCGTAGACGATCCCTTTGCTTATCTGGGACAGATCGAAAGCGCGGGCAGCGTGTTCCTGGGCCGCAACGCCCCGGAAGCGCTGGGCGATTATTGGGCGGGCCCCAACCACACGCTGCCCACCAGCGGCACGGCCCGGTTTTCCTCGCCCCTGTCGGTGGATGATTTTGTGAAAAAGTCTCAGTTCATATACTATTCCCGGGAGGCCCTGGAGCAGGCCAAGGACCAAATCGTCGCCTTTGCCAAGGCGGAAAGCCTGAACGGCCACGCCAATTCCGTGGCCATCCGGTTTGGAGAATCAGCGGTATGAGCAGATTTTTATGTAAGCAGGCACAGGGCTTGAAGGCCTACGTGCCAGGGGAACAGCCGAAAATTCAGAATTTAATCAAGCTGAATACCAATGAAAGTCCTTTCCCGCCGGCTCCCGGCGTGAAGGAAGTGGTGGAAAAAGCGGCGGAAAGCCTGCAATTGTACAATGATTTATCCGCTGCGAAGCTGACCCGGCTGCTGGCGGACACCTATGGGGTAAAGGCAAGCCAGGTATTCTGCGGCAACGGCTCCGACGAGGTGCTTGCCTTCGCGTTTCAGGCGTTCGGGGGACATGGCTTGGTTTATCCGGATATCACCTACGGCTGCTATGCCGTATGGACGGGGCTTTATCATCTGGACGCTAAAATCATTCCCCTGAAAGAGGATTATTCCATTGATCCTGCCGATTATCGGGGAAACGATCGGTGTGTGGTGATTGCCAACCCCAACGCCCCCACCGGCATGGCGCTGCCGCTGTCTGCTGTCGCGGAAATCGCCGGGAATAATCCCGATCAGGTGGTGATCGTGGATGAAGCTTATGTGGACTTTGGAGCGGACAGCGCGGTTACGCTTCTGGGAGAGTATGAAAACATTTTGGTTGTGCGCACCTTTTCCAAATCCCGGCAGCTGGCCGGGGCCCGGCTGGGTTTTGCCATCGGCAGCGAAGAACTGATTCAGGATTTGAACCTGATCCGCTTTTCCTTCCATCCCTATAACGTGAACAGCCTGACCCAGGCGGCGGGGACGGCGGCACTGGAGCAGCCGGAGTATTTTGAGGCCTGCCGCCAAAGCATCATAGATACCCGGGCCTGGACCAAAGAGAAACTGGAACAACTGGGCTTCCGAGTTCTGGACAGTAAGGCCAATTTTCTCTTTGCCTCCGCGCCGGGCATGAGCGGGGCAGAATATCAGCGGAAACTGAGAGAAAGAAACATTCTCATTCGATACTTTGATCAGCCCCGCATCCGGGATTTCGTGCGCATCACCATCGGAAGCCGGGATCAGATGGAAAGGTTGATCGAGGCCACAAAGGAGCTGTTGGCATGAGACAGGCGAGCATCGAAAGAAAAACCAGGGAAACGGAAATTGCCCTGACGCTGCACCTGGACGGAACGGGCAAGGCCCAAATCGATACCGGCGTGGGGTTCCTGAACCACATGCTGGAGCTGCTTTCCTTTCACGGGCAGTTTGATTTAAATGTTTCCTGCAAAGGGGACACTCAGGTGGATGATCACCACAGCGTGGAGGACATCGGCATTGCACTGGGCCAGGCCTTTTTGCAGGCACTGGGCGATAAACGGGGCATCGTGCGATATGGGAATTTCCTGCTGCCCATGGATGAGGCCCTGGTGCTGTGCGCCGTCGATCTTTCCGGGCGGGACACGCTGGGTTATCAGGTGAATATCCCCACCCAGAAGGTGGGCTCCTTCGATACAGAACTGGTGCAGGAATTCATGCTGGGCTTTACTCGGAACGCTCAGGCCTGCGTCCATTTTGTGCAGATGGCGGGCTCCAATTCCCACCATATCATCGAGGCTATGTTCAAGGGCCTGGGCCGTGCCCTGTGCCAGGCGGTGAGCATCGATCCGGACCGGGCGGGGGAAACGCCTTCTTCAAAAGGGGTTTTGTAAGTTGGATATACTTTATAGCGCCCTTTAAGTAACGAAGGAGAGAACAGATTACAGAGTACAGAGTGCAGAGTACAGATTGAATAGTCGTTCAATCGGCTAAATTTTTTGTATAAGCTAAATAAATCTGTACTCTGTACTCTGATCTCTGTACTCTATAACGAACCGACTTAAAGGGCTCATCAACCTTCAAAAGGGGGTGTTCCCGCATGATCGCGATCATCGATTATGGTGTGGGCAACCTGTACTCTATCAGTCATTCCTTGTCTTATTTGGGGCTGGAGAACGCCGTGACCCGGGATGAAGAAACGATCCTGAACGCGGACAAGCTGATCCTGCCGGGGGTGGGCGCTTTTGGCGACGCAAGACGGAAGCTTTCTGAAACGGGCATGGATCGATTGGTGATCCAAAAGGCAGAGTCGGGCACGCCGCTGCTGGGCATCTGCCTGGGCATGCAATTGCTGTTTCAGAAAAGTTATGAGTATGGGGAGCATCCGGGACTGGGTTTGCTGCCCGGGGAAATCTGCCCTTTGAAGCCGGATATTCCGGAAAACCTGAAGGTGCCCAATATCGGCTGGAACGGGCTGAGATTCATGGGGGAATGCCCGCTGCTCAAATATATTCTGGAAGGCGACAGCGTGTATTACGTGCATTCCTTCTATGCCAAGGGGGCCGGGGACGCGGTGAAGGCCGTTTCCGAATACAGCGTGGATGTGCCGGGCCTTGTGCAGCGGGGCAACGTGTACGGGGCCCAATTCCATCCGGAAAAAAGCGGGCCGGTGGGCCTGAATATCCTGCGGGCTTTTGGGGAGGTGACGGGCGCATGCTGATTTTTCCGGCCATCGATTTAAGAGGCGGCCAGGTGGTTCGGCTCACGGAGGGGGATTACGACCAAATGACCGTGTATTCCCTGGAGCCTTTGGAGGCCGCGAAATCCTTCCGCGCCGCCGGGGCGGAATGGCTGCACACCGTGGATTTGGACGCCGCCAAGGATGGGGGCCAGCAAAATTTTTCCGTTATTGAAAAATTGGCCAGGGAAAGCGGATTAAAGGTAGAAGTGGGCGGCGGCGCGCGCAGCGAGGAAAGCGCCCGGCGCTATCTGGACGCGGGGGTCAGCCGGGTGATTCTGGGCTCCGCCGCGGTGGAAAACCCCGCGCTGCTGGAAACGCTGGCAAAAAAATATCCGGGGCAGATCGCCGCCGGGGTGGACGCGAAGAACGGCTTCGTCGCCATTCACGGCTGGCGCACGATCACGGATATTCCCGCCTTTGAATTTATCAGCAATCTTCCCGAGCGCGGCGTGGATACCGTGATTTATACGGACATCAGCCGGGATGGAAAGTTAGCGGGCCCCAATCTGGATGCGTACGCCCGCTTGAAGGAAATCAAGGGCCTGCGGGTGGTGGCCTCCGGCGGCGTTTCCGCCATCGGAGACGTGGAAGCGCTGGCGGAAATGAACCTGTACGCCGCCATCATCGGAAAGGCGCTGTACGCCGGAAAAATCGATTTGAAACAGGCTGTTGCCGCTGGGAAAGGGGAAACGCCATGATTGCCAAAAGAATCATTCCCTGCCTGGACGTGCGAAACGGCCGGGTGGTAAAGGGCACCAATTTTGAGGGCATCCAGGATGTGGCGGACCCGGTGGACATGGCGAAATACTACAACGATACCGGGGCCGACGAGCTGGTTTTCTATGACATCACCGCTTCCTTTGAAGGCCGGGCCCTGTTTACGGATATTTTGAAGCGCACGGCGGCCCAGGTGTTCATTCCTTTGACCGTGGGCGGCGGCATCAACGCGGTAAGCGATTTTGAACGGGTGCTGTCCTGCGGTGCGGACAAGGTGAGCGTCAATTCCGGGGCCATCCGAAATCCGGATTTGATCGAGCAGGCCGCCAAGCGATACGGCGATCAATGCGTGGTGCTGAGCATGGACGTGAAGCGGGTGAATGGTCAATTTCGGCTGTTCGCCAAGGGGGGCCGGGAGGATACCGGCATCGACGCCCTGCAATGGGCCCATGACGGCCAGGAACGGGGGGCCGGAGAACTGGTGGTGAACAGCATCGACACTGACGGGGTCAAGCAGGGCTTTGACCTGGAAATGCTGTCGGTGGTGGCGGAACGGGTGACCATTCCCATCATCGCTTCCGGCGGCGCGGGAAAGAAAGAGGATTTTAAAACGCTGTTTGAAGCGGTGCCCCAGGTGGACGCGGGACTGGCCGCCTCCATTTTCCACCGGAAGGAAGTGCCCCTGCCGGAGCTGAAAGCTTATCTGGCGGGGGAGGGCATTCCCATGAGAATACTCAGAACAGGAGAATGAAAGCATGAATATTGACGATTTGAAATTTGACATGAACGGCCTGATCCCCGCTGTGGTGCAGGATTACTTTTCCAAGCAGGTGCTGACCGTGGCTTACATGAACAAAGAATCCCTGGAGATTTCCATGAAGGAGGGCCGCACCTGCTTCTTTTCCCGTTCCCGCCAGCAGCTTTGGCGCAAGGGGGAAACCAGCGGCAACACCCAGGAAATCGTCACCATCAAGGCGGACTGCGATTTGGACGCGCTGGTGGTGGAAGTGATCAAAAAAGGCCCCGCCTGCCATACCGGAAGCGAAAGCTGCTTTTTCAATCCCGTATATCAAAATGAGAATCAGCAGGATTTTTCCATCGAGGCGTTGTATCAATTATTGGCGGGCCGAAAGACCGAGCCCAAGGAAGGCAGCTATACCACCTACCTGTTCCAGAAGGGCATTGACAAGATCCTGAAAAAGGTGGGCGAGGAGTGCACCGAGGTCATTGTGGCCGGCAAAGGCGGCGACCGGGAAGAAACCATTTTTGAAATATCCGATCTGATGTACCATGTGATGGTGCTGATGGTTGAAATGGGCATTGAGCCCAAGGATGTGTTCGCCCAGCTTGCCAGCCGCCATGTGGTGGATCACAAGGTGAAGCAGGAAAGAATGCAATAATGCTTTGCATCATCCGGATTCTTTTGGAGCAAAATAAACTGTCGATGACAAAATGATTTCATCTTGAGACAAAGATTTATGCAGAACTCCCATATTTGCCTTTCTCGGAAGGGGGTCTGGGGGAAACCGCTTTTTAGGCTCTAAAGAGCGGTTTCCCCCAGTAATACAGAATCGAAAGGAAAAAGCCTATGTATGAAGGACGGCTCGTGCGGCTGCGGGCCTTTGATAACAGCGATTTGATGCAATGCCTGACTTATTCCAACGATTATGAAGTGATGCGGGGTGCCTCCGGGGCCATCCTGTACCCGTCCACCGTGGATGACGAGGCCCGAGCCATGGGGCAGAACACCAGCTACACCTCCGGCGAATACCAATTTGCCATCGAAACCAAGGAGGAACGGCAGTTCATCGGCAAATGCGGGTTTACCCGGGTGAACTGGAAAAATCGGCTGGCCGAGCTGGCGATCCTGATCGGGGAGAAAGAATATCGGGGCAAAGGCTACGGGGAGGATGCCATCAAAACCCTGTGCAAGTTTGGTTTTGAGGAAATGAATCTGCATAAAATCAAGGCTGTGGTGTTCGATTATAACGAAGCGGCGCTGCGCTGCTACGAAAAGTGCGGCTTCCAGCGGGAAGGCCTGCTCAGGCAGGAAATGTACCGGGAGGGGGCCTACCACGACGTGGTTGTGCTGGGGTTGATCAAATAACAGAGGGGGAAACAAAAACATGGAATACACAGAAGTAACGGTATCCACCACCACCCAGGGGGCGGAGCTGGTATCGGATATTTTTATGCGCCTGGGCGCGGCGGGTACCCAAATCCTGGACCGGGCGGACCTGCCGGACCCCGATAAGCCCACGGCCAATTGGGAATTGATGGATCAATCGGTCATCGACGCCATGCCGGAGGATGTGCAGGTAAAGGCCTGGTTCGATGAAGAAAGCCTGCAAAAGATCATTGGTTCCCTGCGGGAGCAGCTGTCGCTGCTGAAGGGCCCCGGCATGGGCACGCTGGATGTGAGCCTGCAGGGCGTGAAGGAAGAGGATTGGGCGGAAAACTGGAAGCAGTATTACAAGCCCTTCCGCATCGGGCAGCATATGGTGGTGAAACCCACCTGGGAACCCTGGGACACCCAGGAGGGCGATTTGATCATTGAAATCGACCCCGGCATGGCCTTTGGCACCGGCACCCATGAAACCACCAGCATGTGCGTCAGCCTGATCGAAAAGTATTATCAGGGCGGCACCCTGCTGGATGTGGGCACCGGCAGCGGTATTTTGGCCATCGCCGCGGCAAGGCTGGGGGCTCAGGGCATCGTGGCCGTGGATATCGATCCGGACGCCGTAAGGGTAGCCAAGGAAAATGTGACCCACAACGGCCTGGACAGCGCCATCGAGGTGCGCAAGGGCGATCTGCTCCAGGGCCTTTCCCAACGGTTTGATTTTGCCGTAGCCAACATCCTGGCCCCGGTGATCTGTATGTTGGCCGCGCCTCTGAAGGCGCATTTGACCCCCGGCGGGCGGTTCATCTGCTCCGGCATCATTGCCGAGGCCGAGCCGGATGTGAACGAAGCGCTTTTGAAGGCGGGCTATATAATCGACGAGATCGTGCACAAAGGCGATTGGGTGGCCTTTGCCTGCCATATTTAAAATATATGCTGGGGGGGAAACGCTCGTTGGAATCCAAAGAGCGTTTCCCCCCCAAACCCCCGTCCGAGACAGACGAAATATAAGAAAGCAATCATAGGCCACGGACAAAAAAAATCATTTGTGCAGGGAATGAATATCATGAAAAAAGTTACTTTGTTTTATATGGTGGGCTGTCCGTACTGCGTCAGTGCCCGGAAAGCCATTGAAGAACTAAAGCGGGAAGACGCGCGCTGCGCAGGCGTCGAAATTGATTGGATCGACGAGCGGAAGGAAAGCGCCCTGGCCGAGCAGTACGATTATTACTATGTGCCGTCGATCTATTTGGGAAAAACCAAGCTGTATGAAGCCAGCCCCTCCCAGAATGACCGGCAAATCAAGGAATCTGTGCGGCAGGCGCTGCATGCCGCGGCGGACGCGTAAAGGGGCTCCGATATGATACGCACCAAGGATGATCTGGCTGCCATGATTCGGCAGGTGGGCATATTGCCTTTCTTTACCAACAGCGTGCCCGGCTGGTCGGCGGAGGAACATGTGGCCCCGGAGGTGTGGTTTACCGATCAGGAAGGGCCCTGGGAGTGGAAGGGGCCTCTGGCCGCCGAAAAGGTGTGCGCTTACGGAAAATTCATTCGGAACCGGGCGGCCTTTATCAGCCAGGAATGGTTTGCCGATTTGGCCAATTGGCGGCGGAACGGCTATGATTGGGAAGGCTGGGTGGATGACGGGCTGGCCCCTTACAAGGATCGGCTGCTGATGGAATATTTGGAGGGACATCCCTTTGTGCTGTCCAAATACGCCAAGCGGGAATGCGGCTTTTCCAAGGGGTATGATACGGTGATTACTCGCCTGCAAATGCAGGCCTACGTGCTGATCCCGGATTTCCGATACAGCCTGACCAAAGAGGGGGTGCCCTACGGCTGGGGAAACGCCGTGCTGGAGCTGGCCGACCGATGGCTGGACAATGATTGGCTGGCCCTTCCGGAACGAAGAACGCCGGAAGAATCCTTTGAACGCATAATCGTCCATCTGCGCGCGGTACTGCCCCATGCGGATGAAGGGGCGCTGCGGAAGGAATTGAAATAAACCAGGGCAGCAAAAAAGCAGAGAGGCTTCGGATCAAAAGAAGCTTCTCTGCTTTTTGCTGCAAATGATTACTTGGCGTAATCGTCCAGATTGGGCAGTTCATCAGCCGGCACGTTCACGCAGCCGGAAGGAATGTAGCCGCGAACGGTTTTCCCGCTGACGGTGGTTTCAATGTAGTCCCACACCTGGCCTTTTTGGTTGACCGCGGTGGACAGATAGGTGACGGAAGCGCCCTGCTGCAGGGTGGCAATGCTGGAGGAGCCGGACAGGGGATCGTCCGTCAGCGCGCATTTTGCCGTCAGCTGAACGGGCGTGCGGGAGAAAATCAGGGCCTGCTGGAAATCCACCTTGCCGGTGATTTTGCTGCCGTCCACATAGCCCACGCGAACGCCGCCGTTGCTTACTTCATAGAAAATCTGGAGCCAGCCGTTTTCCCAGCCCGCGGCCCAAACCGCGCCTTGGGTGCTCACCAGCGCTTTGCCGTTGGCCCCGCGCCAGGAAGCGGTGCTGGGAGCGGAATACACGTCCAGACGCTGGTTGCCCTTCAGCGTAATGTACTGGAAGCCGGTCAGGGACCATTTTCCGGGAGGGGTGAAATCCGTCCAGGATTTCAATTCGGGGGTGGCGCTGGTTTTCCGGTAAGGATGCTTGGCAGCTTCCATTTCCCCGATCACCTTTTTGATGGTGTAGTAGTTTTCCCATTCCTTTGCGGTGGTGCGGTTATAGGCGGTTTGGTTGCTCACCTTTTCAATGTTTTGATACCAGGGCTGGTTGTTGAACCAGTTGTAGAATTTTCCGCCGGGCTGGAAGGTGAAGCCGTGGCGGGCAAAGATTTCGTTGAACATGAAGGAGAGGGATTCCCGGTCCCACTTCCACAGCTCTTCTTCCGTGATCTTGCGGGTGTCGCTGTCGATCAGGTATTGGGTATCCGCCAGCGAAGCGACGGGGAGCAGCACCAATACGCAGACCAGGCACAGGATTCTGAGAAACCGTTTCATTTGTGAAGCCTCCTTATGATTTGGTTAGTTCTTTCAAATACCTATTATAGTCAAAATTGCGGAAAACACAAGATGAAAAGTCATATGATGACCGGGCCGTCAGCAGCGGCAGATCAGATACGCTTTCTTCATGCCGGCCGGCGTTTGACCGCCGACACTTATTGATACGCGGAAATATGTCCGCTGGCAGTTTCGTCCGAATTTTTTTCGGTTCTTATTGTGCAGAATGAAAAAAGCAGCCCCCATGCGCTGATGCGCATAGAGACTGAATGCCGACAGAAGGATACAGGTTATTAGACAGCCGCTCCGCCATTCTGCCGATGATCAGGTGGTTCGTCATGCTTCGAGCACCTTGATCTGCACTCCGTCCGGACCGGAAAAGCGCAGCATCCTGGCGCCGGTGTACACGTCCTGCTCAAAGGAACCGACCTGGATGCCATTGGCCTCCAGCCGTTTTTTGATGGTGACGATCCGCTTGGCGGAAATGGTCAGGGATTGAGGGGGCAGCGCTTCTTCCCGGTTGGAGCAGCGAATTTCCACCTGGGATTTGCCCATCTCCAGCAGGAAATCCGTGCCGGAAGCGTTCAAGGGTACGATTTGCTTTTTCAGCCGGAAGCCCATCTTGTTCACGTAAAAATCCCACACGTCTTCTTCTCGGCTGGCCAGCAGCGTGGTGCGTGAAAGGCCAATCCTGCGGGCGAAGGGGTACAGGGTGCGCTTTTTCGCGTTGCGTTTCCAGCGGCGATAGCTTTTCAGGTCCTTTCGCCAGTTGGGATGGGTGACCACATAGGCCACGCTGATAAACAGCACCTGGCCGATGAACCCGCCCAAGGTGTTGCTGATCAGATCATCCGCATCGTAAAAGCCCCGCTTGGAAATGAGCTGAATGTTTTCAATGGCCAGGGACGCCAGAAAGCATACCGGCAGGGGTCTGGTTTCCGGTTTGGCCCGGAACCAGGAAAACACATAGGGCAGCAGATAGCCCAGGGGGATGAACAGCATCACATTCATGTACACTTGGGCAATGTTGGCCGGGCTGATGACCCGGATGTGCCGGAGGGCGGATACCGGGCCCTCCCGGAAAATGGCGGGGATCACGTTCAGAATGCCGAAATCGATTTGCACGGCGTTGGTCAAATCCTGAAAAAGCGCCACATGCACCAAGTATTCCGAGGATGCGGAGCGGGAAAAGAATACGATCCAAGCAATCGCTGCCAGATAGATCAGAAAGATTCCCAACAGGATGCTTTGGCGCAGCCGCAGCAGAGCGTCCGCCCGTTTGTTTTTGCTGATCCCGCCGTTCAGGTTCAGGCCCAGCTTTGCGCAGATTTTTCTGTCCGCCCAGGGCATGACGAATACCATCAGGGCCATAAACGCCGTAACCAGCAGGTTCACGGTCAGGCTGTTCGCGTTGATTGACATGGGACGCACCTTCTTAAAGCTCATTCATTCCTTCATCGTTGGGTAAGGCGGATTTTTCAAGAGAAATAAAAAACCGCCTGTATACCGGGTTATTGTATCATGCCTGATGCTTCAAAGCAAGGGAGAAAACAAAATGGAACCTCTTTTCCGGCCGCGCATAGGATGGAATTGAGCGGTGGCAAGTACCGCTCAAACCTGAAAAAGCGAGGAAAATATCATGGATATTCAGAATTGGATCGACCCGCAGCCTGGCGCAACCACCCGCTGCGGAAGTCAATTTGGATATGCGGCGCTGAATCAATGCGGATGCTGGACCCCCTGGCGCGGGCTGCGCGGGCCTACCGGTCCTACCGGCCCCATGGGGCCCAGTGGGCCTGCTGGTCCCACCGGTCCCACGGGCCCTGCTGGTCCTGCGGGGATCGGCATACTTGGCCCCACAGGTCCCACCGGCCCTGCAGGCGCCATCGGCGCAACGGGTCCCGCGGGTGCAGCAGGCATGACAGGTGAAACGGGCCCCACCGGCCCCATGGGGCCCAAAGGCGAACCTGGTGAAATGGGTCCCACAGGACCTACCGGCCCACGGGGTGAACGAGGCCGTCCCGGCCCCATCGGTCCTGTCGGCCCAACCGGTCCCGCGCCGAGAATCATTCAAGCGGCCTCTGTGGCAGACGCGACTTCGACTGCGGATATCGTGCCTCAGTTCAACTGCCTTCTGGATCATCTGCGGCTGGCCGGGTATCTGTGCTATTGATCTGTAAAAAACGATTGGGCGGCGGCGCGAAAACCGCCGCCCTTTTGGCGGAGGAAGGATCATGAAAATCTGCGTATACGCCATTGCCAAAAACGAAAGCAAATTTGCCGCCCGCTGGGCTGCTTCCATGGCCGAGGCGGATGAAATCTATGTGCTGGATACCGGCTCCGGGGATGATACAATGGAAATTCTGCAAAAGAAGGGGGTGCATACAATCCAAAGGATCATCGAGCCCTGGCGGTTTGATGCGGCGCGGAACGCTTCCTTGGAGCTTGTGCCGGAAGACGCGGATATTTGCGTGTGTACCGATCTGGATGAAGTGTTTGAACCGGGCTGGAGGGCTTTGCTGGAAAAGGCCTGGAAAGCGGGGGAAACCACCCGGGCGGCCTACCGCTATACCTGGAATTTTGAAGCGGACGGCTCAGAGGGGCATGTATTCTATCTGGACAAAATCCATGCCCGGCACGGATATGCCTGGACCCATCCGGTGCATGAGGTGCTTTCCTGGCAGGGGGAAGGGCAGGAAAAAAGGATCACGGTGGAGGGCATGCAGCTGAACCATCACGCCGATCCGGAAAAATCCCGGGAGCAGTATTTACCGCTGCTGGAACTGTCCGTTCGGGAAGCGCCGGAGGATGACCGGAATGTGCATTACCTGGGCCGGGAATATCTGTTCCGGGGCCGGTGGGACGACTGCATTGCCACTTTAAAGCGGCATCTTTCCTTGCCTTCTGCCGCATGGCGGGATGAGCGCTGCGCGTCCATGCGGTTCATCGCCCGGGCATATGCGGCCAAGGGGGACGATGCCGCCGCCGAGGAATGGGGATGGCGCGCCATCGCGGAAGCACCGCATCTGCGGGAGCCATACATGGATTTGGCCTGGCTGCTGTATCAAAAAAAGGATTGGGAAGGCGTGATTTATCTGACGGGACGCGCTCTGCGTATTACAGACCGTGCCCGCAATTATATTACGGAAAACACCGCCTGGGGAAGCCGACCTTATGATTTGCGCAGCTTGGCATTTTATTATACCGGCCAATATCAGCAAGCATTGGAGGCCGCAAAGGAAGCGGCGCGGCTTTCGCCCAACGATGAACGGCTGAAAGAGAATATAAGAAAGATGAAAGAGACAAGTGCTTAAAGCGCCCTTTAAATTACTTAGTTAGTCCCTACTAAGGGGTACGCTGGGGGCTACGCGCCCCCAGACCTGCGCCAGGGGACTTCGC